>NZ_JARIXR010000022.1:0-118016 GCF_029269205.1 Pseudomonas sp. 1912-s | reverse complement strand
CTTGGGTATGGATTTACGCGTTTCTAAGTCAGGACAGAAAGATAATCGTCGCAGCTTGAGCAAGCGTGGCGACTCAGAAGCGCGTCGTCTTTTGCACAACGCAGCAATGGCGGCCAGCCGAACGGCTGCATGGAAGGAGTTTTATCAAGCACAACGGGCGCGGGGTTATAGCACCACTCAGGTACTGGTAATGCTGGCCCGTAAGCTTGCTCGAGTGGTATTTGCATTGCTGAAAGGACAAAGCGAATACCAACCAAAGGTTGGTTGAGGGTTGCCCCTCAACCATAGAATCTCCCACTTTAACCCGATGCTGTTTCCGGAATCAGCGGCTTTGGCGTTGTTGTAACAACAGGTTGCTAAACCCTGCGCCCGCCAGTTGCTTCTGGGCCACGGTCAGCTGTTCACGGTTGCTGAACGGCCCCACCAGCACGCGATACCAGGTCGCATCCTTCACGGTGCCCGATTCAACCGTCACCGCCTGCCCCAGCAGAATAATCTGCGCACGTACACGGTCCGCATCTGCCTGTTTCGGGAACGAGCCCGCCTGCAGGAAGAACTTGGTCACCGGCGCCGCCTTGGTGGTGGCAACCGGTGGCGGTGGCGGCGGGGTAATCCCGGCCAACGCAGCCTGGGCCCGGGCAGTGTCGATTTTCGCCGCTTCCGCCGGCGTCACCGGTGTGGTTGGCACAGGCTGCGGCGTCGGCAGGGTTTTCTCCGGCACGGCATCCGGCGGCACGATCACTTCCGATTCCGGCAGCAGCGTGTAGAAGTCGTACTTCGGCTTCACCGGCGCTGTCGGGCTAGGGACGGTCTTGTTCGCCTCGGCCATTTTCGTGGCCTTCTGCTGCTCTTGCTTGACCCGTTTGACGTCATCGCCCTTGCCCGGATCCAGCTTCATCAGGAACACCACAAATGCGCCGACCGTCAGGCCGATCGCCAGCCACATCCAGCCCGGGATAGGTTTCTTCGCCGGTGCCTGGTAGCGGCTGGCGCCGCGCTTGGGTGCAGGTTTTTTCTTGGCAGCCAACTTACATACGCTCCAGAGTTTCCAGGCCCAACAGCTCCAGGCCTTGCTTGAGGGTCCGTCCTGCCAGTGCGGCGAGGCGCAGGCGGCTCTGCTTTTGGGCTTCGTCGTCTGCGGTCAGGATCGGGCAGTTCTCGTAGAAGCTGGAGAACAAACCGGCGACTTCGTACAAATAGGTGCAAAGGATGTGCGGCGTGCCTTTTTCGCCGACGCTGTTCAGCACTTCGCCGAATTGCGCCAGCTTGGCGGCCAGCTCCTGCTCGTGTGGCGCCTCAAGGTTGATCTGGCCTTCCACTTCGCTGAAGTCCTTGCCCAGCTTGCGGAACACGCCGGCCACACGGGTGTAGGCATACAGCAGGTAGGGCGCAGTGTTGCCTTCGAAGTTGAGCATCAATTCGAAGTTGAAGCTGTAGTCGCTGGTGCGGTGCTTGGACAGGTCGGCATATTTCACCGCGCCAATCCCTACCACGCGGGCGATGTTGCGCAGGTCGGCTTCGGCCAGCTCCGGGTTCTTTTCCTTCACCAGGTTGTAGGCGCGGTCCTGGGCTTCGGTCAGCAGGTCGATCAGCTTCACGGTGCCGCCGTCACGGGTCTTGAACGGGCGGCCATCGGCGCCGTTCATGGTGCCGAAGCCCATGTGCTCCATCTGCATCGGGTGGGTCACGAAACCGGCGCGGCGCGCCACTTCGAACACTTGCTGGAAGTGCAGGGCTTGGCGCTGGTCAACGAAATACAGGGCACGGTCGGCTTTCAGCACGCCGCTGCGGTAGCGCACGGCCGCCAGGTCGGTGGTGGCGTAGAGATAGCCGCCGTCGGCCTTGACGATGATCACCGGCAGCGGGTCGCCGTCGGCGGTCTTGAATTCTTCGAGGAATACGCACTGGGCGCCATTGCTCTCAACCAGCAGGCCCTTGGCCTTGAGGTCGTTGACCACGTTGATCAGGTCGTCGTTGTAGGCGCTTTCGCCCATCACGTCAGCCATCGTCAGTTTGACGTTGAGCAGCTCGTAGATTTCCTGGCAGTGGGACAGCGAGATCTCGCGGAAGCGGCCCCACAGCTCCAGGCATTCGGCATCGCCGGCTTGCAGCTTGACCACCAGGCCACGGGCGCGGTCGGCGAATTCTTCGGATTCGTCGAAACGCTTCTTGGCGGCGCGGTAGAAGTTCTCCAGGTCCGACAGCTCGTTGCTGGTGATCGGGTTTTCCTGCAGATAGGCCATCAACATGCCGAACTGAGTGCCCCAGTCGCCCACGTGGTTCTGGCGGATCACGTCGTCGCCGAGGAACTCCAGGACCCGTGCCACGCCGTCGCCGATGATGGTGGAGCGCAAGTGGCCCACGTGCATTTCCTTGGCCAGGTTCGGTGCCGACAGGTCGATGGCTACGCGCTGTGCCGGGCCGGCCTTGCGCACGCCGATTTTGGCGTCGGCCAGGGCCGCGTCCAGGCGCGAAGCCAGGGCCTGGGTGTTCTGAAAGAAGTTGATAAAGCCAGGGCCGGCGATTTCCGCCTTGGTGACCTGCGGGTCGGCCGGCAGCGCGGCGATGATTTTTTCCGCGAGGTCGCGTGGCTTCAGGCCGGCGGGCTTGGCCAGCATCATCGCAATGTTGCTGGCGAAATCACCGTGGGTCTTGTCACGGGTATTTTCCACCTGGATCGCCGGCGTCAGGCCTTCAGGCAACACACCTTCGTTGACGAGTTGGGTGAGGGCTTGTTGGATCAGCTGGCGAATGGTGTCTTTCATCGTGTTCTCTTTCGACCGCAAGCGGTGGCGCGCGATGCGCAGGTGGAAAAACTGGGCATTATCCGTGGCGCGGGCGGGCTTGCCAACCTTCGCTGGACCTTGACGGACGATTAACCTGTGGCGAGGGAGCTTGCTCCCGCTGGGCTGCGAAGCAGCCCCACACTTTTGGGAGCGTTTCGCACTCCAGCGGGAGCAAGCTCCCTCGCCACAGGGGGTTAGTACAAATCTACCGGGTCTACGTCCAACGACCATCTCACCTGGCGACCGCTCGGCATTTGCTCCAGGGCAAGTAACCAGCTGCTTAATAAACGATGCAGCGGGGCACGGGCACTGGCTTGCAAGAGTAGCTGGGCGCGGTAGCGGCCGGCGCGGCGTTCCATCGGAGCGGGCACGGGGCCCAGCAGCTCGATGCCGGTCAGACCCAGTTCCCCCAGTAAACGTTCAGCCTCGCTGCACGCTTCATCGAGGAAACCTTCGGCCTGCCCGGGTTTGTGCGCCTCGGCCCGCAGCAGCGCCAGGTGCGCAAACGGCGGCAAACCGGCGGAGCGGCGTTCGCTCAAGGCTTGTTCGGCGAACGCAAAGTAGCCTTGTTCTGTCAGTTGAATCAGCAATGGATGGTCGGCCAGGTGCGTCTGGATGATCACCTTGCCCGGCTCTTCGGCCCGCCCGGCCCGGCCTGCGACCTGCACGATCAGCTGGGCCATGCGCTCGCTGGCGCGAAAATCTCCGGAGAACAACCCGCCGTCGGCATCCAGGATCGACACCAGGGTCACCCGTGGGAAGTGATGCCCCTTGGCAAGCATCTGGGTGCCCACCAGGATGCACGGCTGGCCTTTCTGGATCGTGGCGAACAGCTGATTCATCGCGTCCTTGCGCGAGGTGCTGTCACGGTCAACCCGCAATACCGGGTAATCCGGGAACAGAATGCCCAAGCGCTCCTCGGCCCGCTCGGTGCCGGCGCCCACCGGCCGCAAGTCCACTTTGCCGCACTGCGGGCAGTGACGCGGCACCCGCTCCACATGGCCGCAGTGATGGCAGCGCAGCTCGCCGGAGCGCTGGTGCACGGTCATCCGCGCATCGCAGCGGTTGCACTCGGACATCCAGCCACAGTCATGGCACAGCAGCGTCGGCGCAAAACCCCGGCGGTTGAGGAACACCAGCACTTGCTGGCCCGCCGCGAGGGTTTGCCCGATGGCTTGTTGCATCGGCCCGGAAATGCCGCTGTCCAGCGGGCGACTTTTTACATCCAGGCGCAGGAAGCGTGGCTGCTTGGCACCGCCGGCCCGCTCGTTGAGGCGCAGCAGGCCGTAGCGGCCGGTGTAGGCGTTGTGCAGGCTTTCCAGGGAGGGAGTGGCCGAACCCAGCACAATCGGGATGTTTTCCTGGCGGGCGCGCACCAGCGCGAGGTCGCGGGCGTGGTAGCGCAGGCCTTCCTGCTGTTTATAGGAGCCGTCGTGTTCTTCGTCGATGATGATCAGCCCGGGATTTTTCATCGGGGTGAACAGCGCCGAACGGGTGCCGATAATAATGTCGGCCTCGCCGTCCCGGGCGGCGAGCCAGGATTCCAGGCGCTCGCGGTCGTTGACCGCCGAGTGCACCAGGGCGATGCGCGCGTTGAAGCGCTGTTCGAAACGCGCCAGGGTTTGCGGGCCGAGGTTGATCTCGGGGATCAGCACCAGCGCCTGTTTGCCGGCTTCGAGGGTTTCGCGGATCAACTGCAAATACACTTCGGTCTTGCCGCTGCCGGTCACGCCGGCCAGCAGGAACGCGTGGAAGCTGTCGAAACCGGCGCGAATCGCCTCGCAGGCGGCGCGTTGTTCCGGGTTGAGTGGCAGCTCCGGCTGGGCCAGCCAGTGTTCGTGGCGCTCACCGGGCGCGTGCTTGCGGATCTCCACTTGCACCATGCCCTTGGCCAGCAGCAAATCCAGGCTGTCCTTGCTCAGCATCAGCTTGCTTAATAGCTGATGGGCGACGCCGTGGGGGTGCTGGGCCAGCGTCGCCAGGGCTTCTCGCTGGCGCGGGGCGCGGGCGATGCGCGGGTCGTCCATGCGCGCGCCCGGCACCATCGACCAGAAACGCTCCTGGCGCGCCTCGGCCAGTTCGCCCTGGCGCAACAGCACCGGCAGCGCCCAGCTCAAGGTGTCGCCGAGGCTGTGCTGGTAATACTGCGAGGTCCACAGGCACAGCTTGAACAGCGCGGGCGGCAGCGGGGGCGTGGTGTCGAGGATGGCCACGGCGGGCTTGAGCTTCTCGGCGGGCACTTCACTGTGATCGGCGACCTCTACCAGGATGCCGATCATCTCCCGGCGGCCAAACGGCACCCGCACGCGCATGCCGGGCTGCAACTGCGACCGCAATACGCCGGCAGGTGCCCGGTAATCGAACAGGCGGCGCAGGGGCGAGGGCAGGGCGAGGCGCAAAATGGCGTCGGGCACGCGGGGGTTCTCATATGACGGGCGGCGAAGAAGGGCGGGAGCCTAGCAGACCAGCGGTGGATGTGGGAGCCGGGCTTGCCCGCGACAGTATCGACACGGTGCGCCTGAGACACCGCAGCGCCTGCATCGCGGGCAAGCCCGGCTCCCACAGTGCCTTGTGTATGCCGCGCTTTTCTGATGAAAGGGGCCGTAGTGCTTCTTGCGCGTTTAAAAAGGTCTGGTAGAATCCGCGGCCTAATTACGTGCGGTATTCAACAATAGTGTTGATTGGCGGCACGCTAGCCTGAGGAATACACCATGAAAGCCGATATCCATCCAAACTATGTTGCCATCGACGTTACCTGCAGTTGCGGTAACAAGTTCGAAACCCGTTCGACTTTCGGCAAAGCTCTGCCAATCGACGTGTGCAACGAGTGCCACCCGTTCTACACCGGCAAGCAGAAGACTCTGGATGTTGGCGGCCGTGTTGATCGCTTCAAGACCCGCTTCGGTGCTTTCGGCGCTAAAGCTGCTCCTAAAGCCGAGTAAGGCTGGTTCGCTTGGATGGCCTGTATGGCTTGTCCTCGCTGATGAAAAAGGCGTCCCTGGTGGGCGCCTTTTTTGTGTCTGCGATTTGGCTCGCGCCCGCCCAGGCCGAGGTGTTCTGCCCGGCGCCCACGACCGTGGCCACGTTCGACGTGCAACGGGTGGTGGATGGCGACACCGTGCGCCTCAAGGACGACCGCAGCGTGCGCATGATCGGCGTCAATGCCCCGGAAACCGGCAAGAAGGGCCGCACTGACGAGCCTTTCGCCGTGGCTGCTCGCGAGCGTTTGCAAAGCCTGGTGGATGCGAGCAACGGGCGAGTGGGCGTGGTGCCCGGCCGTGAGAGCAAGGACCGGTACGGGCGCACCCTGGCCCATCTCTACGGCGCCAACGGTGCGAATCTGGAGGCGCAGTTGCTCGCCGAAGGCCTCGGTTTCCTGGTGGCGGTCGCGCCGAATGTGGAGCTGGTTACCTGCCAGCAGGCCGCGGAACGCAGCGCCCGGCAGGCCCGTTTGGGGGTGTGGCGTCAGTCACCGGTGGTCGATGCGGCGAAGATCCAGCGCTCGGGCTTTGCCGTGGTCAGTGGCCAGGTGAGCAACATCGAGCGCAATCGCGGCGGAATCTGGATTGAGTTGCAGGACTCACTGGTATTACGCATTGCACCCAATCTTGTGGACCAGTTCGACAGCGCGGTGTTAAACGGTTTGCAGGGCCAGTCCATCGAAGCCCGAGGCTGGGTGCTGGACCGTTCCCGACACGGCGGCCTGAAAAATGGCCAGGCGCGCTGGCTGTTGCCACTGACCGATCCCGGCATGCTTCAGCGGATGCCGTAAGAAAAAAATTGTAGACATTTTTTCGTGTGATTGTGAACAGTTGAGCCCTTGTATCCCGTGGCTCTTGGCCAAAAGTCGTAGGGCAGGGCCCTTGACACCTGTGACTGCCCAGTCTTGTGGGGACTTTGCGACACGCGTATCCTCGGCGGTCCGTCGACCAACAGTAAAAGCGGAATGCCGATATGTCTGATTTGAAAACTGCCGCTCTCGAATATCATGCCCATCCTCGTCCAGGAAAGCTGAGTGTAGAGCTCACCAAAGCCACTGCCACCGCCCGCGACCTGTCGCTGGCCTACAGCCCTGGCGTTGCCGAGCCCGTACGTGAAATCGCCCGCGATCCTGAACTGGCTTACAAGTACACCGGCAAAGGCAACCTGGTTGCAGTGATCTCTGATGGCACCGCGATCCTGGGCCTGGGTAACCTCGGCCCATTGGCTTCCAAGCCAGTCATGGAAGGTAAAGGCGTGCTGTTCAAGCGCTTCGCCGGCATTGACGTATTCGACATCGAAGTCGACTCCGAGAGCCCACAGGCTTTCATCGACACCGTAAAACGTATCTCCATTACGTTCGGTGGCATCAACCTGGAAGACATCAAGGCACCTGAGTGCTTCGAGATCGAAAAGGCCCTGATCGAACAGTGCGACATTCCGGTTTTCCACGATGACCAGCACGGCACCGCAATCGTTACTGCGGCCGGCATGATCAACGCCCTGGAAATCGCTGACAAAACCCTCGGCGAAGCCAAGATCGTGTGCCTGGGCGCCGGCGCTGCAGCCATCTCCTGCATGAAGTTGCTGGTGAGCATGGGCGCCAAGCTGGAAAACATCTACATGGTCGACAGCAAGGGCGTTGTTCAGTCCGAGCGTACCGACCTGAACCAGTACAAGGCGATGTTCGCGCATCCGTCCTCCAAGCGTACCCTGGCTGACGCCCTCGACGGTGCAGACGTGTTCGTTGGCCTGTCCGGCCCGAACCTGCTGAGCGCCGAAGGCCTCAAGTCCATGGCGGCCAACCCGATCGTGTTCGCGTGCTCCAACCCGGACCCGGAGATCTCCCCGGAACTGGCCCACGCCACCCGTAGCGACGTGATCATGGCCACCGGCCGTTCGGACTACCCGAACCAGGTCAACAACGTTCTGGGCTTCCCGTTTATCTTCCGTGGTGCCCTGGACGTTCGCGCCAAGCGCATCAACGAAGAGATGAAAGTGGCTGCCGCCAATGCCCTGCGTGAACTGGCCAAGCTGCCGGTGCCTCAGGAAGTGTGCGACGCCTACGGCGGTATCAAGCTGGAATTCGGTCGTGAATACATCATCCCGAAACCAATGGATAAGCGCCTGATCACCCTGATCTCCGATGCCGTGGCCAAAGCCGCGATCGAGACCGGTGTGGCCACCCTGCCGTATCCGAAGCACTACCCGCTGCAAAGCGTGGATGATGTGTTCAACGGCTAAGCCGTTGTAGCGCACCAACAAAAAGCCCCGGCTCTTGCGAGTCGGGGCTTTTTTTGTGGCTGGCGATTACGTCAGAACAAGTCGATCGGCGCCGCCTCATCCGCCGGCAGCGGGCTGCCCGGTGCAACACCGTTGCCCAGTTCGTTGACCGACGGTGGCGTGTCTTCGCTCTTGAACAGCTCGAAGTACGCATTTGGCGTGCTCGGTGCTGCCGCACGACCGCTGACCGGGTCGATCCGCAGGCTGAGAATGCCTTCCGGCTCAGGCTGGGTATGCAGCGGCATATCCTTGAGCGCGGCACCCATGTAGCTCATCCAGATCGGCAGTGCGACAGTACCGCCGAACTCGCGGCGACCGAGGCTTTCCGGCTGGTCGTAACCGGTCCATACGGTGGTCACGTAATCGGCGTTGTAGCCCGAGAACCATGCATCCTTGGAGTCGTTGGTGGTACCGGTTTTACCGGCGATGTCAGCGCGGCCCAGGGCCAGTGCGCGACGGCCAGTACCCTTCTTGATCACGTCTTCCAGGATGCTGTTGAGGATGTAGGTGGTACGGCCATCCACGACACGCTCAGCCACGGCCGGCGCTTGTGGCGCGGCGGGTGCACCGGCGGCCGGGGCTTCGCCTGGCGTCGGCTCGATGGTGATGCCGCCGTTGGTCGGTGCTGCCTGGCCGTCAGTGGCTGCGACGCCATTGACCACGTCGCCCGGAACCCGTGGCGGGTTGGCGGTGAACAGGGTTTCGCCGCTACGGCTTTCGATCTTGTCGATCAGGTACGGCGTGATCTTGTAGCCGCCGTTGGCAAAGGTGCTCCAGCCGGTGGCGATTTCCATCGGCGTCAGCGTGGCCGTACCCAGTGCCAGGGACAGGTTGGGCGGCAGGTCCGACTTGTTGAAGCCGAAGCGGGTGATGTAGTCGATGGTCTTGCCTACACCCATCGCTTGCAGCAGGCGGATCGACACCAGGTTACGCGACTTGTACAGCGCCTCGCGGATGCGGATCGGGCCAAGGAAGGTGTTGGTGTCGTTCTTCGGGCGCCAGACCTTGTCCAGGTACTCGTCGACAAACACGATCGGTGCATCGTTGACCAGGCTGGCGGCGGTGTAGCCGCTGTCCAGGGCGGCGCTGTAGATGAACGGCTTGAAGCTCGAACCTGGCTGGCGCTTGGCTTGGGTGGCGCGGTTGTAGTTGCTCTGCTCGAAGGCAAAGCCGCCGACCAGGGCACGGATTGCACCGTTCTGCGGGTCAAGCGATACCAGTGCGCCCTGTGCCACCGGCACCTGGCTGAATTTCAGGCTGTCGTCTTTCTGGCGCTGCACGCGGATCAGGTCACCGACCTGCGCCACGTCCGACGGCTGCTTGGGCATCGCGCCCATGCTGTTGGTGTTCAGGAACGGGCGAGCCCATTTCATGCTGTCCCACGACACATGTTCTTCGCCAGTGCGGGTCAGTACCTGCACGCCATCTTTCTTCACCTGGGTGACGATGGCGGGCTCAAGGCCGCTGATCGGGCGCTGTTTGCCCAGCTCGACGGTCCAGGCGCTCAGGGTCTTGCCCGGCAGGCGCGATTCAGGGCCACGGTAGCCGTGACGCTGATCGTAGGCGACCAGGCCATCGTGCACCGACTTGTTGGCGATTTCCTGCAGGTTGCTCGGAATCGTGGTGGTCACGCGGAAACCTTCGGTGTACGCCTCGCTGCCGTAACGGCCGACCATCTCGGCACGGGCCATTTCGGCGATATACGGGGCATTCACTTCCGGCGTTGGTACGTGGTAGCTGGCGTTCAACGGCTCGGCCACGGCACTTTCGTACGCGGCCTGGTCGATCTTGCCCAGTTTGTACATGCGGCCCAGGATCCAGTCGCGACGCTCTTTACTGCGCGCCGGGTTGGCCAGCGGGTTGAAGCGTGAAGGCGCCTTTGGCAGGCCGGCAATCATCGCCATCTGCGCCAGGCTGGCGTCACGAATCGACTTGCCGTAGTAAACCTGGGAAGCCGCCTCGATGCCGTAGGCACGGTTGCCGAGGTAGATCTTGTTGACGTACAGCTCAAGGATCTCGTCCTTGGTCAGCTGACGTTCGATCTGCAACGCCAGGAGGATTTCCGTGGCCTTGCGGGAAAAGCTGCGTTCGCTGGTCAGGAAGAAGTTCTTCGCCACCTGCATGGTGATGGTGCTGCCACCGGACTGAATGTGTCCGCTTTTTACCAACTGCGTGGCGGCCCGCACCAGGCTGCTTGGGTCGACGCCATAGTGATTGGCGAAGTTATCGTCTTCAGCCGACAGCAGGGCGTTGATGAAATTGGGTGGAATGTCGGCGAAACGGATCGGGGTGCGGCGCATTTCGCCGAACTCCGCGATCAGTTTTTCATCGCTGCTGTAGACCCGCAAAGGAATCTGCAACTGGATACTTCTCAGGGCCTCTACGGAGGGCAAACCCGGACTAAGGTAGAGATAGGCCCCGCTGAGCACGAGCATCAGCCCGCAGACGATCGCGACAATGGAGTACCCGAAAAACTTCAGCAGACGAATCAAGGCTTTTGGATTTCCAAGGAAAAGAATGGGTTAGGCGTCGGGGCATGCACGGCAAGCGGTGGATCGACCCGGCCAGCAGATAAACGCGGGAAAAAACGCTGGGCATTAAAGCATTTTTCGGCTTCGGGCGTCATTCGCGCCGCTCGTACAAGCCGACCGAATGCATGAAGCCTGGCAACAATCAGTCCGTAAGACAGGGAAAGTTTTGGGGAGTTTTATGCGAAAGGGATTTTTCAGGCGAAAAGCCGATGCCGTCCTCGGTGTTGATATCAATGACGCCGGTGTCAAGTTGGTGGAGCTGGAGGTTTCAGGCGGCGGCTACAGCGTCCGGGCCTATGGCATGCAGCAGTTGCCGGCCCATGCGGTGGTCGACAGCAGCGTGGTCGATTTTGATGCCGTCGCGCAGGCCCTTTCCCGGGCGCTGGCACAGGCCCATACATCACTCAGGCAGGCCGCCGTGGCCGTGGCCGGGCCTTCGGTGATTACCCGGGTGATCGAGATGGAGGTGGGGCTCACCGAGGCTGAAATGACGCGTCGAATCCACGTGGAAGCAGACCAGTACATTCCTTATCCGTTGGAAGATGTGGCCATCGACTTTCAGGTGCAGGGCCCGTCGGCCCATGATCCACAGCGAATCGAGGTGCTGCTGGTTGCCTGCCTCAAGGAGCAGGTGGAGGCCCGTGAGGCGGTTTTGGCCCTGGCCGGGCTGGCGACGCGGATAGTGGATGTCGAAGCATTTGCATTGGCTCGCGCGGGCAGGCAGGCTTCGGGCAGCATCACGCCGGGCCGTCGTGTCGATGGCGCGCGATGGGCCGTGGATGCCCAGGGAATGGGAGTGGCCTGTGGGTTGGCCCTGAGGAGTTTCGACTGATGACACGAATCAACCTGCTGCCGTGGCGCGCAGAACGGAATGAGCGGCGGCGCAAATACTTCCTGGTGTTCTTGCTGGGGGCTGCGGCTGTGGCCCTGGCTGCGGTATGGCTGGCAGACCAGGTGATCGATCGCGCGATTGACCGGCAAATGGCTCGCAACAGCCAGTTGAGCCAGGGTGTCACCGGGCTCGACTCCCGGATCAAGGCCATCGACGAGTTGCATGAACAGCGCCAGCAGTTGATGGAGCGGATGAAGGTCGTGCAGGGTTTGCAGGACGACCGTTCGAAGGGTGCCCAGTTGCTGGACCAGTTGGCCCGTGCCGTGCCGGACGGCGTGCAGTTGCGAGAGGTGAGCGTGGACGGTGGTTCTGTTTCGATCAGCGGCACTGCCGAGTCGAACCAGGACATTGCTCAGTTGATGCGTGGCCTTGAGGCCGCGGATGACTTGCAGGCGCCAAGGCTTCAACGGGTTCGGGGCGCGCAGGGCGGCGATGACAACGGCTTTCAACTGACGGTGCGCCATGGTCATTCGGATGAGGTGCGCCAATGAGAGGGGCGTCAGGCCTGCCAAGGCTGACGGAACTTGAAATTGCCCAGCTCTACCGAAACGCCGCCAACTGGCCCCTGCCTGCCAAGGCGTTGCTGGGTGGCGCGGTTGTTTGCCTGCTGTGGATAGCGGGCAGCACCTTCTACTTGAGCGGGTCACGGGCGCAATTGCACCAGCTAGAGGTGCAGGAAGGGGTACTTGAGCAGCAGGTAGCGCTGAAGACCAGCCAGGCAGCGGGTCTGGAATCTCAGGCCCGCGCACTGGAAACGATGCAAGGCCGTTTCGCCAACCTGTTGCGGCAGTTGCCAGCCGATACCGAAGTGCCCGGCCTGCTTGAAGATATCAGCCGCCTGGGTGCCGCCAATGGCCTGGTACTGGAGAGCATCGAACTTCTGGGTGAGCAGCCTCGGCCCCTCTACATCGAGCTGCCCATGCAGATTGGCGTCACCGGGGCTTTTCCTGATCTGGCGGCGTTCATCAACGGCGTGGCCGGTTTGCCTCGGATTGTTACGGTGCATGACTTGGCGTTCAGCCACGCAAATCCCTCGTTGTTGCGCCTCAGCCTGGTGGCCAAGACTTATCGCTACCACCAGCAGGCGGGTGATGACTTGCGCGATTCATCGCAGGCTTTGGCCGAATCCGGTCCGCCGCCAGTTGCCTACGATTTTGCGTCCTTGCGTGATCCTTTCCAGTCGCCCTCTCGCCAGCGTGTGCGGCCCGTTGGGCGACCGGCGACGGGCCCCGATCTCGCCAGGCCCCGAGGCGTGCTCGAAAGCCTCGCCGTGGAGCAGTTCGAGATGGTCGGCACCTTGTCCCTGGGGACGCAAACCTTCGCGCTGCTGCGTGGAGCCGCGTCTATCCATCGCCTGGCAATCGGCGATTACCTGGGCCCGGACCACGGGCGCATCACTGCGATTCATGACTCCCATGTCGAGCTGGCCGAGCTTTTCCCGGATGGCCAGGGCGCTTGGCTGGAACGCTCGCAAACCCTTGCCCTGAACGTAAACTCATAACGGAAACAAACAATGAAAAGGACTTTTTCGTCCTTCGGTGTGGCGCTATGGATAGCGTTCACGGCACCGATGGTCCTGGCTGTGCCCAATCGAATCGACCTGATTCACCTGCCGCCACCTGGCAACGTGCCCCTGAGCACCGCACGGGTTGCATTTACTGGCGACAAGCTGTCCCTCAATTTCCAGAACATAGAACTGCGTGCGGTGCTGCAGCAGATTGCCGATGTTGCCGGCCTCAATCTGGTGGCCAGCGATGAGGTGCAGGGTTCGATCACCTTGCGGCTCAAGGACGTGCCATGGGACCAGGCCCTGGACCTGGTGCTGCAAACCAAGGGGTTGGATAAGCGTGTGACGGCCAACGTGCTGCTGGTCGCGCCGGCGGAGGAGTTGGCCGCTCGGGAGTTGCTGGTGCTGGAGTCGCGCAAGCAAATGACTGAGTTGGCGCCGCTGCGCCGCGAGTTGTTGCAGGTCAACTATGCCAGGGCGGCGGACCTGGCCAAGCTGTTCCAGTCGGCCGTGGGCCTGGAAGGTGCAACCGATGAGCGCGGCTCGGTGGCGGTGGATGACCGCACCAACAACATCATCGCCTACCAGACCCAGGAGCGCCTGGAGGAGCTGCGCCGGATCGTCGCGCAGCTGGATATACCGGTGCGGCAGGTGATGATCGAGGCGCGGATTGTCGAGGCCAATGTGGATTACGACAAAAGTCTCGGCGTGCGCTGGGGCGGACAGGCCAACCGGGGGAACTGGGGCGCTGGCGGGATCAGAACCCCGCTGGCGGACGGAGCCGAGCCGCCCGAAAGTCCGCCCAGCTCACCGTTTGTCGATCTGGGTACGGTCAACGGCAGCGCCGGCCTGGGTGTCGCCTTCATCACCGACAACCTGCTGCTGGACCTGGAACTGACTGCCATGGAAAAAACCGGCAACGGGGAAATTGTCTCGCAGCCCAAGGTGGTCACCTCCGACAAGGAAACCGCGCGAATCCTAAAGGGTACCGAGATTCCCTATCAGGAGTCCAGTTCTACCGGGGCCACCTCGGTGTCATTCAAGGAGGCCTCGCTGTCGCTGGAAGTGACCCCGCAAATCACCCCGGATGGCTGGGTGATCATGGAGGTCAAGGTTACCAAGGATGAGCCCGACTACCTGAACAAACTCAACGACGTGCCGCCGATCAAGAAAAACGAGGTCAACGCCAAGGTGTTGGTCAAGGATGGGGAGACCATCGTGATTGGCGGGGTTTTCTCCAATACTCAAAGCAAAGTGGTAGATAAAGTGCCATTTTTGGGCGATGTGCCGTATCTTGGCCGCCTTTTCCGGCGGGATGTGGTTTCGGAGAAAAAATCCGAGCTGCTGGTATTCCTGACTCCGCGTATTATGAATAACCAGGCGATTGCTGTGAGTCGTTGATTCTGTGCGAAATTTGATTCTTGTTGGACCGATGGGGGCTGGAAAAAGCACCATCGGCCGTTTGCTGGCCAAAGAGCTGCGCCTGCCATTCAAAGATTCCGACAAGGAAATTGAATTGCGCACGGGCGCCAATATCCCGTGGATCTTCGATAAGGAAGGCGAACTGGGCTTTCGCGACCGCGAGCAGGCGATGATTGCCGAGCTGTGCGGCTGCGATGGCGTGGTATTGGCCACCGGCGGCGGCGCGGTGATGCGCGATGAGAATCGCCGGGCGCTGCACGCCGGCGGTCGCGTGGTTTACCTGCATGCCTCTGTCGAGCAGCAGGTGGGCCGCACCGCTCGCGATCGCAATCGCCCGTTGTTGCGCACCGCCGACCCGGCGAAAACCCTGCGGGACCTGCTGACGCTGCGCGACCCGCTTTATCGGGAAATCGCCGATCTGGTGGTGGAAACCGATGAGCGGCCGCCACGAATGGTCGTTCTCGACATTCTTGAGCGCCTGGCGCAGTTGCCACCCCGTTAAAGCCAGAGCCGAAATGCGCTATTCTCGGCGGCGCGTCATGACCGTCCGAGTTGTGGCGTAGAGCCATCAGGCGGCGTCAGATCCCGACGTTGCCGACAACGTTAATGTAGGGCAATACGCCTGCTTTCATCTTCAACGCGGGGACACATGCAGACACTTAAGGTCGATCTTGGCGAGCGCAGCTACCCGATCCACATTGGCGAAGGTTTGTTGGACCTGCCCGAGTTGCTCGCACCGCATATTGCCGGGCGACAAGTGGCGATCATCTCCAACGAAACGGTCGCGCCGCTGTATCTTGAGCGTCTGAGCCGCAGCCTGGCGGCGTACTCGGTGATCTCGGTGGTGTTGCCTGACGGCGAGGCCTTCAAGACCTGGGAAACCCTGCAACTGATCTTCGATGGCCTGCTGACGGCCCGTCATGACCGGCGCACCACTGTGGTGGCGCTGGGCGGTGGGGTGATCGGCGACATGGCCGGCTTTGCGGCCGCCTGCTATCAGCGCGGCGTGGATTTTATCCAGGTGCCGACCACCTTGCTGTCCCAGGTCGATTCGTCGGTGGGTGGCAAGACCGGCATCAACCACCCGCTGGGCAAGAACATGGTCGGCGCGTTCTATCAGCCGAATGTGGTGCTGATCGACACCGCGACCCTCAATACCCTGCCGCCTCGCGAGTTGTCCGCAGGCCTGGCGGAAGTCATCAAGTACGGGCTGATCTGCGACGAGCCGTTCCTGACCTGGCTTGAAGAGCATGTCGACGCCCTGCGCGCCCTGGACCAGGTGGCACTGACCGAAGCGATTTCCCGCTCCTGCGCCGCCAAGGCACTGGTGGTGAATGCCGACGAGCGTGAGTCCGGCGTACGCGCTACCTTGAACCTCGGCCACACCTTCGGCCATGCGATCGAGACCCACATGGGCTATGGTGTGTGGTTGCATGGAGAGGCCGTAGCGGCTGGCACGGTAATGGCACTTGAGATGTCGCAGCGCCTGGGCTGGATCAGCGCCCAGGAGCGTGATCGCGGGATCCGCCTGTTCCAGCGCGCCGGGTTGCCGGTCATTCCTCCCGAGGAGATGACCGAGGCAGATTTTCTCGAACACATGGCAATAGACAAGAAAGTGATCGACGGTCGACTGCGACTGGTGCTGTTGCGCCGAATGGGCGAAGCGGTAGTGACCGACGATTATCCGAAAGAGATTTTACAGGCCACGCTGGGAGCGGATTACCGCGCCCTGGCCCAGCTTAAAGGTTAATAAGATCCCGATGACTAGTTTGCATGCCGACGAGGCGTTCCTCGGCCATTACCAGTTAAGCCACGACCCTTTTGCTCCACGGGTGCCTGGTTTCAAATTTTTCCCTGCGCAACGCAAGCCGGTGCTGGGGCAATTGCACCACCTGGCGCGCTACAGCCAGCTGTTGCTGGTGGTCACCGGCCCATTGGGCAGCGGCAAGACCTTGCTGCGCCAGGCGCTGGTTGCCAGCACCAACAAGCAATCGGTGCAGAGCGTGGTGGTTTCCGCCCGTGGCGCCGGTGATGCGGCAGGTGTGTTGCGTCAGGTAGCCCAGGCCCTGGACGTGTCCACTGCCGAGCCGAACGCAATCCTCAAGCAAGTGGTGCAACTGGGCCTGACGGGCCAGGAAGTCTACCTGCTGGTGGACGACGCCGAGCAGCTCGACGAATCCGCCCTGGAGGCCTTGCTGGCCCTGGCGGCCGGTACGCCTGAAGGTCGCCCCCATGTGTTCCTGTTTGGCGAGTCTTCGCTGATTGCCGAGCTGGAGCAGATCAGCGGCGAGCAGGAGCTGTTCCACGTCATCGAACTGCAGCCTTACGAAGAGGAAGAAACCCGCGAATACCTGGCCCAACGGCTGGAAGGCGCAGGGCAGGGCATCGAACTTTTCTCTGCTTCGCAGATCTCTGATATTCACGAAAGCTCCGACGGCTGGCCTGGCACCATCAACCAGGTTGCCCGGGATGCAATGATCGAAGCCATGATTGCCAGCCGCTCAGCGGTTAAGCGTCCAAAGATGGGGTTTACTATGCCGAAGAAGCACGTATTGGCAATTTCTGCCGTTGTCGTGGTCGCTGTCGCCGCCGCCTGGTTGATTCCAGGTCGCAACAAGGCCCCGACCACCGCTGGCGCGCCAACCGAACAGGCGCAGTTGCCACTGGGCAAGCCAACACCGAACGTTGAATTTGCCAACTCCGGCCAACCCACCAACCTGCCAATGGTTGGCCAGCCTGTGATGCGTGGCCCGCTGGCCGAGGCTGCGGGCGGTATCAGCGAAGGGGATGACGGCGTGCCGGTTGAAGGCTCCAGCGCCACGCCACCGACCGTCACCACCACTGCACCACCGGCTGGCGTACCAGCGGGTCAGCCGGCTGCCAAGCCTGCGCCTGCACCGGCCCAGGTTGCCACCGCCAAGCCGGCGCCGGTTGCCAAGCCTGTAGCCCCGGCGCCGGTGGCCAAACCGGCTCCAGCCGCCAAGCCTGCTGAAAAACCTGTGACCGTGGCCAAGGCCGGCGCCACCGGCAGCAGCTGGTACAGCAGCCAGCCTACCGGTAACTTCGTGGTGCAGATCCTCGGCACCAGCTCCGAAGCCAACGCCCAGGCGTTCGTGAAAGAGCAGGGCGGCGAGTACCGTTATTTCAAGAAAGTACTCAACGGCAAGCCTCTCTACGTGATCACTTACGGCAACTTCTCCAGCCGTACCGCAGCGGAATCCGCTATCAAGGCCTTGCCAGCGAAGGTTCAGGCTGGTAAACCTTGGCCTCGCACTGTCGCCAGCGTTCAACAAGAACTGGCAACAACTCGCTGAAGATCCGGCGGCCTTACCCAGGCCGCCCTCTCGGCACCTCAAAAAAAACAACACAGCGTGCAGCCCTGAAGGCCGCGCGCTTTGTGGTGTCTGCGTCACAGTAGCTTTTGAGTCGTAGCGGTCAGAATTAAAAAAGTTTTGACTAGCACAGCATATCGCTTTAAACCTTTCATAAATGCGACATAGATTTGCGACATGTCGTCGCTAAATTTGTGAGCGTCTGTGTCGGTGTGTACAATGACCTCCCTTTTGCCCCCGCTAAGCCGGCGTACGTTCGGCGTGGAAGGTAACCGGTTGAATTGAAAAGAAATTTGCCTCGAAATAAGAGGCAGCCTGGTGAGAAAGTGTCTATGAAAGCAGGTCTGTACCAACCCGATGAATTCAAGGATAACTGCGGTTTCGGCCTGATAGCCCATATGCAGGGCGAGCCCAGTCATACCCTTTTGCAAACGGCCATCGAGGCCCTGACCTGCATGACCCACCGCGGTGGGATCAACGCCGACGGCAAGACCGGTGACGGTTGCGGCTTGCTGATTCAAAAGCCCGACCAGTTCCTGCGCGCTGTCGCCAAGGAGCATTTCGGCACCGATTTGCCCAAGCAGTACGCCGTGGGCATGGTGTTCTTCAACCAGGACCCGGTAAAAGCCGAAGCCGCTCGCGAGAACATGAACCGCGAGATCCTGGCCGCCGGCCTGCAGCTCGTCGGCTGGCGCAAAGTGCCAATCGACACCAGCGTACTCGGCCGCCTGGCCCTGGAGCGCCTGCCGCAGATCGAACAAGTGTTCATCGCCGGCGACGGCCTGAGCGACCAGGACATGGCGATCAAGCTGTTCACGTCCCGTCGTCGCTCGTCCGTGGCCAACGCTGCCGACACCGACCACTACATCTGCAGCTTTTCCCACAAGACCATCATTTATAAAGGCCTGATGATGCCGGCGGATTTGACCGCCTTCTATCCAGACCTGAGCGATGAGCGCCTGCAAACCGCAATCTGCGTGTTCCACCAGCGCTTCTCCACCAACACCCTGCCGAAATGGCCGCTGGCCCAGCCATTCCGCTTCCTCGCCCACAATGGCGAGATCAACACCATCACCGGCAACCGCAACTGGGCTGTGGCCCGTCGCACCAAGTTCGCCAACGACCTGATGGACCTGGAAGAGCTCGGCCCGCTGGTCAACCGCGTGGGTTCCGACTCCTCCAGCATGGACAACATGCTCGAGCTGATGGTCACCGGCGGCATCGACCTGTTCCGTGGCGTGCGCATGATCATTCCGCCAGCGTGGCAGAACGTCGAGACCATGGACCCCGACCTGCGGGCGTTCTATGAGTACAACTCGATGCACATGGAACCGTGGGACGGCCCGGCCGGCGTGGTAATGACCGACGGTCGCTACGCCGTGTGCCTGCTTGACCGTAACGGCTTGCGCCCGGCGCGTTGGGTGACCACCACCAACGGCTTCATCACCCTGGCGTCGGAAATCGGCGTGTGGAATTACCAGCCGGAAGACGTGATCGCCAAGGGCCGCGTCGGCCCGGGCCAGATCCTCGCCGTGGACACCGAAACCGGTCAGATCCTCGACACCGATGCGATCGACAACCGCCTGAAGTCCCGTCACCCGTACAAGCAATGGCTGCGCAAGAACGCCCTGCGCATCCAGGCGACCATGGAAGACAACGACCACGGTTCGGCTTTCTACGACGTCGACCAGCTCAAGCAGTACATGAAGATGTACCAGGTCACCTTCGAAGAACGTGACCAGGTGCTGCGTCCATTGGGCGAGCAAGGCTACGAGGCCGTCGGCTCCATGGGCGATGACACGCCAATGGCCGTGCTGTCCCAGCGCGTGCGCACGCCGTACGACTATTTCCGTCAGCAGTTCGCCCAGGTGACCAACCCGCCGATCGACCCGCTGCGTGAAGCCATCGTGATGTCGCTGGAAGTGTGCCTCGGTGCCGAGCGCAACATCTTCCAGGAATCGCCTGAGCACGCTTCCCGCGTGATCCTCAGCTCGCCGGTCATTTCCCCGGCCAAGTGGCGTTCGTTGATGACCCTGGATCGGCCGGGCTTCGACCGGCAGATCATCGACCTGAACTACGACGAGAGCCTCGGCCTGGAAGCCGCTGTGCGCAACGTTGCCGATCAGGCTGAAGAAGCCGTGCGCGCCGGTCGTACCCAGATCGTCCTGACCGACCGCCACATTGCCCCGGGCAAGCTGCCGATCCACGCATCCCTGGCTACCGGTGCGGTGCACCACCGCCTGACCGAAAAAGGCCTGCGTTGCGACTCCAACATCCTGGTTGAAACCGCCACCGCCCGCGACCCGCATCACTTTGCGGTGTTGATCGGCTTCGGCGCCTCCGCGGTGTACCCGTTCCTGGCGTACGAAGTACTCGGCGACCTGATCCGCACCGGTGAAGTCCTGGGCGACCTCTACGAGGTGTTCAAGAACTACCGTAAAGGCATCACCAAGGGCCTGCTGAAGATCCTGTCGAAGATGGGCATCTCCACCGTCACGTCCTACCGCGGCGCTCAATTGTTCGAAGCCATCGGCCTGTCGGAAGAAGTCTGCGAGATGAGCTTCCGTGGTGTGCCGAGCCGCATCAAGGGCGCACGTTTCGTCGACATCGAAGCCGAACAGAAAGCCCTGGCAGCCGAAGCCTGGAGCGCGCGCAAGCCGATCCAGCAAGGCGGCCTGCTGAAGTTCGTGCACGGTGGCGAATACCACGCCTACAACCCGGACGTGGTCAACACCCTGCAAGCTGCCGTACAGCAGGGCGACTACGCCAAGTTCAAGGAATACACCGCGCTGGTGGATAACCGCCCGGTGTCGATGATCCGCGACCTGTTCAAGGTGAAAACCCTGGACACGCCGCTGGCCATCAGCGAGATCGAACCACTGGAGTCGATCCTCAAGCGTTTCGACTCCGCCGGTATTTCCCTGGGCGCCTTGTCGCCTGAGGCTCACGAAGCCCTGGCCGAAGCCATGAACCGCCTGGGTGCGCGTTCCAACTCCGGTGAAGGCGGTGAAGACCCGGCGCGTTACGGCACCATCAAGAGCTCGAAAATCAAGCAGGTTGCCACGGGCCGTTTCGGCGTGACCCCGGAATACCTGGTCAACGCCGAAGTGCTGCAGATCAAGGTGGCCCAGGGCGCCAAGCCGGGTGAAGGCGGACAACTGCCAGGCGGCAAGGTCAACGGCCTGATCGCCAAACTGCGTTACGCAGTGCCGGGCGTGACCCTGATTTCGCCGCCGCCGCACCACGACATCTACTCCATCGAGGATTTGTCGCAGCTGATTTTCGACCTGAAACAAGTCAACCCGCAGGCGCTGGTCTCGGTGAAACTGGTCGCGGAAGCCGGCGTGGGCACCATCGCCGCCGGTGTGGCCAAGGCCTATGCCGACCTGATCACCATCTCCGGCTACGACGGCGGCACCGGCGCTTCGCCGCTGACCTCCATCAAGTACGCTGGCGCGCCGTGGGAACTGGGCCTGGCGGAAACTCACCAGACCCTGCGCGGCAACGACCTGCGCGGCAAGGTCCGGGTGCAGACCGACGGTGGCCTGAAAACCGGCCTCGACGTGATCAAGGCTGCGATCCTCGGCGCCGAAAGCTTCGGCTTCGGCACCGCACCGATGATCGCCCTGGGCTGCAAATACCTGCGCATCTGCCACCTGAACAACTGCGCCACCGGCGTGGCCACTCAGAACGAGAAGCTGCGCAAGGACCACTACATCGGTACTGTCGACATGGTGGTGAATTTCTTCACCTACGTCGCCGAAGAAACCCGTGAGTGGCTGGCCAAGCTGGGCGTGCGCTCCCTGGAAGAGCTGATCGGCCGTACCGATCTGCTGGACATCCTCGAAGGCCAGACCGCCAAGCAGCAGCACCTGGACCTGACGCCGTTGTTGGGCAGCGACCACATCCCGGCCGACAAGCCACAGTTCTGCCAGGTTGACCGCAACCCGCCGTTCGACAAGGGCCTGCTGGCCGAGAAGATGGTCGAGATGGCCAGTTCGTCGATCAACGACGCGAGCGGCGGCGAATTCGCCCTGGATATCTGCAACTGCGACCGTTCCATCGGCGCACGCATCTCCGGCGAAATCGCACGCAAGCACGGCAACCAGGGCATGGCCAAGGCGCCGATCACCTTCCGCTTCAAGGGCACCGCTGGCCAGAGCTTCGGCGTATGGAACGCCGGTGGCCTGAACATGTACCTCGAAGGCGACGCCAACGACTACGTGGGCAAGGGCATGACCGGCGGCAAGCTGGTGATCGTTCCGCCTGCGGGCAGCGTCTACAAGACTCAAGACAGTGCGATCATCGGCAACACCTGCCTGTACGGCGCAACGGGCGGCAAGCTGTTTGCAGCCGGTACGGCGGGTGAGCGTTTCGCGGTGCGTAACTCCGGTGCCCACACCGTGGTTGAAGGCACCGGCGATCACTGCTGCGAGTACATGACCGGTGGCTTTGTCGCGGTGCTGGGCAAGACCGGCTACAACTTCGGTTCGGGCATGACCGGCGGTTTCGCCTACGTGCTCGACCAGGACAACACCTTCGTCGACAAGGTGAACCACGAGTTGGTGGAGATCCAGCGGATCAGCGGCGAAGCGATGGAATCCTATCGCAACCACTTGCAGCATGTGCTGGACGAATATGTCGAGGAAACCAACAGCGAATGGGGTCGTAACCTCGCTGAAAACCTCGATGACTACCTGCGCCGTTTCTGGCTGGTCAAGCCCAAGGCTGCCAACCTGAAATCGTTGCTTTCCAGCATCCGTGCCAACCCGCAGTGATATGCGCCTGAAGAGTTTGATGAGGTTTTAACATGGCTGAACGTCTGAATAACGACTTCCAGTTCATCGATGTCGGGCGCAAAGATCCGAAGAAGAAACTGTTGCGTCAACGCAAGAAAGAGTTCGTGGAAATCTACGAGCCCTTCAAACCCCAGCACTCGGCCGACCAGGCCCACCGCTGCCTGGGGTGCGGTAACCCGTATTGCGAATGGAAGTGCCCGGTGCACAACTTCATTCCCAACTGGTTGAAATTGGTGGCCGAGGGCAACATCCTCGCCGCCGCCGAGCTGTCGCACCAGACCAACACCCTGCCGGAAGTCTGCGGCCGGGTGTGCCCGCAGGATCGTCTGTGCGAGGGTGCGTGCACCCTCAACGACGGCTTCGGCGCGGTGACCATCGGTTCGGTGGAGAAGTACATCACCGACACCGCGTTCGCCATGGGCTGGCGTCCGGACATGTCCAAGGTCAAGCCGACCGGCAAGCGCGTGGCGATCATCGGCGCAGGCCCGGCGGGCTTGGGCTGTGCTGACGTGCTGGTGCGTGGCGGCGTGACCCCGGTGGTGTTCGACAAGAACCCGGAAATCGGTGGCCTGCTGACCTTCGGCATCCCCGAGTTCAAGCTGGAAAAAACCGTACTGAGCCATCGTCGCGAAGTCTTCACCGGCATGGGTATCGAGTTCCGCCTCAATACCGAAATCGGCAAAGACGTGACCATGGAGCAACTGCTCGAAGAATACGATGCCGTGTTCATGGGCATGGGCACCTACACCTACATGAAGGGCGGCTTTGCCGGTGAGGACCTGCCGGGCGTGTACGACGCCCTGGATTTCCTGATCGCCAACGTCAACCGCAACCTGGGCTTTGAAAAGTCGCCGGAAGATTTCGTCGACATGAAAGGCAAGAAGGTCGTGGTGTTGGGCGGTGGTGACACCGCGATGGACTGCAACCGTACGTCGATTCGCCAGGGCGCCAAGTCGGTGACCTGTGCGTACCGTCGTGACGAAGCCAACATGCCGGGCTCGCGCAAAGAGGTGAAGAACGCCAAGGAAGAAGGCGTGAAATTCCTCTACAACCGCCAGCCGATCGCCATTGTCGGCGAGGACCGTGTCGAAGGCGTGAAAGTGGTCGAGACCCGTCTCGGCGAACCGGACGCCCGTGGCCGTCGCAGCCCTGAGCCGATCCCGGGTTCCGAAGAGATCATCCCGGCTGACGCCGTGGTCATCGCCTTCGGTTTCCGCCCAAGCCCGGCGCCGTGGTTCGAGCAGTTCGAGATCCAGACCGACAGCCAGGGCCGCGTCGTCGCCCCGGAACAAGGCCAGTACAAACACCAGACCAGCAACCCGAAAATCTTCGCGGGTGGCGACATGGTTCGCGGTTCTGACCTGGTGGTAACCGCGATCTTCGAAGGGCGCAATGCCGCTGAAGGGATCCTGGATTACCTGCAGGTCTGATCCTGATCCCGAGTTGAAATGGGATCAAAATGTGAGAGCTGGCTTGCCTGCGATAACGATGTTGAATTCACCACCGCCATCGCAGGCAAGCCAGCTCCCACACAAACCCCATTCCACATTGGGGTTTGTGATACCAGTCATTGCGACAAATTGACCCGATAGACAAAAGGCACGGCTCACTCCGTGCCTTTTGCGTCGCGCTCTGAGAAAATGCCCGCACTTTTTTTGCGGATGCCGACATGACTGCCCTCAAGAACGACCGTTTCCTTCGTGCCCTGCTCAAGCAACCCGTGGACGTCACCCCTGTGTGGATGATGCGCCAGGCCGGTCGCTACCTGCCGGAATACCGCGCCAGTCGCGCCCACGCCGGCGACTTCATGAGCCTGTGCATGAACCCGGAGTTCGCCTGCGAAGTCACGATGCAACCGCTGGACCGCTATCCACAGCTGGATGCGGCCATCCTCTTCTCCGATATCCTGACCATCCCCGACGCCATGGGCCAAGGCCTGTACTTCGAAACCGGCGAAGGCCCGCGTTTCAAGAAAGTCGTCAGCACCCTGGCCGACATCGAAGCCCTGCCGATCCCTGATCCGCACAAAGACCTGGGCTACGTGATGGACGCCGTCAGCACCATCCGCCGCGAGTTGAACGGCCGCGTGCCGCTGATCGGCTTCTCCGGCAGCCCTTGGACCCTGGCCACCTACATGGTCGAAGGCGGTTCGTCGAAAGACTTCCGCAAGACCAAGGCCATGCTCTACGACAACCCGCAAGCCATGCACCTGCTGCTGGACAAGCTGGCGCAGTCGGTCACTTCCTACCTCAACGGCCAGATCATGGCCGGCGCCCAGGCGGTGCAGATCTTCGACACCTGGGGCGGTAACCTGTCGGCGGCGGCGTACCAGGAGTTCTCCCTGGCCTACATGCGCAAAATTGTCAGCGGCCTGATCCGTGAGCACGAAGGCCGCAAAGTGCCGGTCATCATGTTCACCAAGGGCGGTGGCCTGTGGCTGGAAAGCATCGCCGACGCCGGCGCCGACGCGCTGGGCCTGGACTGGACCTGCGACCTCGGCGAAGCCCGTCGCCGTGTAGGCAACAAAGTGGCGCTGCAAGGCAACATGGACCCGACCGTGCTGTACGCCAAGCCGGAAGCCATCCGCGCTGAAGTCGGGCGTATCCTCGCCAGCTACGGCAAAGGCAGCGGTCACGTGTTCAACCTTGGCCACGGCATCACCCCGGAAGTCGATCCGGAGCACGCAGGCGCGTTCCTGCGGGCGGTGCATGAATTGTCGGCGCAGTATCACGAGTGATAATGCGGCAATGAAAAAGCCCGGCAGATGCCGGGCTTTTTTGTGGGTGATATTTTTTGCGAGAGCACCGGCAGTCGTATGGTGGTTGAAATGTCCGTAATGAAGGACATAATCGACGTATCAGTTAAAAATGTCCGTTATAGGTAACATTATGCTCATCGCGAATCCAACCGCTCTAGGCGAAAGAATACGCCAGTTGCGTCGCGCCAAGGACTATAGCCAAGAACAGCTTGCGACCAAGGCCAAGTGCAATCGCAAGACCATCATTGGCCTTGAGGCGGGCGAAAATGTAGCGATGTATTCGGTATTCCGGGTTATCGCGGCATTGGGAATGGCTTTGGAAGTGGTGGATAAACGCATCGACCTCAAATCCCTTGCCGACCTGGTAGAGCTTGATGAGTAGGGTCAAGTTGCTCAATGTGACGACCCCGCAAGGGCATTCCGGCGAATTGTCGAAAGGTTCGCAGTTCGCGTTTTCTTACGACTCTGCCGAGGCCGCGCGGGAAGTGTCATTGGTCATGCCCTATGACCCGACGCCCTCGGTCAGTAACGTGCTGCATCCGATTTTCGATATGAACGTGCCGGAAGGGTTTCTGGCCGATCAGATCAAACGGCGGATGGCCAAGCATATGCAGGTGGATGAAATGCGCCTGTTATCGGTCATCGGTGGCAATCAGATTGGGCGCCTCACCTACCAGAATCCCGCTGAGGTATCAGTGGCTGTTCGTGCACAGGTGGGACTCCATGAAATTCTCTCGGCAGATACCTCCCGAGGTGTTTTCGAGTTTCTGGTGGATACCTATTTCGAGTCAGGAATTTCGGGCGTGCAGCCTAAGGTGCTGGTCCCGGATCTGGACAAGCTGACCGGCAGCCGCAAAACCATGCTCAGCTCCGACCTTATCGTAAAGTCCGGTGCTGACGAGTATGCCCACTTGGCACAGAATGAGTTCCTTTGCCTCGAGGCGGCCCGGATGGCAGGTCTGGAGACGCCTCCTTTCTGGCTTTCCGAAAGGGGTGATCTATTTGTCATGGAGCGTTTTGACCTGACCCCGAGCGGCAGGTTGGGCTTCGAAGACATGGCCGTTCTGCTGAGCCTCAACAAAGACCCGCATGACAATTACAAGTACTCCCAAAGTTACGAAACCCTTGCGGCGGTGATCAATGAGGTCTGTCGACATGGGGACCCGTTGCGCGAGCTTGAACGGTTTTTCTCTTCCGTCTGCCTGTCGGTCATGGTGCGTAATGGTGATGCTCACCTGAAAAATTTCGGGGTGACTTACACCCATCCAGAGGCCCGTGAAACGGTGAAGCTGGCACCGGTGTTCGATGTCACCACAACGACGGTGTATGAGAACTACAACCCTAAGTCTGGCCGCTCACTGGTTGATCGGACATTGGCAATCAAGATGAACAAGGTGAAGGCTTATCCTGATCGTCAGCAACTGATTGAATTCGGGCGTAAGCACTGTGTGGTGGACAAACCGGCGTTAATCATTGAGCGCGTCGCGCAGGCGATGTCGCAGGCGTTGGCCACGCATCAAGCACGCATCGATGCGGAGCTGTTTTCGGCAATGCAGGCGGAATGGGATGCAGGGCGTGCCATGGCACTTCATGACTCAGTAACGCCGGGCATGAAGCGAAAGCCTGTCGTGAAAAAGCCGCAGTGACGCGGCTTTTTTATGGGGCACGGTTTAACTAACCTTGGCTTCCTGCAACGGCGGCAACTTCGCCAGCTTCAACGCCACCAGCAGCGCGACGATCAACAGCGCGACGATAAACCCGCCAATCCCGTTCCACCCGCCGTAGTGCCAGAAAAATCCGCCCGCTGTCCCCGCAATACTCGACCCCACGTAATAACTGAACAGGTACAGCGACGATGCCTGGCCCTTGGCTTTCAGCGCGCGGCGGCCGATCCAGCTGCTGGCCACCGAGTGGGCACCGAAGAAGCCGAAGGTGAAGATCAGCATGCCCGGAACCACCAGCCACAGCGGGGTGAACAGGGTCAGGGCGATGCCGCCGAGCATCAGCACGATCGTCCCCCACAGCACGCGACGGCGGCCGAGGCGGTCGGCCAGAGAGCCGATTTTCGCCGAGCTGTAGATACCCGAGAGGTACACCAGAGACAGCAGGCCTACCACCGCCTGGCTCAAATCGTACGGGGCAGCCAGCAAGCGGTAGCCGATGTAGTTGAACATCGTCACAAAGGCGCCCATCAGCACGAAGGCTTCGAGGAACAGCCACGGCAGGCCGGCATCCTTGAAGTGCATGGTGAAGCCGTCCACCAGGCTGCGCGGGTGCAGGGTGCTGGCGCGGAAGTTGCGCGATTCGGGGAGGATTTTCCAGAACACCGTGGCCGCGATCAGCGCCAGGGCGCCGATGATCAGCATCGCGGTGTGCCAGCTGACGAAGTCGATCAGCACGCCGATGATCAAGCGCCCGCTCATCCCGCCAATGGCGTTACCGCCGATGTACAGGCCCATGGCCAGGCCGATGTGTTGTGGGTGAATTTCTTCGCTCAGGTAGGTCATGGCCACCGCTGCCAGGCCGCTGAGGGACAGGCCCACCAGTGCGCGCATCAGCAGGATGCCTTCCCAGCTCGGCATCAGGCCGCTGGCGATGGTGCACAGCGCGGCGCAGAACAGCGCGGCAACCATCACCGGCTTTCGTCCCAGGGTGTCGGAAATCGGCCCGGTGATCAGCAGGCCAATGGCGAGCATGCCGGTGGCGACCGAGAGAATCAGGCTGCTTTGCGCGGCATTGATGGAAAATTCGTGGGACAGCGCCGGCATCATCGGCTGCACGCAGTAGAGCAGGGCGAAGGTGGCGAAACCGCCGGAAAACAGCGCCAGCACCGTGCGCATGAACATCGGGGTGCCTTTTTCGATGAACTGCTCGTTGAGCTGTGCCACCACGTCATCGAGGGCGGTGGGCGGTACTTCTTGAGCGAGCGGAGCGACAGCAGATTTCACGCGGGACCTCGGGGAGGAAAGACTGCCAGGGCTGGCAATGCAAAAAAGAATATAGCTCCCTAATGATTCTTTCCAATATATTGTTCGACCTGTTTAAGAGCTTTTGCGACCTAATGAGGTTTTCATGGAATTGCGCCACCTGCGTTACTTCATCGCCGTGGCTGAAGAGCTGCATTTTGGCCGCGCCGCGCAGGTGCTGGGGATCTCCCAACCGCCCCTGAGCCAGCAGATCCAGGCGCTGGAGCAGGAGATTGGTGCGCGTTTGTTTGAGCGTACCAATCGTCGGGTCGAGCTGAGCGAGGCGGGCCGGTTGTTCCTACAAGAGGCGCGTCTGGTGCTGGCGCAGGTGGATAAAGCCGCGGACGTGGCGCGTCGGGCGCAGCTGGGGGAACTGGGTGAGCTGAAGATTGGCTTCACGTCTTCTGCGCCGTTCAACTCCAGCATCCCGCAGGCGATCTTCGCGTTTCGCCAGGCATTCCCGGCGGTGCATTTGAATCTGCAGGAGATGAGCAGTACGGAAGTGGCCGAGTCGCTGGTGGATGAGTCGATACAGGTGGGGTTGATGCGGCCGTTGCCGTTGCCTGATTCCCTGAGCGTCGTGGAACTGATGCGCGAACCCTTGGTGGCCGTGCTGAACGCCGGGCATCCGTTGGTGGAAGGCAGCGAGCGCGGTTTGCACCTGGCGCAATTGGCTGAAGAGCCGTTTGTGTTTTTCCCGCGGACTTACGGCAGCGGCCTGTATGCCCAGTTGCTGAACCTGGCGCGTGATGCAGGGTTCAGCCCGCACTTCGCCCAGGAGGCCGGAGAGGCGATGACGATCATTGGTCTGGTGGCGGCGGGGCTGGGGATCTCGGTGCTGCCGGCGTCGTATCAGCGGATCCGCATTGATGGCGTGGTGTATCGCACGTTGCTGGACCAGGAAGCGGTGACGGCGGTGTGGCTGGTACAGCGCAAGGGCCAGCAGACGCCGATGGCGAAAGCGTTTGTCGAGTTACTTGTGGCGAGGGGGCTTGTCCCCCGTTAGGCTGCGAAGCAACCTCAATCAGTTATTAGGGCTGCTGTGCAGCCCAACGGGGGACAAGCCCCCTCGCCACAGGACAAGCGCCTGCCACATGGGCGCAAATACATCAGTTCTGCTTCGAAGTCCCGGTCTGCTGGAACAACTGCGCTGCCGACCCGGTGTCACTCACCCCATTGGTGCGCAGCGCCGCCAGGATGTCCTTGTCCAGCATGCTCACCCAGCGGTTGTAGTTGCGATGAATCTTGCCGTCCTTGTAGCCCAGGTCGCGGCTGTCGCGGTAGGTGATGGCGTAGCTGGTCGCGGTGTAGCGGATGTCGATTTCAGCGTGGAACTGGTTGCGCACGTTGATCTCGGCCTGGACCAGTTGCGGGCTCAGGCGCTGCACCACCCATTCGCGCTTGTTCAGGGCAGCCACGATGGTCTGCTTCATTTTTTCTTCGTTGATCTGCGGGTTCGCCGGCAAGTCGTGCTGGGTGTTGAGCACCGGTTTGTTGGTGCAGCCAGCGGTGGTGAGCAGGGCCAAAGCGACCAGTGTTGCGCGTAGCAGGGAAGACATTCCATTTCTCCAGTCAGTAAAAAAACTTACGCCCAGCGGCGGAAAATCAGCGAGGTGTTGACGCCGCCAAAGGCAAAATTGTTGTTCATCACGTAGTCGCTGTGCAGCTCGCGGAACTCACCTTGCAGGTAGTCCAGTTCGCCGCAGCGCGGGTCGATGTCGTCGAGGTTGAAGGTGTGCACGTACTGGTCGCGGTTCATCATCTCGATGCTGAACCACGACTCCAGCGCACCGCACGCGCCCAGGGTATGCCCGAGGAAACTCTTCTGCGAACTGATGGGCATGCGGCTGCCGAACAGGCTGCTGGTGGCCAGGGTTTCGGCGATGTCGCCCTGGTCGGTGGCGGTGCCATGGCCGTTCACGTAGCCGATGGCGTCGGGCTGCAGCCCGGCATCTTCCAGGGCCAGTTCCATGGCACGGCGCATGGTGGCCTGTTCCGGACGCGTGGTGTGCTGGCCGTCGGCGTTGCTGCCGAAGCCGACGATTTCGGCGTGGATATGCGCACCACGGGCCAATGCATGTTCCAGCTCTTCGAGCACCAGGATGCCGCCGCCTTCGCCAATCACCAGGCCGTCGCGCCCACTGTCGTAGGGGCGCGGGCTGGTTTGCGGTGCATCGTTTTTCAGGCTGGTGGCGTACAAGGCATCGAAGACCATGGCTTCAGTGGGGCACAGCTCTTCCGCGCCACCCGCCAGCATCAGTGGCAAGCGGCCAAACTTGATGGCTTCATAGGCGTAGCCGATGCCCTGGCTGCCACTGGTGCACGCGCTGGACGTCGGGATCAGCCGGCCGGTGAGGCCAAAGAAGATGCTGATATTCGCCGCCGTGGTGTGGGGCATCATCCGCACGTAAGAGTTGGCGTTCAGGCCCTCGGCCACCGAGTTCAGCAGCATGTTGCCGAAGGCCTTGATCTCGTCGGTGCTGCCGGTGGACGAGCCGCAGGCCACGCCCATGCGTCCGTCCTTGATCGACTCGTCGCCCAGCAAACCCGCGTCTTTCAGCGCCTGTTCCGCCGCCCATACCGCCAGGCGGGAAACCCGGCCCATGCTGCGCAGTTGCTTGCGGGTCCAGTGGGCGGGCACCACGAAATCATCGATCGGCCCGGCCAATCGCGTGTTCAACTCGGTGAAGCGATCCCACTCGTCCATGCGCCGAATACCGCTGCGGTTGGCGCGGAAGTTGGCCGCGATGGTTGCCCAATCGCTGCCCAGGGACGTAATGCCGGCCATGCCGGTGACCACCACGCGTTTCATCAGCACAGGCCTCCATTCACGGCCAGTACCTGGCGGGTGATGTAGCCGGCTTCCGCCGACATCAGGAAATTCACCGCCCCGGCCACTTCTTCCGGAGTGCCCATGCGTTGGGCCGGGATCATTTTCATCAGCTCTTCCACCGGCACATTTTCATCCAGCATCGCCGTGTCGATCAGCCCGGGGGCCACGCAGTTGACGGTGATCTTGCGCTTGCCCAGCTCGATGGCCAGGGCCTTGGCGGCGCCGATCAAGCCGGCCTTGGACGCGCTGTAGTTGACCTGGCCACGGTTACCGATGAGACCGGACACCGAGGTGATGCACACGATGCGGCCTGCCGCGCGACGACGAATCATCGGCATCATTACCGGGTGCAGTACGTTGTAGAACCCGTCCAGGTTGGTGCGCATCACCACGTCCCAGTCGTCTTCCGAGAGCGCCGGGAACGCGCCGTCGCGGGTCAGCCCGGCGTTGAGGACCACGCCGTAATACGCGCCATGGGCTTCCACGTCGGCTTCAAGGATCTCTTTGCAACTGGCGCGATCCGCCACATCGAATTGCAACACCCGCGCCTTGCGACCCAGGGCTTCGATGTCGACCTGCACTGCATCCGCCTCGGCACGCCCGTTGCGGCAATGCAGCACGATGTCGTGCCCCGCCTGGGCCAGGCGCAAAGCGATAGCGCGGCCGATGCCACGGCTGGAGCCGGTCACCAATACGGATTCAGTCATGGCGTGGTGTCCTTCGATTCATCTAAATAGTTGGCCGCCTGGGGCGGTCGAAATACGTTCAACCGTGCACTCGCCTGGATACCGTCACCGGTGAGGTGGCATTCGAACACACCCATGCCGTTGTCGTCTTCCAGGGAGCGCAGGCCGTGGATGGTCAGCTCGGTGCCGGCGGGAAAGTGCTCGACGTTGCACTCGAATTTGCGCGTGCCCAGCAGGAAGCCCAATTCCACGGCCTCGCCTTTCTGGCGCGCACGGCAACCGGCGTAGGCGGCGACGCTTTGCGCCATCAACTCAACGCCGACCCACGCGGGCAGGCTGCCGTCGGCACGGTTGAAGAGACCGCCGGGCCTGACCGTCAGGCGGGTGCGGATCTGTTCTTCATCAAAGCTCAGGATCTGATCGATCAGGATCATGTCACCGGCGTGGGGCAGCAGGTCGGCGAGCGGCCAATTGATCATGGGGCGTCTCCGATAATCAGGCTGACGTTGTTGCCGCCGAAGGCAAACGAGTTGCTCATCAGGCAGCGTTTTTCCAGGGTGTCGCCGGGCGACGCCCACTTCAGTACGGGCAACTCGGGGTCTGCCTGGCCATCCCAGACATGCGGCGGCACCACCCCTTGCGCCAGGCTCAGCCAGCAGAATGCCGTTTCCAGCGCGCCGGCGGCGCCCAGGGTGTGGCCGCTCATGGGCTTGGTCGACGAACAGGCCACGCCGTCCGGGAACAGGGCCGCGACCGCCAGGGCTTCCATGGCGTCGTTATGCTGCGTGGCGGTGCCGTGCAGGTTCAGGTAGCCGATCTGCCCGGGCGCCAGTTTTGCGCTGGCCAGGGCTTTGCGCATCGCCTGTAGCGCGCCCTTGCCGGTGGGTTCGGGGGCGGAAATATGGTGGGCGTCGCAACTGGCGCCACTGCCCAACAGCGCGACCGGCGCCGGGGTCTTGCTCATCAGGAACAGCACCGCCGCTTCGCCGATATTGATCCCGTTACGGTTCGCCGAGAACGGGTTGCAGCGCTGTGCCGACACCGCTTCCAGCGACGAGAAACCATTGAGGGTCAGCTTGCACAGCGTGTCGACGCCACCGCAGATCACCGCATCGCACACGCCCAGATCCAACAGGCGCTGGGCACTCATCAGCGCCCGGGCGCTGGAGGTGCAGGCAGTAGAAATCACATAGGCCGGGCCGCTCAGTTGCAGCCACTCGGCGAGGAAATTGGCCGGGGCGCCGAGCTCCTGTTGCTGGTAGTCGTAGTTGCCGGGGAACTGCTTCTCCCGCAGGTAGTGGGCGATACCGCGGCTGGCCTCATCGATGCCCGAGGTGCTGGTGCCGAGTACGATGCCGATACGCGACGCACCGAACGTCTGGATGGCATGGCGGATCTCGCCGTCAATCTGCAACGCCGCTTCCAGCAACAGCTGGTTGTTGCGGCTGCGATGGGACTCCAGCCCGGGCGGGATTGCCGCCAGCTCACCGTGTACGCCGGCCACCGGCAACACACGCTCCGGCACCCAGCCGCTTTCGGCGCGCATGCCGGAGCAGTCGCCGGCAAACAGGCTGCGGCTGACTTGGCGCTTGTCACGGCCCAGGGCGCAAATCATGCCAAGGGCATTGAGGTAGGCGGTCATCGGGCGGCCTCAAGGGGCGAGACGCGGTAGGTCAGGTGTTGCCCGATCACGTCCACGCGAAACACCAGGGAGGAGTGATAGGTGATCTTCCAGTGGGACGGCAGGGTACGCGTCAGGTCCATTTCCTGGGTGCCGGGGTACAACGCGGAGACTTCATCCGCCGAGGTCAGGGCGAACAACAGCGCGGCGAACAGCTCCCGCGCCTGTGGATTGGGCGGCAGCAAGCCGTCAGCCTGCCAGGCGCCGTTGATCAACATCTGACGGGCCTGGGGAATGCCCAGCGGGTCCATCATCGACCAGCGGATCCCGCCGCCTTCGCGCTGCATCACCAGCAACCAGTCCTGGCGCTGGCCGTCCTGTTCACGCTGCACGTGCAGTTGCAGCGGCAGGCTCAGCACCGGGCTTTTCGACGGCAGCGGTGGCTGGCTGGCGCACGCACTCAGCAGCAACAGGCAGCCGATCAACAGCATTCGGATCATGTTTCAGGGCTCGCTAAAGGTTTGCGGGCGACCACGTTGACCAGGGTTTCTTCGCGCTGGCCGGCCGGCGGCGGCTGGCGCAGGCCCCAGCGCTCAAGCAGGCCGAAATCGGTGGCGCGGCTCCACCACAGGTAGGGGTATGAGACGTTCTGCGGGCCGAACTCGAAGCCCTGCTCGCGGAGCATCTCAAGGTACTCTTCTGCGCTTTTTTGCACATGCATCGGGTGACGGAACAGCCAGCGAATCACCCAGGTGTCGATGTAGGCTTCGGTGGACTCGGCGAACAGCAAATAGCCGCCCGGCTTGAGCACCCGGTAGAACTCTTTCAGGGCGCGATGTTGTTCCACCAGGTGATGGAAAGTCTGGTGACAGAACAGCACATCGACACTGGCGTCGGGCACATCGAGGGTCGCGCAGTCGCTGCCGATCAACTCGATGGACAAGCCCTGGCGCGCGGCTTCCGCGCGGCTCAGATCGAGACTGTGCGGGTCTGCGTCCAGGCCGATCAGGCGTTCGGGGGCGAACACCTGCTGCAGGTACTGGAACGATTTGCCCTGGCCGCAGCCGGCGTCCAGCAGCACCGGCGCCACCGGCAGCGGATCGCTGAACAGGCTGCGCAGGTCATTGATTGCCACACGCAGCACATGGTGCTGCCAGGTGTGGCTGCGCAGGAACCAGAAGCCGAATTTGGTTTCCTCAACGTAGTTCTTACTTAAATACTGGCTGCTCATCTTTTCTTCCTTGTCCCGGACGGGGCGGCCCACGGCGCCAGCATGAAGCTGAACGCCAGCCCCAGGCTCACCGACAGCCCAAAATTACTCACCGCCGGTGTGCTGGAAATAGCCAGCAGGCCGAACGATAGCCAAGTAGTCACGGCGGCCAACAGTGTGCCCAACAGGCTCACGGCGGCGCCGCCAATTTGTTCACGCATCAGGATCGCGTAGTCGACGCTGATGGCGGTCACCAGCAGCAGGCCAAACAGGCTGAACAACGTCAGTGGCTGCCCCAGCCAACCGAGGCTGGCCAGGCTGCACAGCGCCGCCAGCAGCGGCAGGGCGACGATACGCAGGGCACCGCCGAAGCCGAACGGCAGGATCAGCAACAGCACGATCAACACGCACGACATCAACTTCAATTCGGCCGCGCTGATCTGCGTGGCGGCAAACACCTGGTTCAAGTCGCCCAGGCGGTCCACCAACTGCACGCCAGGCAAATCCAGGGCCTGCACCCGCAGCAGGGCCGGGTTGTTCAAGCCTTGCAGGCTCACCATGGCCGCCACGCCGCCGTCGACGTTGCCCAGCCACAGCGTGCGCCACGGCTCAGCCAACGGGCCAACCAAGGCGGCGTCGATGTCTTCGGTGGGCAGGGCTTGCAACTGGGCCAGCTCGGCTTGCAACGCGCTGGCAGGCACGCCAAGGTCGAGCAATGGCTGCCAGTACTGCGGCAACGTGTTCAGGGCGTCACGCAGTTGCTGTTGCTCGGCCGGCGCGCTGACCAACTGGTTGAGTGCCAGGTAACCCTGGAGCTTGTCCATGTTCACCAACTGATCCAGACGCTGGCTCAGGGCGGCCTGACGCTCCAGCAACTGCGGCTGATTGTCTGCCCGCACCAGGAAAAACTGGCTGGTGGGTTGGAACCCGGTAATGCGCGCAACGGCCTGGGCTTCCTGCAGCAGCTGCGGCGGGGCACCGATCCATTGGCGGATATCATTTTTGCTGTTCAGGTGCCACAGGCCGCCGGCGCAAAACACCAGCACCAGTACCAGCAACACCGGGCTGGGCAGGCGCTTGAGCAGCGACTCGCGCACGCTCAGCAGGAACTCGGCAATGCGCAGCGGCCATTGGGCCGGGCGCAGGTCGACGCCCTTGAGCAGGGCCGGCAGCAGGCACACGGCCGACAGGTAAGCGCCCACCAGGCCCGCTGCCGAGAACACCGCGATTTGCGTCAGCGCCGGGAACGGTGTCCAGGCCAGCGCCAGGTAACCGATGCAACTGGTGGCCAGGCTCAGGCTCAGGCCCGGCAAGGTCAGGCGCAACGCCGGCCAGCTGCGCCACGGGCTCATGCTCCAGCTCTTGGACAGGTAATGCAGCGGGTAATCCACCGCCACGCCGATCAGGCTTGAGCCCAGCACCAGCGTGATGACATGCATATGCCCGAACAGCGCCACACACGCCACCGCGCCAAACAACATGCCCGCCAGCACCGGCACAAACGCCAGCAACACCCGCCAGCGCCGGAAAGCCAGCAGCAACAGCAACAGAATCCCGACTGTCGCGCCGCCGCCAACCCAGGTGATTTCCCGTGTCGCCTGCTGCTGACCGTTGGCCGCATACAACAGGCCGCTGGCCGCGAGCAATTGCGCGCCTTGCTGGTCGGCCTGCCCGCGGCTGGCCTTGAGTAATTCGGCCACTTGCAGCGGCAGTTTCATGTCGAATGCATTGCCGGTGGTGCGCGCCCGCAGCAGCACCCAGCTTTTGCCGTCGGCATCGGCGATCAACGCACCGCTGCCGATATCCAGCTGCACCGAACCGTGCTGCGGCTGGCTGTTCTGGATGCGCCCGGTGAGGCCCAGCCAGTCGTCCTGGCTTGGCACCAGGCTGAAACCGGTGAACGGGTCGAACAGCGCCTGAACGCGCTGCTGGATAAACGCCTGGGGCTCGTCGATCAACTGCTCGCGGTCTTTGGCCGAGAGCATTGCCAGCCGGCCTTGCAGCAACTGCTGGCGCAGGGCCGGGAGGTCGGCTTGCAGGTTCCACTGGACCTTTTCAAACAGGCCGCTGGCTTGCCAGCGCTCACCCAATTGCTGGGCCAGGGCCACGGCTTTTTGCCGGTCGGCATGCCCCACCAGCACCAGCATTTCGCGGTTCAGCGGTTCCTGCATGCGTTGTTCGGCGCGCAGCTCCAAGGCGTCCGGCGCGGTGCCGGGCACCAACTCCATCAGGTTCGCCGACAGCGGCGCGCCATGGCGCCATTGCCAACCCGCCAAGGCCAACACGGCCACCAGCAGGATCAGGAACAGGCGCGGCAACCAGCGTTCACTCGGCAAAGTCGTGTTGCTCCGCGTCGCTCAAGGGTTGGCGGCTGGTGCTGTCCTGCATGCGCAGTACGGTGCTGTCGCCTTGGGTTTCCAGCAGCTCGATTTTTTGCACCAGCTCGCCGCCGTCGATATTGATCCGGGTGAACACCTGCTTGAGCAGGAGCGAGCGTGGGATCAGCGTGAGTTTCCACTGCTGGGCGTCGCCTTGCAGTTGCAGCTCGAAGTCACGTTGCAAGCCGCTGCTGTCGCCCTGCAACACCGCGAGGAACAAACGGTTCTGCTCGGCACCGGCGCTCTTGTTCGGCAGCAGTTGCCAGCCATTGGCGTCACGGCGGGCGATGCCGTTGGCGCTGATGCGGTAGTCCTGTTGCAGCGGGGTTTTCAGCAGCCACAACAGGCCGTGGTCCTTGGCCAGCACGAAGGTGCCCTTGCTGGTCAGTGGCTGCGGCAGGGCGCGCAGGTGTTTTTCCTGGATGAAGTTGCCGTGGATCACCGACGGCTTTGCCAACTGGTCGCTGAGCTGTTGCAGGTCGAAGGCATGGGCGCTGAGGCTCAGCAGCCAGCCCGCCAGAACGATTAACGCTTTCATGCCAACGCCCTCTCGACCGCTTCGACAAACACCTTCGGCGACGCCAGTTGCATCTCGCGGCTGGCAATCTCCACCGCCACTTGCACGGTGCTGGCGCGGGTCAGACGCTCGCCGGTGGCCTTGTCGCTGATCAGGTAATTGACCTTCAAGCGGTTCTCCCACTCCACCAGGCTGGCACGCACCGTGATGGTCTGGCCGAAGGTGGCGCCGCGCACATACCGCAGCTGCATATCGATCACCGGCCAGGCGTAGCCCGACTCCAGCATCGTGGTGTAGTTGTGGCCGAGCTTGTCCAGCAAGGCGCAACGGGCGACTTCCAGGTACTTCACGTAGTGCCCGTGCCACACCACGTTCATGGTGTCGATGTCGAAAAACGGCACGAGGATTTCAGTGTCGCAGTGCAACACGCCCTGGCTACGCATGCAGCCTCCAGTGTTGCTCGGCGATGCGTTTCAGGCACAGGCGCAGTTCGCCTTCCAGGGCGCGGTCTTCGATGACCGGCGGGAAGTCCTTGGCCAATTCTTCGTGCATGGCGGCCAGCGCCGGCGGCAGCGGGCGCGCGTCCTCAGCCTGGGCCCGCAGCCAAACGCCCTGGTTGGCGGCCAGCAAGGTGGCGGCGGCGACTTGTTCGGTCAGTTCCAGCACACGAATCGCATCGCGGGCGGCAATGGTGCCCATGCTCACCTTGTCCTGGTTGTGGCATTCGGTGGAGCGTGAGAACACGCTGGCCGGCATCGTATTTTTCAGCGCCTCGGCGGTCCAGGCGCTGGTGCCGATCTGCACGGCCTTGAAGCCGTGGTTGATCATCGCCCGCTCGGCTGGCGCGCCCGACAGATTGCTCGGCAGGCCGTGGTTGTAACGCACGTCCACCAGCAGGGCGAGCTGGCGGTCCAGCAGGTCGGCGACGTTGGCCACCAGGGTCTTGAGGCTGTCCATGGCGAAGGCAATGTGGCCGCCGTAGAAGTGGCCGCCGTGCAGCACGCGTTCTTCTTCGGCGTCGATGATCGGGTTGTCGTTGGCGCTGTTGAGTTCGATCTCGATGAACGAGCGCAGCCAGTTCAGGCTGTCGGCCAACACGCCCAAAACGTGGGGCGCGCAGCGCAGCGAGTAACGATCTTGCAGGCGATGCAGCGGCGCGGTGGGTGCGTCAATCGCCAGGTCCTTACGCAGCCAGGCGGCAACTTGCATTTGCCCCGGGTGCGGCTTGGCGGCGAACAGGCGCTCGTCGAAATGCTCCGGGTTGCCTTGCAGCGCCACCACGTTCAGCGCGGTGATGCGCGTGGCCAGTTGCAGCAGGTAGTCGGCGCGGGCGAAAGCCAGGCAGGCGAGGCCGGTCATCACCGCGGTGCCGTTCATCAAGGCCAGGGCTTCTTTCGGGCGCAGCACCAGCGGGTCCCAGCCCAGCTCGCGGTGCACGTCGGCGGCCTGGCGACGTTCGCCACGGAACATCACCTCGCGCTCGCCGGACAAGGTCGCAGCCACGTAGGACAGCGGCGTCAAATCACCGCTGGCGCCCACCGAGCCTTCTTCCGGAATCAGCGGCAGCACATCGAATTCGAGGAACGCGTGCAGGCGCTCCAGCAACTCCACGCGTACCCCGGACACGCCGTGGCACAGCGACTGCAATCGCGCGGCCAGCACGGCGCGTGTGGCTTGCGCGTCCAGCAACTTGCCCAGGCCGCAGCCGTGGAAGGTGTAAAGGTGGCGGGGCAGCGCTTCGACGTGCTGCAACGGCACCGCCACCACGCATGAGTCGCCGTAGCCGGTGGTCACACCGTAGATCACGCCTTCCTTGTCCAGCAACGAATCGAGGAACTGCGCGCCCTTGGCGATACGCTGGCGATACGCGGCATCGGCTTGCAGTTGAGTCGGCGCCTGACGGTTGGCCAGGGCCAGCACGTCTTCGATGCGCAGGGGGAGTTCGCCGAAGGTTACCGGCTCAAGATGCGTCGTCATCGGTCTTCCAGAAAGGGTAAAAGTTGAACCATTGTTGGGGCGCTTCCAGGCAGAACTGGCCCAGGCGCTCGGCGTAGCGGGCGGTCCATTGGGCGATCACCTGCTGGCGGTCGCTGCGTTTCCATTCGATCAGGCGGGCGAACGGCTCGATGATCAGGCGGTAACGGCCTTGATGCTTCAAGCACATCAGCAGGTTGACCGGGCATTTCAGCAGGCCGGCCAGCAGCCACGGGCCCTGGGGAAAGGCGGCGTCATGGCCGAGGAAATCCACCCGCACCGTGCGCCCGCCATGCAGCGGCACGCGGTCGCCGGCAATCGCCAGCCACTCGCCGTCGTCCAGGCGCTGGCTGAGCATCATCATTACCGCAGGGTCGAGTTCGCTGACCTGGATCAGGCGCAAATGGGTCGCCCCGGCTTCGCCCAGGATCCGGTTGAAGCGTTCGGCGTGCTTGGTGTGCACCAGCACGTTCATGGTGACCTTTTCGCCCAGTTCGGCGAGGGCGCGGCACACTTCAAGATTGCCCAGGTGGGCGCCCACCAGCATCTGGCCGCGCTCGCTGCGCAGTTGGCCGCGCAGTTGGGCCGAGTCGATGATTTCGATCTGGTCCAGGCGCAGCTTGCCGTTCCACACGTCGAGCTTGTCCAGCAACGCATCGGCGAAGGCCATGAACTGCCCGAAGACCCGTCTGTGGGTGGGGCGCAGGTCGTCGCGCTGGCTCCAGTCGGCCAGCCGCTGCTGGTACTGCCAGGCGCTTTGGCGCGCGGTGCGGCCGAACAGGAAGAAGTAGAAAACGATGCCGTACAGCAGCGGGCTCAACAGTCGGCGCCCGAGGACTTTGGCGGCGAAGGCGGTGAATTTCATCAGCCAGAAACTGCCGCGTTCTTCGCGGTCGGCCCAGTGTTTAGTGTCCTGGGTCATGCTTTCCACCGGTGCCAGAGGATCATCGGGGCGCGTACCAACATGCCGAAGAACAGCCGGGTGTGCATCGAGGAAATCAGGGCGTTGTCGTGGAACAGGCGAAAGTGCGACAGACCGTCGGCGGGGTAGTGCACCTTGGTCGGCAGCCAGCGCATCGGCTGGTTGCGCCATGCCAGGCGCACCAGAATGTCGGAGTCGAAATCCATGCGTTTGCCGATGTTGGCCGAGTCCATCAGCGCCAATACCGGTGGCAAGGGATACACGCGAAAGCCGCACATTGAGTCGCGGATTTGCAGCGACAACGTGTTGATCCACACCCACACGTGGGTCAGGTAGCGCGCGTAAAGGCGGCCCTTGGGCACGCTGTCGTCGTATTCCGGGTAGCCGCAGATCACCGCATTCGGGTGGGTGCGCGAGGCGTCGAGGAAGGTGCCGACTTCCCGCAGGTCGTGTTGGCCATCGGCGTCCACTTGCAGGGCATGGGAGAAGCCCAGGCGCGCGGCTTCGCGAAAGCCGGCCATCACGGCGGCGCCCTTGCCCTGGTTGGTGGGCAGGGTCAGCAGGAAGACGTTGTCGAGGCTTGCCAGTTGCGCCAGCACGGCGGCGCAGGTGGCGCTGCTGCCGTCGTCTACCAGCAGGCACGGCAGGCCGCTGTCCAGCACGGTGCGGACCACGGCGGGCACGGCGGCCTCGTGGTTGTAGACCGGGATCAGGGCGCAGGGGTTATGCATAACAGGTACCCCATTGGCACAAGCACTTGGTGTGGCGAGGGAGCTTGCTCCCGCTGGGCTGCGAAGCGGCCCCAATACAGGCGGCCGAGACCTGCCAGATAAACCGCAGTGCCTGGGTTGGGAATGCTGCGCACTCCAGCGGGAGCAAGCTCCCTCGCCACAAAAGCTTAATCACTGACCCTCTCCAGCACGATCCGCCCACTGGAGCAGGCCGCCGTGTCATTGCGGTAGGCGAAGTACAGCTTGCCGCGCTCCTGATCGAACCGCAGGTGCAGTTCGATCCGGTCGTCCGGGCGCACCAGTTGCTGGAACTTGAGCACTTCCATCCCGGCGAATTGCCCCGGCAGGTTGAGCAGTTGCTGGCCCAGGTTCAGGGCCCAATCCACCTGTACCACACCCGGCAGCACCGGGGTTTGCGGGAAGTGGCCACTGAAGTAGGCGAGGTCCGGCGGGATCGCCAGTTGCAGGGTCCACTCGCCGTTGGCTTCGACGTGCTCCAGCACTTCCGGCGCTTTAGGGCGGGGCGCCAGCAGCAGGGCTTCGACGTCAGCCTGGGGCAACTTGCCCTGGCTGTTCAACGGCAACTGGCGCAACAGGCGCCAGCGGCGGGGCAGGGCCAGGGCTTCGCAGTGTTGGCTCAAGTGCTGGCGCAGGGTTTGGGTGACGGCGCGCCGGCCCTGATTGCGCAGGGCATGCAAGCCTTCAGCACTGAGCACCACGAGGGCACCGAGGGACGCGCGGTTCTCCTGGACCACGCCAAGGCGGGTTTCGGCGACCCAGGCATGGTTCGTCAGCGCTTGTTCGAGCATCGGCAGGGAGATGCGTTTCTCTTCCAGCTTGACGATGCGGTCCAGGCGGCCCAGCAATTCGAAGCGGCCGTCGGCGTGGATGTTCGCGGCGTCGGCGGTGTGTTCGATATGGCCGGCGGGCAGGTACGGTGAGGCAATGCGCAAGGCGCCGTCGGCGTCCTGGGTCAGTTGCACCTCGGCAAACGGCTGCCAGGGTTGGTCGCCCTGGCGCCAGGCGATGCCTCCGGTTTCCGAGCTGCCGAGGATTTCTGTGGGCCACTGTTGCAGGCGCTGATGCAGGCTGCGGGCGGCGTCGAAAGGCAGCGCGCCGCCGGAGGAAAACACTCGCTTGACCGGTGTGAGGGCCGGCCAGTCGAGGTTGTCGCCCATGCGTTTGAGCAGCGCCGGGCTGGCGACCCAGGCGAACTGCGGGTGTTCGCGGCTGGCGCGCTGTAAATCTTCGGGGAACGCCAGTTGCTGACGCACAAACGTACGCCCGGCACACAGCGGCCACAGCACCCGGAACAGCAAACCATAGATATGCTGGGTGGCGACGCTGCCGATGATGCAGGCCTCACCGAGGTCGGCGCCCCACAGGGTTTCCAGCGCCCGGACCTCATTGGCCATCTGGCGCAGGGTTTTGTCGATGCGCTTGGGCTCGCCACTGGAACCGGAGGTGCACAGGCTCAGGCAGCAGGCGTCCAGGTCCAGGGCCGCGGCGCTCAATGGCGCTTGATAGAGCGCTTCCAGCTCGCTGGCCTCGGTCAGCCAGGCGTCGACGGCGTCGTCCCAGCGTTGGCGCGTTTGAGGTTGCAGGTCGGCGGGCAACAACACGTTCACCCCGGCCCGCCATGCACCCAGCAGGGCGATCGCCAGCAAGCCGGCATCTTCCAGGTGCACCGCCAGGCGCTGGATGCCCCGGGCTTGCAACCCGGCGGCCAGGCTCAGGGATTTCTCCCATAACTGTGGGTGATCCAGGGCAGGTTCGGTGGTGACCCAACGCTGACCTACAGGCTCAAGCAACAAGTGCTCAAGATTCAACCAATTCATACGCGGCCTCGAACCCTTTGTCGTACCAGCCATTCCACGGCAAACAACAGCCCCATCAACCCGTAGGCGATCATGCCGTTGTACAACGTCCACCAGCTCAGCGGCGCCCACAGGGTGAGGGCGGCGGCGAGCAGGCCGTTACACAGAAAAAACGCACTCCACACCACGGTGACCTGGCGGGTATACACCACCGCTTTCTCGGGCAGTTGCGGCTCGGTCATGCGTGCCAGGCGTTCGACCATCGGCGGCCCGTATTTCAGGCTCAGGCCGAACAGCGCCAGCATGAACGCACTGACCAGGCTCGGGTACCAACGCAGCATTTGCGGGTTGTCGAACCAGGCGAGTAGCAGGCAAAAGACGATGATCGCCGCCGCCATCCAGCGGCTGCCCGGGCGCCTGGCGCCGGTCAGGGCACGCAACAGCCACAGGCTGCCCAACAGCAGGCCAAACTGCCACGGGGCAAAATGCTCCGTGCCGTAATACACCGCAAAAGGGTACAGCAGCCCCGCCAGCAACAGGCCAAGGCCGATCAGCCGGCTCATGCGGCCGGTTGAACCAGACGGTAGACCGCCTCAACCACGTCGTTCACGGTACGCACGGCCTTGAACTCTTCGGCGGCGATTTTCTTGCCGGTCTGGCGCTTGATGTGGTCGATCAGGTCCACCGCATCAATGCTGTCGATTTCCAGGTCCTGGTACAGGTTGGCGTCAAGGGTGACGCGTTCAGGTTCCAGTTCAAACAGTTCCACCAGGGCGTCGCGCAAGGTGTTGAAAATATCGTCACGAGTTTGCATGGTACGGTCTCAAGCTGCCTGTCGGGCCGTGACGAACGCCGCGAGGCTGGCCACGTTGGTGAAGTGATTGCGGGTGTCCTTGGCGTCGGCATCGATCTTGATGCCGTACTTTTTCTGGATCGCCAGGCCCAATTCCAGGGCGTCGACTGAATCCAGGCCAAGGCCTTCGCCGAACAGGGTTTGCTCGTTGCCGATGTCGCTCTCGCTGATGTCTTCCAGGCCCAGGGCCTCGATGATCAGCGTTTTTATGTCGTGCTCAAGGCGGTGTTGGTCGCTCATCTTCGGCGAGCTCCTTAATAAAATACTGGTGCAGGTAATCGTTAAGCTTGCGTGAAGCCTGGGGCGCGGGCCCTTGTGCGGCAAACGCCTGTGGTTCTATATCGGCACCCACGCGCAAACTGAAGTGAAAACGGCGATTGGGGATGCGATACCAGGGTTCTGCCTTGGTCAGGGTGGTGGGGCTGACCTTGATCACCACCGGAGTAATGATGCTCGCACCTCGCAAGGCAATGGCGGCAGCGCCGCGATGAAAGGTCGGTGCCTGGCCCGGCGAAGTGCGGGTGCCCTCGGGGAAAATGATCAGGGTCTGGCCGTCCCGCAAGGCGTCGGCGGCAGCGTCGAGCATGTCGGCGCTGCCGTCGTTGCTGATGTAGCCGGCGTCGCGCACCGGCCCGCGGGTGAACGGGTTTTGCCACAGGCTCTGCTTGACCACGCAGTTGGTCTGGCGCATCAGGGCGATCAGGAACACCACGTCCACCAGCGACGGGTGGTTGGCGATGATCATCTGGCCGGGACGGCCGAGCTTTTCGGCGCCTTCGACGCTGTAGGTCAGAATGCCCAGGCGCGTCATCATGCGGATAAACAGCCAGAACAGGCAGCTGATGGTGTGGCGGGCGCGCCGCTGATGCCGTTTGGCGTCTCCCGGCAGGCAACTGAGCAGCGGAAACACCAGCACGCGCAGGCACAGGCCGCCGATGCCAAACAGGGCGAAGGCGGCAGCGGTGGCGAACAGGCGCCAGTAATAGGCCTGCCGAGGCTTTTCGGTCAGGGCTTGCGTTGCCAGTTCCATACTCGGTTCTTCCAGGCATGTTGGCAGGCGCCCTGTTCGTTCAGCAGGGTGCGCAGCAGGTTCAGGGCGTGGGGCCACTGGGCTTTGGTGGTGGGTTGGACAGCGGCCGTATTCAGTTCCAGCTGCCACTCGTCGCCCGGCGTCAGCAACAGGCCGAGGGCATAGGGGAAGGGCACGTCGTCGATCCAGCGGGCGTAGGTTTCGGGCGGCTGCTCCTCGGTAATGATCAGCAACACAGCCGGTGCGCCTTCATTGAGCAGGGCGGCGGCTTCGAGCATGCCGTGCTCCAGGCCATCACCGGCGGCGGCGAGGGCGGTCATTTCGCTGGTTTCATTGCGCAGGATCGACCACAGGCCAATCACCGCGTTATGCACCGACAGGCTGAACTGGGTCGGCGACAAGGGCTCGTCGTTGGCCAGGTCGCTGAGAATATCGAGGGTGCGCGGGGTTTCGCCGTGACGGGAAACAAACACCAAGGGCAGCGGTTGCGGGCCTTCGGCCAGTGGCCAGCCCACACTGAAGGCCATGCGCGCCAGGCGGCTCAGGCGCCGGCGCTGCATGGCCGGCAGGAACGACACATCGGGGGCCGCGTCGCTGCTGGCAAGCAACGTCGGCTGCCGGCACCAGGCGCGCCAGTCGTCCGCGCTTTCGAGCCCGGGGGCCCAGGCGCGCCATTGGGCAATGTTGAAATTGATCACTGAGAAGTTATCCCGCCCCTGCGGGCTTCCTTGTGCGGCCTTTGGCCCCGGATTCGGGGACAGGGAGCAATGGCCGAGTGGGGCGCATTATCCCGGTGCCGTGGGGTTCTAGCAAACTTTGGTAAAGAATTGTTCACGACTGATTACAAATTGGTTGTAAAGAATTACAGATTGTCCGTCATGCAGGTGGGGTAGCAGGTGTCAGGCAATTCCTGCTTTGTCGGACGGACGGGAAATTGTTGTGCGAGATAGAGCCTCTGATGCTGTAGTACAGGAACAAACGAGGTAGCTAACCAGCGCTTTTGCCCTCTACACTCGGTCATTCATTGATACACGGAGGTTTTTCCATGCGGCGCGTGGTGTTCAACCAAAAAGGCGGTGTTGGCAAGTCCAGCATTGCCTGTAACCTGGCGGCGGTCAGCGCCAGCGAAGGCTATCGAACCCTGTTGGTGGACCTCGATGCCCAGGCCAACTCAACCCAATACCTCACCGGGCTGACCGGCGATGACATCCCCATGGGCATCGCCGATTTTTTCAAGCAAACCCTGTCTTCCGGGCCGTTTTCGAAGAAAAACCAGGTAGATATCTACGAAACCCCGTTCGACAACCTGCACGTCATCACCGCCACGGCGGAACTGGCGGACTTGCAGCCCAAGCTTGAGGCCAAGCACAAGATTAACAAGCTGCGAAAGCTGCTGGATGAGTTGAGCGAGGACTACGACCGGATTTACCTGGATACGCCGCCGGCGTTGAATTTTTATGCGGTTTCAGCGCTGATTGCCGCTGATCGTGTGTTGATCCCGTTCGATTGCGACAGCTTCTCCCGTCAGGCGTTGTATGGCCTGCTGGCAGAAATTGAAGAATTGAAGGAAGACCACAACGAAGGGCTGGAAGTGGAAGGCATCGTGGTCAACCAGTTCCAGGCCCGGGCGAGCCTGCCGCAGCAGATGCTGGATGAACTGATAGCCGAAGGGTTGCCGGTGCTGCCGGTGTACCTGACCAGTTCGGTGCGCATGCGTGAGTCGCACCAGGCGAATATGCCGCTGATCCACCTGGACCCACGGCACAAGCTGACGCAGCAGTTTGTGGAGTTGCATAACCTGCTGGAGAACGCGTGATTTAGCAGGCAATACATATCACCCATGTGGGAGCCTGCTTGTGTGGGAGCCGGGCTTGCCCGCGATGCAGTCAACTCGGTTTGTCAGTTACACCGAGGTGATGCTATCGCAGGCAAGCCAGCTCCCACATTGGTCTCTGTTCCTACAGAGAAATCGTCGTCTCGCGCCGTTGCCTACAGTTACGCCAGAATCCGCCGGCTTGTGCGTCTGGATGGGCGTCTCTAAGGTTGCCCGGTCGCTGAATTCTCGGTGATCGGGTTTAGTAGCCTGTGAGAGGCGTCGTTCAATCCAGGAGCGTCGATTATGCTTAGAACTACCCCCAGCCTTTTCACAGTTACGCCCGGCCAAACCACCGAAACCCTGATCCTCAACACCTACGAAACCTTCTCCTCAGTCACCACCCTCTTGCTCGACCTTTCCGACGACCTCACCGGCAAGCAGCGCGATGTCGCGTTGGCCATTCACCAACTGAGCGAATTGGGCGTATTGCTGATGGGGCAAGTGATGGACCGGGGCGTTCCGCTACCTCAAATGCCCTGACTGCGCAGCCAGCTCATCAACTGCGGCAACGGAAACGCTCCGCTCTGACGCGCCACTTCCCGGCCATTCTTGAACAGGATCAGGCTGGGAATCGAGCGAATGCCCAACTGAGCGGATAACTGCTGATTGGCCTCGCTATCGAGCTTGGCCAACCGGCATTTCCCGGCTAACTGCCCGGCGGCTTGCTCAAACACCGGCGCAAACGATTTGCACGGCCCGCACCATTCGGCCCACACATCCACCAGCAACGGCAGGTCGCCCTTGATCTGGCTGGCGTAATCGCCCTGTTTCAGCTCAAAGGATTTGCTCAACAGCACCGACTGCTTGCAGCGCCCGCACTTCGGCGCATCGCCCAGGCGTTCATTGGGGATACGGTTAAGACCGTTGCAGTGGGGGCAGGGGATGACGAGAGAGTCGGACATGGTGGGCTCCGTGAAAGTGGCCAATGGATTCTATTTGGAGCCTGTTCCGAGGTTTATCAAGGAGCGCTAAGGCACCTATTGTGGCGAGGGAGCTTGCTCCCGCTGGGCTGCGAAGCGGCCCCAAAAAATCGGGAGCGCTGCGCACTGGAGCGCCAGCCCGGTCCAACGGGAGCAAGCTCCCTCGCCACATTGGCTCACTCCTACGATGAACAACTAATCTCCAAATGCTTCCCCCAGTCCGGCGGCCGCTGGGCGTATTGTTCCATCCCCGGCTGCTCTTCAAAGGGTTTGCTCAGCACTTCATGCAGCCGGCGCACTTCGCTGTAATCCCCAAGCTCCGCCGCCTGGATAGCGTTCTGCGCCAGGTAATTGCGCAGGATATAAAGCGGGTTCACCGCATGCATCCGCTCACGTCGCTGCTCTTCTGTGCCGCTGGCTTCGCGCTCCACGCGGGCCTTGTACAGATCCGCCCACTCATCAAATCCCTTGAGGTCGACAAAGTCGTCGCGCAGTCGCGCCACAGCCAGCGCGGCTGATTCATCCCCCAGTCGGCGGAAGAACAGGGTGTAGTCGACGCCGCTGTTCTGCATCAGTTGCAGCAGGCGTTCCACCAGCTTTTGATCGTCATCTTCCGCGGTGGTGAGGCCCAAGCGGCGGCGCATCAGGTCCAGGTAGTGCGCCTGGAACAACGGCAGATACAGCCCGAGGGTTTCCCGCAGCGCTTCAACAGTGATGAACGGCGTCAACGCCTGCGCCAGCGCGCTCAAATTCCACTGCCCGATCGGCACCTGATTACTGAAGGAATAACGCCCTTCATGATCCGAGTGGTTGCAGATGAACTGCGCGTCAAAATCATCGAGGAACGCAAAGGGTCCAAAGTCGAAGGTGATGCCAAGGATCGACATGTTGTCGGTGTTCATCACGCCGTGGCAGAACCCATAGGCCTGCCATTTGGCGATCAGCTCGGCATTGCGTTCGACGATTTCGCGGAACATCGCCAGGTATGGCTCGGGCTGTTCCAGGCACTCCGGGAAGTGCAACGACAACACGTGCTCCGCCAACGCCTTCTGCAACTCGGGCTTCTTGGTGTAGTAGAAATATTCGAAATGCCCAAAGCGCACATGGCTGTGGGCCAGGCGCAGTACCATGGCGGCGCGCTCCTGTTTCTCGCGCCACACCGGAGTGTCAGAGCCGATCACACACAGTGCCCGACTGCTGGGAATGCCCAGTGCATGCAACGCTTCCGACGCCAGAAATTCCCGAATCGACGAGCGCAGCACCGCGCGCCCATCGCCCATGCGCGAGTACGGGGTTTGCCCGGCACCCTTGAGGTGCAGGTCCCAATGCTCGCCCGCCTGGTTATATACCTCACCCAGCAACAACCCGCGGCCATCACCCAGTTGGGGGTTGTACGAGCCAAACTGATGCCCGGAATAGATCATCGCCCGCGGCTCGGCCTCGGCCCACAGCTTGTGCCCGCCGAACAGCTCGGCGAATACCGGTGTCTCGGCCACGGCGGGGTCGAGGTCCAGCAACGCCATGGCCGCCTCGCTCGCCACCACCAAACGCGGTTCGTCGATGGGCTCGGGCAGTACGTGGGTTGAGAAACCGTCGCCCAGGCGGGCGAAGCGGTTGTCGAAGGTCAGTTCGTCGAGGGCTTTCAACGGCCATCTCCTGAGCAGAATGTCCGACCATTCTGCTGGGGATAGCGCGTTTAGTCGAGTTTGGCGGGCGGCGGCTCGGGCAGGTCCTGGTCCTGGGCGGGCGGCAGGATGGTCCGGTTTTCTTCCTCTACCGGCACCAGCTTGTATTCCTGGCCGTGCAGGTTTTTCAGGTAAACCTCCATCTGCCGGAACGAGATGTTGATGTGGTGGTTCTTGAACTCGCGGTTGATGAAGCGGTTGACTTCATCGATCACCGGGTTGCGGTCACCAAGATCCCGTACATGCATGCGCAGTTCGTGGTCGAGGGTGCTTTCGCCGAAGTTGAGGAAGTACACGTGGGGCGCCGGGTCCTTCAGGACTCGCGGGTTTTCGGCGGCGGCCTTGAGCAGCAATTCCTTCACCAGGTCCAGGTCCGAGCCGTAGTCCACGCCCAGTTTCAGGGTGACCCGGGTGATGGTGTCGGTCAGCGACCAGTTGATCAGTTGCCCGGTGATGAACGTTTTGTTCGGGACAATGATGTCCTTGCGGTCGAAGTCGGTGATGGTGGTGGCGCGGATGCGGATCTTGCTCACCGTGCCCGACAGGTTGCCGATGGTGATGGTGTCGCCGATCCGTACCGGACGCTCGAACAGGATCATGATGCCGGAGATAAAGTTGGCGAAGATCTCCTGCATCCCGAAGCCCAACCCCACCGACAGCGCAGCCACCAGCCACTGCAACTTGTCCCAGCTCACGCCGAGGGTCGACAGGGTGGAGACAAAACCGACGCCGGCAATCACGTACGACAGCAGCGTGGTGGTGGCGTAGGCGCTGCCCTGGGCCAGGTCGAGCTTGGACAGCACCAACACCTCCAGCAGGCCGGGCAGGTTGCGCGCCAGTGCGAAGGTGATGCCGACGATGATCAGGGCGCCGAGCAAGTCGCCGATGCTGATGGGCACCATGCTGATATTGGCGCCGGTGCCGCTGGTGTATTCGTAGAGGGTGACGTTGTCCAGGTAGGAAAATACCGAGATCAAGTCAGACCACACCCAATACAGTGCGGCGATAAAGCCGCCGAGCAAGGCCAGGCGAATCAGTCGCATCGACTGTTCGTTGACCTGTTCGATGTCCAGGGTCGGCTCTTCGATCACCGCTTCGCCATCACCCGCTTCCTTGGCGGCCTGGCGTTTGGCCAGGGCCCGCGCGTAGGCCAGGCGCCGTGCGGCAACCCCGAGGCCGCGCACGAAGGTGGCTTCAATCACCAGCCAGAACATCAGCAGGTACAGGGTGTTGATCAACCGGTCGCTGAGTTTGAGGGCGGTGTAGTAGTAGCCAAAACACACGGCAATAAACAGCGCGACCGGCAGCGCGGTAAACACCAGGCCGACGGCTTTGCGAAACAGCGAGGCTTTTTCGTGGGTCGGGCTATTGAGCAGCAGGCGCCCGAGCAGCCACGCCATCAAGGCGTAGCAGGTCAGTACCACACCGATGCCCAGCACGTCGTTTGCCAGGGCCTCTGGCTGGTGTTCGGCGACAGCCACCACGGCCACCAGCGCCAGCACCACCAGCCCGAGCTTGCGTATCCAGCCCTGGAGGAATTCGACCTGGGGTTTTTCCCAGCGGAAATGCAGCTCCGCCACACCGCCGGGCGCAAGGATTCGGTAGGCGGTGTAGAACACCAGCCATGCCTGGGCGATCTGTAGCAGGGCCGCGCCGAGGTTGGCGTTTTGCCCGCGGGCGTCGATCTGCAGCGCATAGCCGCACAGCGCCAGGCCCAGCGCCACCGGCATCGCCAGCGCGATATTCACCAGAATCGCCACCGGCGTATGCCACTGGCTGTCGCGCTTGAAGTGGCCTATGTCCTGGTGGATTTTTTTCAGCCGGGCATACAGGGCGTTGCGGCGCCACAGCAGTGCACCAATCAACAGCAGCAGGGGCAGGAACAGCAGCGGGCGCTGGGTCAGGCCGTCATACAGTTCGCTGACGCTGGACGCCCACGGCAGGGTCGTGACCTGCTTGCTCAGGTGCGCCGGTACGGTTTCCAGCCATTCGGTGTCCAGCGGCTTGTTGCTGGGAATCCAGAACATCTGCTCGTCGAGGGTCGCCCGCAACGTGGTGGCGGTGCTCAGCAGTTGTTTCTGGTTCAGTTGCAGGGTAATGGATTCGTTGAGCAGCGCGCTCAGTTCCCGGCTCAGGCGTTCCAGCAGGTCGCTGCGGGTGATCGCCAGCTCCAGCAGGGTGCGCCGCAGTTGTGGCGTCACCTGATCGGCCGGCTGGTTGGCCAGCAGGCTGTCGACGTAGGTACTCGGGGTGCTGATCAGTTCGCGCTGTTGGTTGACCTCGAACTGGTACAGGCGAATGTTGGCGATGTCGTCCGCCAGGTCGCGGTCGACGGTCAGGCGCGGCAAGGCCTGCTTCTGTTTGTAGAGGATCTTGGACAGCAACAGGCTGCCCTTGAGTACGTTGATTTGCTCGTCCAGCGCCGAGTCGCTTTGGGTCACGCTGTCCAGTTGCTGCTTGGTTTGCAGGTTTTTCTGGGTCAGTTCGTTGAGCCGGTCGGTGCTTTTGAGCAGGTAGTCGGACAGTTTCAGGTTGGCCGCGCTTTCCGTGGCCAACAGGCTGCTGCCACCGGCCTTTTGGGCTTCGATGGATTGCTGGGTTACGGTTTCCTGGGATTGGGCCAGGCGCTTCTGGTTGATCAGGGTTTGCAGGTCCTGGATTTCCTGCTCCAGGCGGGCGGTTTTTTCCAGCACCAGGTCGTGCTGGCTGTTGCCCAGGTCTTGCAGCTGGCTGTTGCCGGCCAGTTCCTGGCGGCGCAAAGGAATCAGCGCGTTGAGGGCGGCCAACTCGGCGTTCAGCTGGTTGCGCTGGTCACCGCTGAGGGTCTTGCCGTTGTCTTTACCGGCCTTGAGGGTCGAGTTGATCTGCTGGATACGCGTCTGGCTGCTGCTGATTTCGGTCTGGGCGCGTTCCGGGCGGGTCTGGGCCGCAATGGTCAGGCTGTTGGCGTCGGCCAGCTCTTTTTGCAGGTCACCTTGCTGGGTAGTGCGTTGCACCAGCAGTTGTTCAAGTTGCGGCACCGGCAAGGTGGCGTAGCGCTGGGCGACCGGAATGACCTTGGTGGCCTTGAGCCGGGTCAGTTCGCGCTGGTTGTCGACGGTCTGGCGCGGCGCGTCTTCCAGCTGGCGCTTGAGGTCCGTCAGGCGCTGCTGGTAGTCCTGCTGGTTGCCGAGGAAGGTGAGGGTCTGCTGCAGGATGGATTGCAGCGCCTTCATGTCGGCGTCGGGCAGCTTGCGGTCCGGCAGCTTGTCCAGGGTTTGCTGGACGGAGTCGATGCTGGGCGGGTCAGCCGCGTGTACGGTGCCGACGCAGAGAGTCAGGCCCAGCAGGGCAGTGGCGAGAAAAGTGCGCAGGGTTGTCATAGAGACCGGTCGAGCAAGGTGATAAATAGGGGGGCGGGCGCCGTCGCCCCGCAGTTTAGAGGAAGAGTCCGGGGCCCGGGCGACTTCCTTCGGGGAATCTGACGCCGACTTTGCCGATCTTGTTCCCGTCCATGACCGCGACGGTCCAGATGGTGTTGTTCCATTCCACCTGGTCGCCGACCACTGGCGCACCGCCGACTTTCTGGGTGATGAAACGGCTCAGCGGCATGTCCGGGTCGATGCCTTCGAGCTTGAGCCCGTACAGCGCCGAAACCGCGCCCAGCTGGGCGTCGCCTTCCAGCACGAAGTCGCCGAAGAAACGCAGGTCGAGGCCGCGTTGTGGTGCCTGGCTGAACAGTTTGCCGAGGGCCGGCAGGTTGTGTTCATGGCCGATTACGCAGAGCAGATCGTCGACTTCGAGCACGGTACTACCCGACGGATGGAGCAGTTGCTGGCCACGAAACAGCGCGGCGATCCGCGTTCCTTCGGGCATTTTCAGCTCGCGCAAGGCCGCGCCGATGCACCATTTCTCGGCGCCCAGGCGGTAGACGAACAGCTCCCACTCGCTGGTGACGTGCACTTCCAGGGCCGCCCGGGAAATCGGCGCAGGCTCGGGCGGTACCGTCACTTTCAACAATTTGGCGACCCACGGCAGGCTCGTGCCCTGCACCAGCAACGACACCAGCACGATAAAGAACGCCAGGTTGAAGTACAGCTGGGCATGGGGCAGGCCGGCCATCAGCGGGAACACCGCCAGGATGATCGGTACCGCGCCGCGCAGGCCCACCCAGGCGATAAAGGCTTTTTCTCGACCATGGAAGGCTTTGAACGGCAGCAGGCCGACGATCACCGACAGCGGCCGTGCGAAGAGGATCATCCACAGCGCCAGGCCCAGGGCCGGCAGCGCGATGGGCAGCAGATCGTGGGGCGTGACCAGCAGGCCCAGCACCAGGAACATGCCGATCTGTGCCAGCCAGGCCATGCCGTCGAGCATATGCAAAATGCCATGACGGCTGCGCACCGGGCGGTTGCCGATCACCAGGCCGCACAGGTACACCGCGAGGAAGCCGCTGCCGTGCAAGGCGTTGGTCAGGGCGAACACCACCAGGCCGCCGGAAATCACCAGGATCGGGTACAGGCCGTTGGCCAGGTTGATCCGGTTGACCATCTGCAGCATCAACCAGCCGCCGCCCAGGCCGATGATGCCACCGATGCCGAACTCGCGGATCAGGTGGCCCAGCAGGCTCCAGTGCAGGCCGGTCTGGCCGCTGGCGAGCATGTCGATCAGGGTGACAGTCAGGAACACGGCCATCGGATCGTTACTGCCGGATTCGATTTCCAGGCTGGCGGTGACCCGTTCGTTCAAGCCTTTGCCGCCCAGCAGCGAGAACACGGCGGCGGCGTCCGTGGAGCCGACGATGGCGCCGATCAGCAGGCCTTGAATGATATTGAGGTTGAACAGCCAGGCGGCCGCCATGCCGGTGAGGCCGGTGGTGATCAGTACGCCGACCGTCGCCAGGGACAACGCGGGCCAGAGCGCCACGCGAAAACTCGCCACCCGCGTTCGCAAGCCGCCATCGAGCAGGATCACGGCCAGTGCGAGGTTGCCCACGAGGTAGGCGGTGGGGTAGTTATCGAAGATGATGCCGCCGCCGTCGACGCCGGCGATCATGCCCACGGCCAGGATGATCACCAGGATCGGGATCCCCAGGCGGGACGAAAGAGAACTCACCAGAATGCTCGCACCTACCAGCAACGCGCCGATCAAGAACAGGCTGTTGATGGTCGTCGCATTCAAAGGCAGTACTCCATGAGCAGGAAAGACGAGGCGCAAACTGACCATGCAGTCTGCGTGCCAGCGATTCTAACCTGTTGAATTGCTGTGCTGTCAAAAAAGGTGCTGGGGATGTACACGGGTCAAATGTGGGAGCTGGCTTGCCTGCGATTGCGGTGTTTCAGTCACTGGAGATCGTGGCTGTCAGATTGCTATCGCAGGCAAGCCAGCTCCCACAAGGGATCGCCGGTGTCAGTTAGAGCCTGAACCGCCCCACCATCCCGTTCAGATCCACCGCCAACCGCGACAGCTCGCTGCTCGCCGCACTGGTCTGGCTGGCGCCGGTGGCCGATTGCACCGACAAATCACGAATGTTCACCAGGTTGCGATCCACTTCCCGCGCCACTTGTGCCTGCTCTTCAGCGGCACTGGCGATCACCAGGTTGCGCTCGTTGATTTCAACGATGGCGGTATTGATCGTATCCAGCGACATCCCCGCGCCCTTGGCGATGTTCAACGTCGACTCCGCCCGCTCCGTGCTGTTGCGCATCGAATCCACCGCATGCTCGGTGCCGGCCTGAATGCTGCCGATCATCCGCTCGATTTCGCTGGTGGACTGCTGGGTGCGATGGGCCAGGGCCCGCACTTCATCCGCCACCACCGCAAAACCACGCCCGGCTTCACCGGCGCGCGCCGCTTCAATCGCCGCGTTCAAGGCCAGCAGGTTGGTCTGGTCCGCCAGGCCGCGAATCACGTCCAGCACCTTGCCGATGTCCCGGGATTCTTCCGCCAGGTTGCCGATCAGGGTGGCAGTGGCTTGCACGTCGCTGCTCATGCGTTCGATGGCGCTGACGGTTTCCTGCACCAGATCACGGCCATCGCCTGCAGACGAAGTGGCGTTCTTCGAGGCTTCGGAAGTGCTGACCGCATTGCGGGCCACTTCTTCAACCGCGCTGGTCATCTCGTTCACCGCCGTGGCGGCCTGTTCGATTTCGTTGTTTTGCTGGGTCAGGCCACGGGCGCTTTCGTCGGTCACGGCGTTCAGCTCTTCCGCGGCGGAGGCCAGTTGGGTGGCCGAGCCGGAAATGCGCTGCAAGGTGTCCTTCAATTTGTCCTGCATCTTGGCCATCGCCAACAGCAGCCGGCCGGCTTCGTCGTTGCCTTCCACCTTGATCGGGCGGGTCAGGTTGCCTTCGGCGATTTCCTCGGCGGCGTCCAGGGCCTGGGCGATCGGCTGGGTGATGCTGCGGGTCAGCAGCCAGGCGAACAGCATGGTCAACGCAGTGGCCAGGATCAGCAGGATCACCACCAGCTCAAACGCCAGGTCGTACTGGTCGGCAGCTTGCTGGTTGGTGGCGAGGGCCATCTTGTTGTTGATGTCCAGCAGGCGGTTCAAGACGGCATTGACCTGATCCGAGTTGTTCAGCAACTCGGTGTTCAGCAGCGTGCGCAGCTCTTCCACCTGGTTGGCCCGGGACAGGCTCTTCATGCGCTCTTCGATCTGGTGGTACTGGGCCAGCAGACGCACGTATTCGTCGTAGGCTGCACGTTCCTCGCTGCTGTCGATCAGCTTCTCGTAGACCGCCTGGGCCGTACGAATCTGCTGATTGCGCACGTCAAACGACTCAAGGGTTTTTTGCTGGACGTCGGGCTCGCGGTTGGTCAGCAGGCGATAGGACAGTACCCGCAGGCGCAGGGTCAACTGGGTGAATTCGTCCAGGGCGCGAATGCTTGGCACGCTGCTCAGGGTGATGTCTTCCGTCGCCGCGCGAATCTTGCTCATCTGGTTCAGCGCGAACACGCCGAGAAACAACATCAGCGCACCAATCAACGCGAAGCCGAGGAAGGCCCGCGGCGCGATATTCATATTACGAAGAGACATGCTGTGATCCTGGGGAGAAGCGCGATCCATGCGGGGTTTGGGCGGGGTGTCCATGACCTATCGGTCATACGACTAAAGTCTTGAGGGGGTGCGCGCTTTTGTCGCAGAGTGGGGCGGCCCGACGGGATTCAGGAACCAGATGCCATAAATGCAGTCACTAAGGCTCGAAAGCGTGGCCTGCCCCATGAAATCAAGGCCCCGCGCCAGGGATAACCCTGGCATCCGAGGTGAATTTTCTTTATCGTCACCGCCCTTTGAAAAAGCCCGAGAAATCAAAATGTTAGAAGCATCCCTCAGCCAATTGGAACAACTGGTCAGCGACCTGGTACAGCAGAACCAGGATCTACTGGGCACCAACGAATCCCTCAAGGCCGAACTGGCTCGCGCCAAGGATGAAAACGACAGCTTGCAGCTGAACCTGATGGAACAGGAAGAAAAGCAGGGCGCTACCGCTGCCCGTATCCAGGCGTTGGTTGAGCGTGTGAGCGCAGGTCCTGTCGGCGCATGAATGAAGGGATAAAGGTCGTTTCGATTCTCGGTGAGGATTACTCGATCAAGGCGCCGGAAGGGGAAGACAACACCCTGATGAGCGCCGTGACGATGCTCAAGGCATCCCTGGCCACCACCAAGAAAAAGTACCCGACGCTGATCGGTGACAAGCTATTGGTGCTGGCGGCGCTGAACCTGTGCGCCGAGCAGATCGAAATGCAAAAGCATCACCAGCAGGAACTCGACCGTTACCAAGAGCAAGTCAGCGCCACGGTCGAGGTGATTTCCAAGGCGATCGGAACGCCTTAGAACCACTCATCCTGCATCCCCAGGCACGTGTCATCGCGTGCCTCGAGAATCGCCAGTTCATGATGGCAGCCCGGTATTTCCCACGTCAGGAAGTACCGGGCGGCCTGGAGCTTGCCCTTATAGAAGGCGACATCGGCAGCGTTGCCTTTGGCCAGCCCTTCCTCGGCGCGAATCGCCTGCTCCAGCCAGCGCCAGCCAATCACCGTATGCCCAAACACTTTCAGGTACAGCGCCGAATTCGCCAGGCTGCTGTTGACCTTGCCCTGGGCGAGATCCGTCAGCAGGCCGAGGGTGACGCTTTGCAGGCGTGCCACCAACTGTTCCAGCGGTTCCCGCAACGCGGTCAGCGACGGGTATTCCTGTGCCCGCGCGCCGGTCTCGGCGATCAGGCGAATCAGTTGTTTCAAACCCGCGCCGCCGTTCTGCGCCAGTTTGCGACCCAATAGATCCAGCGATTGGATGCCGTGGGTGCCTTCATGGATCGGGTTCAGGCGGTTGTCGCGGTAGTACTGCTCCACCGGGTACTCGCGGGTGTAGCCGTGACCGCCGAGGATCTGGATCGCCAGTTCGTTGGCCTTGAGGCAAAACTCCGACGGCCAGGATTTGACGATCGGCGTCAGCAGGTCCAGCAGTTCGTGCGCCTGTTTGCGCGCCGCTTCGGTTTCCAGCGTGGTGGTGTCGTCGAACAGGCGAGCAGCGTACAGGCCGAGGTCAAAGGCGCCTTCCACGTAGGCTTTTTGCGTCAACAGCATGCGCTTGATATCGGCGTGCTGGATGATCGACACCGGCGCGGTGTTCGGGTCCTTGCTGTCGGGCAGGCGGCCTTGCGGACGTTCGCGGGCGTACTCCAGGGAATACAGGTAGCCCGCGTAACCGAGCATCACCGCGCCCATGCCGACGCCGATCCGCGCTTCGTTCATCATCTGGAACATGCAGCTCAGGCCCTGGTGCGGCTTACCCACCAGATAGCCGACGCAGTCACCGTTATCGCCGAAATTCAGCGCGGTCGAGGTGGTGCCGCGCCAGCCCATCTTGTGAAACAGCCCGGCCAGCAGTACATCGTTGCGTTTGCCCAGGCTGCCGTCGTCGTTGACCAGGAATTTGGGCACGATAAACAGCGAAATGCCCTTCACCCCGGCGGGTGCGTCCGGCAGCTTGGCCAGCACCATGTGCACGATGTTCTCCGACAGCGAGTGATCGCCGCCGGAAATGAAGATCTTGTTGCCCTTGAGGCGATAGCTGCCGTCAGCCGCCGGCTCTGCGCGGGTACGAATATCCGACAGTGAGGAGCCTGCATGGGGCTCGGTCAGGGCCATGGTGCCGAAGAACCGCCCTTCGATCATCGGTTGCAGGAAGCGTTGTTTCTGTTCTTCGGTGCCGAAGCTTTCGATCAGGTTGGCGGCGCCCATGGTCAGGAACGGGTAGGACGTAGACGCGGCGTTGGCTGACTGGAAGTGCGCGAAACAGGCTTGGGAGAGCAGGGTTGGCAGCTGCATGCCACCGGCTTCGAAACTGCGGGCGGCGTTAAGGAAGCCGGCTTCAAGGAAAGCATCCACGGCCGGTTTCACTTCAGGAATCAGAATCGCCTGACCGTTCTCGTAGCGTGGCTCGTTCTCGTCGCCCTTGCGGTTATGCGGGGCGAAGAACTTCTCGGCAATGCTGCGGGCGGTGCCGATGGCGGCGTCGAAGGTTTCGCGGTTGTGTTCGGCAAACCGCTCGCGCTGCGTCAGGCCCTCGGCATCGAGGACTTCGTACAGCTCGAAAGCCAGATTGCGGGAACTGAGCAGCGTCTCGGACATGGCGGCTTACCTGTGTGGGAATGGGCCTGAGTCTAAGTGCGCAAATAGAGGCTGGATAGCAAGATTGATCTGGGTGATGGAGGGGCCAAACAACAGCGGTGAGTTGCAAACACGGTCAGTGTGGGAGCTTTTGTGGGAGCCGGGCTTGCCCGCGATGCAGGCACCTCGATGTGTCAGATACACCGAGGTGATGCCATCGCAGGCAAGCCAGCTCCCACATAAGCCCGCTCCCACATTTTGACCGCGTTCCGTCAGTTAGCCGATCGTCATCAGGCTGGCGTTACCACCCGCCGCAGCGGTGTTGACGCTCAACGCGCGCTCGATCACCAGGCGCTCCAGGGCAATCCCGGTTTCGCCCGAAGACAAGCCATGAACCCCGACAATCGCCCCGCCACGCTTGGCCACTTGCTGGCAAACCCCGCGCAGTTGGTCGGAATCGCCGTGATGCAGTACGGCATCAAACACGGTTTCATCCTTGGTCCAGTCAGCCACTCGCGTGATCTTCGCCTGAATATCCTTCGGCAAGCGTGGGAACACGGCCTTGGTCAATTCAGTGTCCGGCCATACCGCCGAGCTGCCGACTGCCAGTACGGCAGCCAGTTGCGTCAGCAGGTCGCTTTCCGCTTCCGCCAGGCACAACACGTGCTCGCGGGGCAGGATGGCGTAGCTGTTGCGCTCGCCGGTCGGGCCAGCCAGTTGGCGGGTGATACCGCTTTGGGATTGCGCGGCGAACTGCACGCACAGGGCGCTCAAGTCGCTGAGCTTGTTGCTGTCGGCCCAGGCTTGCAGAGCGGTCAGCGGCTTGCTCATGGCGTCCCGCAGGCGAACATCCGGTGCGGCCAGTGCATCACCGCGAACGAAAGATTGCTCGATGGCATCCGTAGGACGGGTCGACAGCAGGCGGTACAGATACAACGGGCCGCCAGCTTTCGGGCCAGTCCCCGACAAACCTTCGCCGCCGAACGGCTGCACGCCCACCACGGCACCCACGATGTTGCGGTTCACGTAGACGTTACCGGCATGGACGTTGTCGATCACCTTGGCGATGGTCTCGTCGATACGGGTGTGCACGCCCAGGGTCAGGCCGTAGCCGGAAGCGTTGATCTGGCCGATAAGCTGGTCGATCTCTTTACGCTTGTAGCGCACCACGTGCAGCACCGGGCCGAAGATCTCCCGCTGCAGTTCGTCGAAGCTTTCCAGCTCGATCAGGGTTGGCATCACGAAGGTGCCGCGCTTGATCTCTTCGCTGTCGGCAATGGCAACCTGGTAAACGTTGCGGCCTTTGTCGCGCATGGCCTGGATGTGTTTCTCGATGCCAGCCTTGGCTTCGGCGTCGATCACCGGGCCAATATCCACCGACAGGCGCTCCGGGTTGCCGAGGCGGCATTCAGCCATCGCCCCTTTGAGCATTTCGATTACACGATCAGCAGAATCTTCCTGCAAGCACAGTACGCGCAGGGCCGAGCAGCGCTGGCCGGCACTGTCGAAGGCCGAGGACACCACGTCGATGACCACTTGTTCGGTCAGCGCCGAGGAATCGACGATCATCGCGTTCTGGCCACCGGTCTCGGCGATCAGCGGAATCGGGCGACCCTGTGCATCCAGGCGACCGGCGACGTTGCGTTGCAGCAGGCGCGCCACTTCGGTGGAGCCGGTGAACATCACGCCCTTGACGCGATCATCGCCCACCAGGCGCGCACCGACGGTTTCGCCCTGGCCCGGCAGCAGTTGCAGCACGCCTTCCGGAATCCCGGCTTCCAGCAGCAGGCGCACGGCTTGTGCGGCTACCAGCGGCGTTTGCTCGGCAGGCTTGGCCAGTACCGGGTTACCGGCGGCCAGTGCAGCGGCGACCTGGCCACTGAAGATTGCCAGCGGGAAGTTCCACGGGCTGATGCACACCACCGGACCCAGTGGGCGGTGGGCGTCGTTGGTGAAATCGTTACGGGCCTGCACTGCGTAGTAACGCAGGAAGTCCACGGCTTCACGCACTTCGGCGATGGCGTTGGCGAAGGTCTTGCCAGCTTCGCGGGCCAACAGGCCCATCAGCGGCTGGATCTCGCCTTCCATCAAGTCGGCGGCACGTTCCAGGATCGCGGCGCGTTCGGCGGGCGGGGTGGCCTGCCAGATGGGCGCGGCTTTCAAGGCGCACTGGATAGCGTTGTCGACGTCGTCGACGGTGGCTTCCTGTACGTGGCCGACCACGTCACGCAGGTCGGACGGGTTCAGCACCGGCGTAGCGGCTTCATTGCTGGAGGCGCAACCGAGCATCGGTGCGGCTTTCCAGTTGTTATGCGCGGTCGCCAGCAGGGCGCAGGACAGCGACGCCAAACGATGTTCGTTGGCCAGGTCGATGCCGGCCGAGTTGGCGCGCTCGGCACCATACAGGTCGCGGGGCAGCGGGATACGCGGGTGCGGCAGGCCGAAGCCGCCTTCCAGCGTCGCCATCTGCTCGATGCTGGCCACTGGATCGGCCACCAGCTCCTGGATCGAGATGGATTGGTCGGCGATGCGGTTGACGAACGAGGTGTTGGCGCCGTTTTCCAGCAGGCGACGCACCAGGTAGGCCAGCAATGTTTCGTGGGTGCCGACCGGTGCGTACACGCGGCACGGACGGTTCAGCTTGCCTTCGGAGACCTTGCCTACAACCTGCTCGTACAGCGGTTCGCCCATGCCGTGCAGGCACTGGAACTCGTACTGGCCGGGGTAATAGTTCTGACCGGCGATGTGGTAGATCGCCGACAGCGTGTGGGCGTTGTGGGTCGCGAACTGCGGGTAGATAACTTCCGGTACCGAGAGCAGTTTGCGTGCGCAGGCAATGTAGGAAACGTCGGTGTACACCTTGCGGGTGTACACGGGGTAGCCTTCCAGGCCTTCGACCTGGGCGCGCTTGATTTCGCTGTCCCAGTACGCGCCTTTTACCAGGCGGATCATCAGGCGATGGCGGCTGCGGCGCGCCAGGTCGATCACGTAGTCGATCACATACGGGCAACGCTTCTGGTAAGCCTGGATCACGAAGCCGATGCCGTTCCAGCCGGTCAGTTGCGGCTCGAAGCACAGGCGTTCCAGCAGGTCGAGGGACAGCTCCAGGCGGTCGGCCTCTTCGGCGTCGATGTTCAAGCCGATGTCGTATTGCTTGGCCAGCAGCGTCAGGGACAGCAGGCGCGGGTACAACTCGTCCATCACACGCTCATACTGCGCACGGCTGTAACGCGGGTGCAGGGCAGAAAGCTTGATGGAAATGCCCGGGCCTTCATATATCCCACGGCCGTGGGACGCTTTGCCGATCGAGTGGATGGCTTGTTCGTACGAGGCCAGGTACTTCTGGGCGTCGTGTTCGGTGAGTGCGGCTTCACCGAGCATGTCGTAGGAATAGCGGAAGCCCTTGGCTTCGAACTTGCTCGCATTGGCCAGGGCTTCGGCGATGGTTTCGCCGGTGACGAACTGCTCGCCCATCAGGCGCATGGCCATGTCGACGCCCTTGCGGATCATCGGCTCGCCGCTCTTGCCGATGATGCGGCTCAGGGACGACGTCAGGCCGGCCTCATTATGGGTGGCGACCAGCTTGCCGGTCAGCAGCAGGCCCCAGGTGGCGGCGTTGACGAACAGCGACGGGCTGTTGCCCAAGTGCGGGTGCCAGTTGCCGGTGCTGATCTTGTCGCGGATCAGTGCGTCGCGGGTGCCTTTGTCCGGGATGCGCAGCAGCGCTTCGGCGAGGCACATCAGCGCTACACCTTCCTGGGACGAAAGAGAGAATTCTTGCAGCAAGCCCTGGACGATGCCTGCACGGCCGCCGGCGCTTTTCTGATTGCGCAGTTTTTCGGCGATCGACGACGCGAGCTTGTTGGTGGCCTCGGCCATAGCCGCCGGCAGGCGAGCCTGCTCGATCAGCATCGGCACCACTTCCGGTTCCGGGCGGCGGTAAGCGGCGGTGATCGAAGCACGCAGTACGGATTGCGGCAGGATGCTCTCGGCGAACTCGAGGAAGCACTGGTGGGCGTGGTCGGTCTGGACCTCGCCGGCTTCTTCTGCGTCCTTGCTGCCCAAGCCGTTGAGCTCGGCCAGGGTTGCACCACCCTCGAGTTTCTCCAGGTAATTGAAAATCGCCTGCTTGATCAGCCAGTGCGGCGTGCGATCAATGGAGGTCGCGGCGGCCTTCAGGCGCTCGCGGGTCGGGTCGTCAAGTTTGACCCCAAGGGTGGTCGTAGCCATCTTTTTATCCTCATGGGTGCCACTACCGCGTGGCATCAGCTGGCGGCAAGATTAGCTTTGCGCCGAGAGAGGTGCAACCGGGTGCAACCCTTTTTATCCATGATTTTTTTGATGCTGATCGGGAAAAATTATCACCGCAGCCGAATCGGCTGCGCCTTGGTGCAATTGGTTCTGACTTTGGCTGCGCTTGCTCCGAAAAGGAGCAAAAACAGGGCGTTTTCCGGAAAACACATCAAGGTGCAACTTATTCTCCAGAAACTGGTTGCACCTTATTTACTTTGTTGAATAGCATTCGCGCCCAAGGTGCAACCGTCTTACGGAAGGTTCATCGGCTGATGGCTTTCCTGGGGAAACGTCAGTCATAAATGCGCGGCGCCGGGTTTCGTCTATCCACTTGCTGAGTGGGTGGCCGTCCTGACAGACCGCCGCTACATAAAAACAATGCCAGGGCGTAACTCAATGAGCGTAAGTAATCCTACCCTGATCACATTTGTGATCTATATCGCTGCCATGGTGCTGATCGGCTTTATGGCCTATCGCTCCACCAACAACCTTTCCGACTACATTCTGGGCGGTCGCAGCCTCGGCAGCGTGGTCACCGCGCTCTCGGCCGGCGCCTCGGACATGAGCGGCTGGTTGCTGATGGGCTTGCCCGGCGCGATCTACATGTCTGGCCTGTCGGAAAGCTGGATCGCTATCGGCCTGATCGTCGGTGCCTACCTGAACTGGCTGTTTGTAGCCGGCCGCCTGCGGGTGCAGACCGAGCACAACGGCGACGCCCTGACCCTGCCGGATTACTTCTCCAGCCGCTTCGAAGATAAAAGCGGCCTGCTGCGGATCATCTCTGCGGTGGTGATCCTGGTGTTCTTCACCATTTACTGCGCTTCCGGCATCGTGGCCGGTGCCCGCCTGTTTGAAAGCACCTTCGGCATGTCCTACGAGACCGCGCTGTGGGCCGGTGCTGCCGCGACTATTGCCTACACCTTCGTCGGTGGTTTCCTGGCGGTGAGCTGGACCGACACCGTGCAAGCCACGCTGATGATCTTCGCCCTGCTGCTCACGCCGATCATCGTGCTGCTGGCCACCGGCGGCGTCGACACCACATTCCTGGCGATCGAAGCGCAGAACCCTGACAACTTCAACATGCTGAAAAACACCACCTTCATCGGCATCATTTCGCTGATGGGCTGGGGCCTGGGCTACTTCGGCCAGCCGCACATCCTTGCGCGCTTCATGGCGGCGGATTCGGTGAAGTCGATTGCCAATGCGCGCCGCATCTCCATGACCTGGATGATCCTGTGCCTGGGCGGCACCGTGGCCGTGGGCTTCTTCGGTATCGCCTACTTCTCGGCGCACCCGGAAGTCGCCGGTCCCGTGACCGAGAACCACGAGCGTGTGTTCATCGAGCTGGCCAAGCTGCTGTTCAATCCGTGGATTGCCGGTGTGTTGCTGTCGGCCATTCTGGCCGCGGTAATGAGTACTTTGAGCTGCCAGTTGCTGGTGTGCTCGAGCGCCCTGACCGAAGACTTCTACAAAACCTTCCTGCGTAAGAACGCCTCCCAGGTTGAACTGGTGTGGGTCGGTCGTGCCATGGTGCTGCTGGTGGCGCTGATCGCCATCGCCATGGCCGCCAACCCGGAAAACCGCGTACTGGGCCTGGTGAGCTACGCCTGGGCGGGCTTTGGCGCTGCGTTCGGTCCGGTGGTGCTGATCTCCGTACTGTGGAAGGGCATGACGCGCAATGGCGCGCTGGCCGGCATCCTGGTAGGTGCGATCACCGTGATCGTGTGGAAGCACTTCAGCCTGCTGGGCCTGTACGAAATCATCCCGGGCTTCATCTTCGCGAGCCTGGCGATCTACTTCGTGAGCAAGCTGGGCGCGCCGACTGCCGGCATGGTTCAGCGTTTTGATGCAGCCGAGGCGGATTACAACCTCAACAAGTAATCGGCGGGGGCCTGAAGGCCCGCTGAACTGAAAACGGCCCGCCTGCGGGCCGTTTTTTTATGGGCGTGATTCAGTCGCGGTCTGCGTCCGGCTGATTCAGGAAAATCAACACGCCCAGGATCGCCATGTAAAACTTGAATGCCGCTTCCTGGCCGTTCCACTGATGGGATTGCCACATCAGGAACCACTCGCCGCCGATCACCATAAAGCCGAAAAACCACACGACAAAACCGAGGCTCAGGCCCGCGACTGCGCATTTCTTTGCGCGGTTGAATTCGGTGCCGGTGGCACGACGAACTCGCCACAACGCCAGCGCGCCTCGTGCCAGCAACACGGCCGTCAGTGCTTCACCCGCAATGATCAGCCAATACGCACCGTGCCATAGCCATGGGGTGGTGATGGCGCGATACATTGCGGCGTTGCCGGGGAAGGTGGTGTCCATGCTCAGCACATGTTTGACGAAGGCAAAGTTGGAGCCGTAGTCGGTGATGTTGCTGAAGGCGACGAGTGTGGCGAAGGCTGCCAGGGCAAGGGTCAGGACGATTTTTGCGTAACGGGTGGCCATGTTTTTTCCATTGTCATGGGGCGATGGGGGATGAATACGCTAGCACGCTGGTGGTAGGGCTTCGACGCCGGATACATGAAGATTAAAGCGCTTGCGATGTAGGGATTTACTGATTTGCCTGCAGCGCACTCAGCTCGGCAAAAAGCTGGTGCAGAATCGGTCGCCCACTACTTGCAGAGAAACACCGGATGTTCGCTCCTGCCAATCAAAGTGCCTTTACCCTGACCCTCGACGGTATGCCCAGTGATCTCAAGGTTTTTGAGTTCACGGGCAGCGAAGCCATCAGCGAGCCTTATTGCTTTGACCTTGAACTGGTCAGCGAGCAGCCGGACCTTGACCTTGAGAGCCTGCTGCACCGTCAGGCTTTCCTGGGCTTTGATGCCCAGGGGCATGGCGTTCACGGCCAAATCTACCGCGTTGCCCAAGGTGATTCCGGCAGGCGGCTAACGCGTTACCAGATCAGCCTGGTGCCCCGCTTGGCATACCTGCAACACAGCAGTCACCAGCGAATGTTCCAGCACCTGAGCGTGCCGCAGATCATCAAGCAGGTGTTGGAGGGGCAGGGCATCCACGGGGATGCTTTCGAGTTCCGGTTGGGCGGTGTGTATCCCGTGCGCGAGTACTGCGTGCAGTTCGGTGAAAGCGATTTGGGGTTTATCCAGCGGCTGTGTGCCGAGCAGGGGATTCACTACCATTTTCAGCACAGTCCCGACGGTCACCTGTTGGTGTTTGGTGATGACCAGGCGGTGTTCGCCCAGGGCGAGCAGCCAACCGACTATGCACCGGGCTCCGGAATGGTCGCCGACACGCCGGTGATCAAGCGTTTTTCGGTGCGCCTGGAGACACGTACGACAGGCGTAAACCTGCGCGATTACGACTTTCGCAAACCGCGTCTGCAGCTGGAAAGCGAAGTGCTGGGTGAGCAGCTTCCTTCCCTGGAAGATCACGATTATCCCGGACATTTTACTGACCGCCCCCATGGCAAACACTTGGCCCAACGGACCCTTGAGCGGCACCGCCGCGATTATCGCCAGGCCCATGGCAGTGGCGATCAACCGGCGTTGGTCAGTGGTCGGTTTTTCAAGCTGGCAGCGCATCCGCGTGATGAATGGAATGACCTGTGGCTGGTGACGCATGTCACCCATACCGGCAAGCAGCCGCAAGTGCTCGAAGAGTCTGTGGGCGATGGGGGGCTCCAGGGCTATGGCAACACCTTCGTCGCCACACCTTGGGACACTGTGTTTCGACCCACGCTACCGTCGCCACGTACACCGATATCCGGCTACCAGAACGCCGTGGTCACCGGGCCGGAAGGCAGTGAAATCCATTGCGACGAATACGGTCGGGTCAAGGTGCAACTGGCCTGGGATCGCGCCGGGGAGCACAACGAACATTCCAGTTGCTGGTTGCGGGTAGCCAGCGGCTGGGCCCACGAACATTACGGCGCGGTGTTGATCCCGCGAGTGGGCATGGAAGTGCTGGTGGGTTTTGTTGACGGTGACGCCGATACGCCGTTGGTGGTCGGCTGCCTGGCCAATGCGGCGACGCCGGTGCCGCTGGACCTGCCGGCCGACAAGACCCGCAGCATCTTCCGTAGCCAGACCAGCCCCGGCGGCGGTGGCTACAACGAGCTGCGCATCGAGGATCGCAAGGGCGCCGAGGAAATCTACCTGCGCGCCCAACGCAACTGGACCCAGCACGTACTCCACGACCAGCACGTGCAGGTCGATAACCAGCGCAACGTGATCGTCAAAGGCCTCGATCGTCACGAGCTTCAGGGTGAAGAACAGCGCACGACCCACGGCAACCGCCTGACCGAACTCAAGCAGGACGATCACCTGATGATCGCCGGCTCGCAGCAGCTGCGTGCCGGTCTGACGATTAACATTGGCGCGGGACAAAGCGTCGTTATCGACGCGGGCGCCAGCGTGACGCTGCAGGCCGGAGGGCAGTGGATCAACGTGTCGGCGGGCGGGATTTTCAGCAGTGTTCCGATCCAGCTGGGCGGGGCGCCAGCACCGGCGGGGTCGCCGCTGATGCCAGGGCTACAGGAAAAACTGCTGGCGGTAATTCCGGCACCCCTGAGTGCCGTGCAAGTGCTCAGCTTGAAACGCGGTGCGCCCTTTTGTGAGGAGTGCGAGCGTTGCCGGAATGGCGTGTGCAATACGCCTCTGCATCGCAGTGCATCGTTGGCTGGAGGTGCACCATGATTTCTCCTGGGCAGTGGCTTGAGTCTGCGCCGTTGCAGGCGGGTGAGCAGATGTTTGCGGTATTGGGCAATGCCAGTGACTGCAAGCCGCTTGAAGCGTGGCGTCGTTCCGATGGGCGCGCGCTCAGTCCGATCTGGGCGGGTAGCGAGTATGCGGCGTGGGAAGAGGTCATGCCCTACGTTGCGGTGGTTGCCGCTGACAGTGCTTTTCTGGAGTGGGCTACCGAATGTGAAGGTACCGATTGGGGTTGGCTGGCGGTGTCGTCCTGTTCTCTGCAAACCGTTGCCGAGCATTTGCGCAGCCTGACCAAGGTGCTGTTGCCGGATGGGCAGGCGGTGTTTTTTCGCTTTTGGGATGGAGCCTACACGCTGCGTGTTTTGCAGGCGCTCGGGCCTGGGGCGCGGGAGTTGCTCCCTGTATTCAGCCGCTACTGGATCAATGGTTGCCAGCATGAGGTTGCGGTCACGACGCCCGGAGCGGCAAAGCCCAGCCCGTGGTGGCAAGTACCGCCGCAGGTTCTCCAGTACCTGAGTGAGCAATCGAGCGTCACGCGGGTGGGCAACCTGCTGCAATGGCTGGAAGAGCAGCGCCCGGACCTGCACAGCGCTTTTGCGCTGGCGACCTTGAAACACAAGGTCGCTCGCTTTGTACGCCGGCCGGATGTCAGCCATCAGGCGCTGGCCGCGTGGCTGGTCTCGGAGTTGGGTTGAAGCCAGGGACTGCTGCAAGTCCTCGATCAGGTCTTCAATGGCCTCTACAGGGCCGAATTTCTCGGTGTAGACCACGCCGTGATAGGCCGGCTCGGGCTGGTTGAGGCCGTGGAATTTCTCCGGGTATTGCGTCCAGGGGAGGGTGCCACTGTCGACGATCACGCCACTCAGCGAGTTGCCATGGCCCTGTGGTGAGCGGGCTTGCCCCGCGCTGGGCTGCGTAGCGGCCCCAAGTCGCCCACTGCATTCTGTCTGAAATAACGCCCTTTGCCATTATTGGGGCTGCTTCGCAGCCCAGCGCGGGGCAAGCCCGCTCACCACAGCCCTGCACCTTTGCCCGTGTAAAAGGTAAACTTCGCCCCCTGCGCAGGAGCAACCATGAATTATCGTCACGCCTTTCACGCCGGCAACCACGCCGATGTCTTCAAACACCTGACCTTGACCCGCCTCATCGCCCTGATGTCGCGCAAGGAGCAGCCGTTTGCCTATCTCGACACCCACGCCGGCATCGGTCTGTACGACCTGCAGGGCGACCAGGCAAACCGCACCGGTGAGTACCTGGAAGGCATCGCGCGCCTGTGGGGCCAGGCCGACCTGCCGCCGCTGACCGCCGATTACATGCGTGTGCTGCACGAGATGAACCCGGATGGCGAGTTGCGCTACTACCCGGGCTCACCGGAGCTGGCACGGCGCCTGACCCGGCCTCAGGACCGTGTGTTGCTCAACGAGAAGCACCCGGAAGACGGCCTGCTGCTCAAGGACAACATGAAGGGCGACCGTCGGGTGAAAGTCCACCTTGGCGAAGGCTGGCACGTGCCACGGGCGCTGCTGCCGGTGCCGGAAAAACGCGCGCTGATGCTGATTGACCCGCCGTTCGAAAAGCTTGACGAGATGCAGCGCTGCGCCGCGTCCCTCAAAGAAGCCGTGAGCCGGATGCGCCAGACAGTGGCCGCGATCTGGTACCCGGTGAAAGACCAGCGCATGCTGCGTCGCTTCTACCAGGACCTGGCCGGCACCGGTGCGCCGAAGTTGCTGCGAGTGGAATTGCTGGTGCATCCGCTGGACACGCCGAACACCCTGACGGGCTCGGGTTTGGCGATTGCCAATCCGCCGTGGGGGCTGGAGGAAGAATTGCGTGAGCTGCTGCCATGGTTGTCCAAGCAGCTTGGGCAAACCCAGGGTGGGTGGCAGATGGATTGGCTCATAGCTGAGTAACCCACTCTCAAGGTAAGTGATGACCCAATGTGGGAGCGGGCTTGCTCGCGAATGCGGTGTATCAGAAGCACATTCAGTGACTGACACTCCGCATTCGCGAGCAAGCCCGCTCCCACATTTTTATTGGTGTCGCTCTTAGATCGGGCAGGTCACGCCTGTGCCGCCAATCCCGCAGTAGCCCTGGGGATTTTTCGCCAGGTACTGCTGGTGGTACGCCTCGGCGAAGTACACGGTCGGCGCTTCTTCGATTTCCGTTGTGATGGTGCCCAGGCCCGCCTTGGTCAGTTCATTCTGATACGCCTGTGCACTGGCCTTCGCTGCCTCCAGGTGCTCCGGCTTGACCGCATAGATCACCGAGCGGTACTGGCTGCCGATGTCGTTGCCCTGGCGCATGCCCTGGGTCGGGTTGTGCAGTTCCCAGAACATTTTCAGCAGCTCTTCGTAGCTGATCTTGTCCTGGTCAAACACCACCAACACCACTTCGCTGTGGCCGGTCAGGCCCGAGCAGACTTCTTCGTACGTCGGGTTCGGCGTGTAACCGCCGGCATAACCCACCACCGTGCTGACCACGCCGTCACGCTGCCAGAAGCGCCGCTCTGCGCCCCAGAAGCAACCCAGGCCGAAGATTGCAAACTCTACGTTGTCGACAAACGGGCCGAGCAGCGGGTTGCCGTTGACGAAGTGCGTCTCGGGCAGGGACATTGGGGTTTCACGGCCAGGCAAAGCTTGATCTTGAGTGGGGAGCACGTTTTTGTTCACCAGAATTTCCGAGCGCAAGACCATGATCAGTCCTCTCAGTCAGATTGAGTTACAGATAAGAATTCAGACTGCCAGTGTGCCCGAGTGTTACAGCGCTGTCAGGCGATTGGCCCGCGAGGATAGCGTTTAAGCATCTTCAACAACTCGGACCCCGGGATTGGCCGGTCGAACAGGTAGCCCTGGCCGACGTCGCAACGGTGGCGGCGCAGGAACGCCAGCTGTTCGGCGGTCTCGATGCCTTCGGCCACGACCTTGAGCTTGAGGTTGTGGGCCATGGCGATCACCGCCGAGGTGATTTCCATGTCGTCCTGGTTGTCCGGGATTTCATGGATAAAGCTGCGATCAATCTTGATGATGTCGATCGGGAATTTCTTCAGGTAGCTCAGCGACGAGTAACCGGTGCCGAAGTCATCCATGGCCAGGGTCAAGCCAAAGCTCTTCAGTTGGTCCAGCTGCAGGCGCGTGTCTTCGGTGGCTTCCAGCAACAGGCCTTCGGTCAGCTCCAGCTCCAGCAGGTTGGCCGGCAACTGTTCTTCCTTGAGGATCGCGGCAATCGAGGCCACCAGGTCCGGGTCGGAAAACTGCTTGGGAGACAGGTTGATCGCCACCTGCAAGTTGCCCATGCCGGCGGAGGTCAGTTGCCGGCTCATGCGGCAGGCCTGGCGGGCGATCCATTTGCCGATGGGGATGATCAATCCGGTCTCTTCAGCCACGCTGATGAATTGATCAGGGCGGATCATGCCCTTTTCCGGGTGGTTCCAGCGCAACAGCGCTTCCATGCCCAGCAGGCGGCCGCTGCGCAGGCACAGCTTGGGCTGGTAGAACACGTCCAGCTCGTTCTGGGTCAGGGCGCGACGCAGGTTGTTTTCCACGAACAGCTTGTAGCTGGCTTCGGCGTTCAGTGCCTCGGTAAACACCTGAACCTGGTGTTTGCCGTTGGCCTTGGCCTTGTGCAGCGCCAGGCCTGCGTTACGCATCAGGGTTTGCGGGTCGCGGCCATGCAGGGGCGCGCAGGCCAGGCCCACCGAGCCGGTGACGCTGATCAACTGGTTGTCGACGAACATGGGCTTGTCGAGGGTGGCCAGCAACTGGCTGGCGACCTGCTGGCCACTCTCAAGGTCCGTATCGTCCAGCAACACGGCAAATTCGTTACTGGCAAACCGCGCCAGGCTGCCGCTGGCGCTCAGGCTGTTGCGCAGGCGCCGGGCGAGGCTGATCAGCAGTTTGTCACCGGTCTGGTGGCCAAGGCTGTCATTGATCCGCTTGAAGTTGTCGATGTCTACCAGCAGCAGGCTGATGGGGCTGTCGCTGTCCCGGGCAAAACGTTCGTCCAGGTTGCGGATGAATGCAGGCCGGTTGCCCAGGTTGGTCAGGTTGTCGGTGTAGGCCAGGCGTTCGATGCGTTGCTGGGCCAGCTTGGTCTGGGTGATGTCTTCGTAGATGCCGATGTAATGCGTCAGCTCACGGTTGTCGCCATAGACCTTGGAGATCGACAGCTGGCCCCAGTAGGGTTCCAGGTTTTTGCGCCGGCTCTTGAATTCACCTTGCCAGCTGTTGCTCTTGGCCAGGCTTGAAGGCGCATCGAACAACAGCTCGCTGAGGTTCTCCAGCGCCGGCAGTTCCGATAGCAGGTGGCCGTGGACTTCTTCGGTGCTGTACTGGGTGATCGCGGTAAAGCTGGGGTTGACGTACTCCACCACACCGTCGCAATTGACCAGCAGGAATGCGTTGGCGCTTTGCTCCACAGCCCGCTGGAACAAGTGCAGGGCGCTGGTGGCAGTGCGGCGGTTGTGGTTGTTGATGACCTGGGCGAACTGGTCGGCCAACTCGCCGGCAAACGCGATCTCATCGGACTGCCAGGCGCGGGTGCTGCCGCTTTGCTCCAGGCACAACACGCCGACCACGTTGCCATCGACGCGAATGCTCGCATCGAGCATGGCGTGGATGTCCCGGGGGCGCAGGCTCTCGGCCATCTCCCGGGTGCGCGGGTCACGCATCGCGTTCGTGGCGTCGATGGCGCGGCTGGTTTGCAGGGCTTCCAGGTAATCCGGGAAGCCGCTGGCGTCGATAGTCTCGGGCAAGTGGTGTTTCTGATCGTCGCGGTGATAGGCGGAAATCGGCACCAGGTGCTGGTTTTCGAGGTTCCAGATGCTGGCGCAGTCAATCTGGTAGATATCGCAGGCACTGCGGGTAATCAGTTCGGCGGCTTCTTGCAGCGAATTGTTGGTGCTGTAGCGCTGGCGGGCCAGCAGCAGGATCAGCTCCTGCTGGGCGCGCACCCGCTCAAGGTGTTGCAGTTGTTCCTGCTGGGCGCGCTGGTTGAGCTCCAGGGCGATCTGCAGGCGGCTGTTCTGGCTTTCCAGATCTGCCGCCGGGGCCACCGGGATATCGCTGAACAGGCCGTCGACCACCATCAGGTAGCCGCGCAGCAGGTGGCGGTTGTGTTGTTTGTAGGCCTCGCCCAGTTCCAGCAGGCTCAGGGGGCCGTCATTGGTGTGCAAGGTGTAGCGCACCAGGTAATGCGGGCTGACGGTCAGCTGTTCCTGAATCGCATCATGCAGCTGATAGCGTGCCTGGGGCTCCATCAGGCTGGCGTACGGCGAGCCGATCAGGGCGCACAGTTCCACCGCGGGCAGGCCGAACTGGCGTTCGCAATTGGGGTCGAGGTACAGCAGGGCCCAGCTTGCCTCATTAAGCCGCTCGAAACGCAGCATACCGAGGCGCGAAGGCACCGGTAATTGCGTCACTACCTCGGCCGCCGTACGGGCGACATCGGGTTGGCTTTTCATGGGGAAACTCGCTTGGAAAAATGCGCATCGCGCCGGGCTCACGCCCTCTTTACTGTTGCCTGCGGCAAGGTTGCATCATGCAGCACGGGCTGACAAGAGAGGATGAAGGCTAAGTGCTATAAGTGTGTTATCGGCCAGCGAGCGGTTTTCTGCAACCGGGGTGATGGGCGGTGTACAACCTCAAATTTCGTGTCCAGCTTTTGTGCGAAAAGCAGGCAAAAAAAGCCCCGCCAGTTGGCGGGGTTGAGGTACGAGCGTGGCGCTCGGAAATCGGTGAAGCCAGGTCTTCTGCGCGGGCAGAAGACCTGTTGAGGCTTAAAGCAGGATGGTGCGGATGTCGTTCAGCAACTGGCTCAGGCGCTGAGTGAAGCGTGCAGCCGCGGCGCCGTTGATCACACGGTGATCGTAGGACAGCGACAGTGGCAGCATCAGCTTCGGCTGGAACGCTTTACCGTCCCATACAGGCTGGATGGTGGCCTTGGAAACACCTAGGATCGCCACTTCCGGCGCGTTGACGATTGGCGTGAAGCCAGTACCGCCAATGTGCCCGAGGCTGGAGATGGTGAAGCAAGCGCCTTGCATGTCGTCCGGGGTGAGCTTCTTGTCGCGGGCCTTGGCAGCCAGTGCGGCAGCCTCAGCGGCAAGCTGCAACAGGCTCTTCTGGTCGACGTTCTTGATGACCGGTACCAGCAGGCCATCCGGCGTGTCGACGGCAAAGCCGATGTGCACGTACTTCTTGCGAATGATCGCCTTGCCGCTAGGCGCCAGCGAGCTGTTGAAGTCTGGCAGTTCCTTGAGCAGGTGCGCGCAAGCCTTGAGCAGCAGTGGCAGCACGGTCAGTTTCACGCCAGCCTTCTCGGCGACGGCTTTCTGCGCAACGCGGAAAGCTTCCAGGTCGGTAATGTCGGCCTGGTCGAACTGAGTCACGTGCGGGATGTTCAGCCAGCTGGCGTGCAGGCCGGCCGCGCCGATTTGCATCAGGCGGGTCATCGGCACTTCTTCGATTTCGCCGAAGCGGCTGAAGTCGACGGTGCGGATCGGCGGAATGCCCGAGCCACCGGTGGCAGCGCCGGCAGCCGGAGCTTCCTTGGCCTTCTGCATCATGGATTTGACGTAAACCTGCACGTCTTCCTTCAGCACGCGCCCGTGAGGACCGCTGGCAGTGACCGCGCTCAGCTCAACGCCGAATTCACGGGCCAGTTGGCGCACGGCAGGGCCGGCATGAACCTTGGCACCGCTTGGCGCAGGTGCAGCCGCCGGGGCTGGAGCAGCCTCGGCTTTTGCAGCAGGCGCAGGTGCGGCGGCAGCCGGTGCGGCTTCAGCCTTGGCGGCCGGGGCAGCGGCGGCTGGAGCGGCAGCAGCAGGCGCAGCAGCGCCCGCCACTTTCAGCTTGAGGATGAAGTCACCAGTACCGACTTCGTCTTCCAGCTTCACGGCAATGCTTTCCACCACACCGGCAGCCGGCGAAGGGATTTCCATGGAGGCCTTGTCGGACTCCAGGGTGATCAGCGACTGGTCGGCTTCGACGGTGTCGCCGACTTTAACCAGCAGCTCGATGATCTTGGCCTTGCCCGACGAACCGATGTCCGGAACATGAATGTCCTGGACGGTAGCGGCGGCAGCTGGAGCAGGTGCAGCAGCCGGGGCCGCTGGGGCCTCGGCAGCGGCAGGCTTTTCGGCGGCTGCCGGGGCAGCAGCAGGAGCGGCCGCCGCAGGGGCCGCATCAGCGGCGCCTTCGATTTCCAGCTCAAGCAGTTCGTCGCCTTCTTTCAGGCGGTCGCCCAGCTTCACTTTCAGGCTTTTGACCACGCCGGCCTTGGGAGCAGGGATTTCCATGCTCGCCTTGTCCGATTCCAGGGTCAGGATGCTCTGGTCGGCTTCGACGGTGTCGCCGACCTTCACAAACAGTTCAATTACTTCACCTTCACCGCTGCCGATGTCAGGTACGCGAATGAGTTCGCTCACAGAAAGTCTCCTCAGCAGTCCAGTGGGTTGCGTTTTTCCGGGTTGATCCCGAACTTGACGATAGCGTCTGCTACCACCTTAGGTTCGATTTCACCACGGTCAGCCAAGGCTTCCAGGGCTGCCAACACCACGAAATGACGGTCGACTTCGAAGAAGTGACGCAGCTTCTTGCGGCTGTCACTACGGCCGAAACCGTCGGTGCCCAGGACTTTGAATTCCTTGGACGGTACCCACTGACGAATTTGTTCAGCAAACAGTTTCATGTAGTCGGTAGAGGCGATCACCGGACCTTTACGGCCAGCCAGGCACTCTTCAACGTAGGTGCGCGCAGGCTTCTGGCCCGGGTGCAGACGGTTGCTGCGTTCTACGGCCAGGCCGTCGCGACGCAGTTCGTTGAAGCTGGTAACGCTCCATACGTCAGCGCCGACGTTGAACTCTTCACGCAGGATCTTCGCAGCTTCACGCACTTCGCGCAGGATGGTGCCGGAGCCCATCAGTTGCACGTGGTGAGCGGCTTCCTTGGTGTCTTCTTCGAGCAGGTACATGCCCTTGATGATGCCTTCCTCGACACCGGCCGGCATGGCTGGCTGCTGGTAGGACTCGTTCATCACGGTGATGTAGTAGAAAACGTCCTGCTGCTCTTCGGTCATCTTCTTCATGCCGTCCTGGATGATCACCGCCAGCTCATAGCCGTAGGTTGGATCAAAGGTGCGGCAGTTCGGGATGGTGCCCGCCAGGATGTGGCTGTGGCCGTCTTCGTGTTGCAGGCCTTCGCCGTTCAGCGTGGTCCGGCCGGCAGTACCGCCGATCAGGAAGCCACGGGTACGGCTGTCGCCTGCTGCCCAAGCCAGGTCGCCAATACGCTGGAAACCGAACATCGAGTAGAAGATGTAGAACGGCAGCATCGGCTGGTTGTGGCTGGAGTACGAAGTACCGGCAGCGATGAAGGAACTCATGGCGCCCGCTTCGTTGATACCTTCTTCGAGGATCTGGCCCTTCTTGTCTTCCTTGTAGAACATCACCTGGTCTTTATCGACTGGCTCGTAGAGCTGGCCGACGGAGGAGTAGATGCCCAACTGACGGAACATGCCTTCCATACCGAAGGTACGGGCTTCGTCCGGGATGATCGGCACGATACGCGAACCGATTTCCTTGTCCTTGACCAGTTGCGCGAGGATCCGCACGAAGGCCATGGTGGTGGAGATTTCACGGTCGCCCGAGCCGTCCAGGATAGCCTTGAGGGTATCCAGTGGCGGTGTAGGGATGTCGAAAGACTTGGCGCGGCGCTGCGGCACGAAACCGCCCAGTGCAGTGCGACGCTCGCTGAGGTAGCGGGCTTCGGCGCTGTTTGGCTCTGGCTTGAAGAACGGCAGGTTCTCCAGCTCTTCGTCCTTGACCGGGATGTCGAAGCGGTCGCGGAACAACTTCAGGCTGTCGACGTCGACTTTCTTGGTGTTGTGCGCAGTGTTTTTCGCTTCGCCGGCACCGGTGCCATAACCCTTGATGGTCTTGGCCAGGATGACGGTCGGTTGTTCTTTGTGGTTGACCGCTTCGTGGTACGCCGCGTAGACCTTGTACGGGTCGTGGCCGCCACGGTTGAGTTTCCAGATCTCGTCGTCGGACAGGTCTGCAACCATTGCCTTGAGTTCAGGCGTGTTGAAGAAGTGTTCACGTACGAACGCGCCGTCTTTGGCTTTGTAGTTCTGGTACTCGCCGTCGATGACTTCGTCCATGCGACGTTGCAGGATGCCGTCGACGTCTTTGGCCAGCAGTGGGTCCCAGAAACGGCCCCAGATGACTTTGGTCACGTTCCACTGAGCACCACGGAACACACCTTCGAGTTCCTGGATGATCTTGCCGTTGCCGCGAACCGGGCCGTCGAGGCGCTGCAGGTTGCAGTTGATGACGAAGATCAGGTTGTCCAGCTTCTCGCGGCCAGCCAGGGAGATGGCGCCCAGGGATTCCGGCTCGTCACACTCGCCGTCGCCCAGGAAGCACCAGACTTTCTGCTTGCCTTCAGGGATGAAGCCGCGGGCTTCCAGGTACTTCATGAAGCGTGCCTGGTAGATCGCCTGGATCGGGCCAAGGCCCATGGATACTGTCGGGAACTGCCAGAAATCAGGCATCAGCCAAGGGTGCGGATAGGACGAGAGGCCCTGGCCGTCGACTTCCTGGCGGAAGTTGTTCATTTGTTCTTCGGTGATGCGGCCTTCCATGAACGCGCGGGCGTAGACGCCTGGCGAAGTGTGGCCCTGGAAGTAGATCAGGTCGCCGCCGTGCTCGTCGGTCGGGGCCTGGAAGAAGTAGTTGAAGCCGATGTCATACAGGGTTGCGCTGGAAGCGAAGCTGGAGATGTGACCGCCCAGGTCAGAATCTTTCAAGTTCGTGCGCATTACCATCGCCATGGCGTTCCAGCGTACCAGCGAGCGAATGCGGCGTTCCATGAACAGGTCGCCAGGCATGCGTGCTTCGTGGGTAACTGGGATGGTGTTGCGGTATGGCGTGGTGATGGCGTAGGGCAGTTGCGAGCCGCTGCGGGTCGCGAGTTCGCCCATACGGGTCATCAGGTAGTGAGCACGGTCTTCGCCTTCTTTGTCGAGAACCGATTCCAGGGCGTCCAGCCATTCCTGGGTTTCGACGGGATCGAGGTCTTGCATGGCTTGCTCCAGGGCGGAAAGGCTACCAGAATCGGTTGCCTGAAGTTTGCGACTGGCCTTGTGGGCAGACGACATAAATTCTTGGATGGCCGAAGGTTGCTTCGGCGTCCTGTAGTTTTACTACAAATCGTCGGCCATTTCAGCCTTTCGAATGTATATACGAGTAGTAAAACTACACAAGACTGAGCGGATTGCTCGGTCTAGCTGGCGAGCATAATCGTTATTGTTGGTCATTTGCGAACAAGAAAAGGTGAAATTTTGATGTTGCCTGCCAAATTAAATTTAATCTCAGCTATTTATAACCTTTGTTCGACAGTCCTTCACCGAGCGTGGTTCTTGCGTTCACAGCAACAAGCCATTTACGCGCCGATCAAGGATAGACCATGAGCCTTCCCGTGCAGGCCGAATTGCCGGCCATCCTGCTTCCATTTGCCAAGCGGGCCGAGCAGTCATTTCGTGACGCCGTGGCCGGATTGGACGGCGATAATGGCCTTTCTGAGTGGACGCCGCAACGTTGGGCTGACTTTGCCCGTGTGTGCGCCGCCAGTGATTTCGTCATTGAACAGAGTGTTCGTGACCCTTTGATGTTGCTCGAACTGGTGGCCTGGGGCGAACTGGACCGCATGTTTGCTCCCGGCGAGCTGTGCGGCCAGATTGCGGCTGCGGTGCAACAAGCTGAAACAGAAGACGAACTGGGCCGCGTGCTGCGCCGTCAGCGCACCCGCCAGCAAGTGCGGATCATCTGGCGCGACCTGACCCGACAGGCGGACCTGGTGCAAACCTGCCGTGACCTCTCGGACATGGCCGACGCCAGCATCGACCAGGCTTACCAGTGGTTGTACCAGCGCCACTGCGTCCTGTTCGGCACGCCCACCGGGCGTCGCAGCGGTGAGCCGCAGCACATGGTCATCCTCGGCATGGGCAAGCTCGGCGCCGTGGAGTTGAACCTGTCGTCCGACATTGACCTGATCTTCGCCTACCCCGAAGGCGGCGACACCGTGGGCGTCAAGCGGTCGCTGGATAACCAGGAGTTCTTCATCCGTCTTGGTCAAAAACTGATCAAGGCCCTGGACCCGATGACCGTCGACGGTTTTGTATTCCGTGTCGACATGCGCCTGCGGCCCTACGGCTCCGCCGGGGCGCTGGTGCTCAGCTTCAACGCGCTGGAGCAGTACTACCAGGACCAGGGTCGCGACTGGGAACGCTACGCGATGATTAAGGCGCGGGTGGTGGCCGGTGACCAGGTGGCCGGCGCGCAATTGCTCGACATGCTACGACCGTTTGTCTACCGGCGTTACCTGGATTTCTCCGCTATCGAAGCGCTGCGCACCATGAAGCAGCTGATCCAGCAGGAAGTGCGGCGCAAGGGCATGGCCGAGAACATCAAGCTGGGCTCGGGCGGCATCCGTGAAGTCGAGTTTATCGCCCAGGCGTTCCAGCTGATCCACGGTGGCCGCGACCTGAGCCTGCAACAGCGCCCGCTGCTAAAAGTGCTGGGCACGCTGGAAGGCCAGGGCTACCTGCCGCCGGCGGTGATCGCCGAGCTGCGCGATGGCTACGAATTCCTGCGCTACACCGAGCACGCGATCCAGGCGATTGCCGATCGCCAGACCCAAATGCTCCCGGACGGCACCGAAGACCAGGCGCGGATTGCCTTCATGATGGGCTTCCCGGACTGGACCGCGTTCCATGAGCGCCTGATGTACTGGCGTGGCCGGGTGGACTGGCACTTCCGCCAGGTGATCGCCGACCCGGATGAAGAAGAGGGCGAAGAAAGCGAGTTGGTGGTGGGCGGTGAGTGGTTGCCGCTGTGGGAAGAGTCCCAGGACGAAGAGGCCGCTTGCCGGCAGTTGCAGGAAGGCGGCTTTACCGACGCGCCCAAAGCCTTGAAAACCTTGGCTGGCCTGCGCAGCAGCCCGCAATTGCGCGCCATGCAGCGCCTGGGCCGCGAGCGTCTGGATGCGTTTATCCCGCGCCTGCTGGCCCAGGCCGTCGAGCACGCCAACCCGGACCTGGTACTTGAACGCGTATTGCCGCTGGTGGAGGCCGTCGCCCGACGTTCCGCGTATCTGGTACTGCTGACGGAAAACCCCGACGCCCTGCGCCGCCTTTTGACCTTGTGCGCCGCCAGCCCGTGGATTGCCGAGCAGATCACCCGCTTCCCACTGTTGCTGGACGAATTGCTCAACGAAGGTCGCCTGTTCAAGCCGCCATTGGCGCCAGAACTGGCGGCGGAGTTGCGCGAACGCCTGACACGCATCCCCGAGGATGACCTTGAGCAACAGATGGAAGCCCTGCGTCACTTCAAACTGGCTCACCGCCTGCGGGTGGCCGCCTCGGAAATCGCCGGCAGCCTGCCGCTGATGAAAGTCAGCGACTACCTGACCTGGCTCGCCGAAGCCATCCTCGAACAAGTGCTGGCCCTGGCCTGGCGCCAGACGGTTGCCCGCCATGGTTCGCCACAGCGTGTGGACGGCACCTTGTGCGATCCCGGCTTCATCATTGTCGGTTATGGGAAAGTCGGCGGCATCGAATTGGGGCATGGTTCAGACCTGGACCTGGTGTTCATCCACGACGGCGACCCGCAAGCCGAGACCGACGGCGTCAAGCCAATCGACGGCGCGCAGTTCTTTACCCGGTTGGGCCAGCGGATCATTCACCTGCTGACCACCCAGACCAACTCCGGGCAGCTGTATGAAGTGGACATGCGCCTGCGGCCCTCGGGCGCGTCCGGTTTGCTGGTGAGTTCCCTGGGCGCGTTTGCGCGTTATCAGGAAAACGAAGCCTGGACCTGGGAACACCAGGCGCTGGTGCGTGCGCGGGTGCTGGTGGGCAGCCAGGATGTCGGCCGTGCTTTCGAGCAAGTACGGGCGCAGGTGTTGGGCCGCGCGCAGGATCTGGACAAGCTGCGCCAGGAGGTCAGCGAGATGCGCGCGAAGATGCGCGACAACCTCGGCACCAAGTCCACGGCGGCGGGAACGGCGGCGAATGCCTTCGAACCCACGGTGGCCTTCGACCTCAAGCAGGACGCCGGAGGTATCGTCGATATTGAATTTATGGTGCAATACGCGGCTTTGGCGTGGTCTGCGCAACATCCATCGTTGCTGCGCTACACCGACAATATCCGCATTCTGGAAGGGCTGGAGCAGGTCGGGCTGATGCCCGCCGCCGATGCCCATTTGCTGCGCGAGGTGTATAAAGCCTACCGTTCCGCCGCACACCGCCAGGCCTTGCAGAACGAGGCCGGTACGGTGGCCGGGGACCAGTTCGCTGACGAACGGCGCCAGGTGCAGCGTATCTGGCATGAACTGGGGTTAAGCTGAAACACTATAAATAAGGCGGGGAGGCATGAGCCTCCCCGTATCGTTTGTGGAAACTACATGAATATTCTGATCGTTGGGCCCAGTTGGGTCGGTGACATGGTGATGGCACAGACACTGTTCCAGTGCCTCAAACAGCGCCATCCCGACTGCCAAATCGACGTGCTCGCCCCCGAGTGGAGCCGGCCGATTCTTGAGCGCATGCCCGAAGTGCGTCAGGCCTTGAGCTTCCCGCTCGGCCACGGCGCGCTGGAACTGGCGACCCGTCGACGTATCGGCAAGTCCCTGGCCGGCCAGTACGATCAGGCGATCCTGTTGCCCAACTCGATGAAGTCGGCACTCGTGCCGTTCTTCGCCGGCATTCCCAAGCGCACCGGCTGGCGTGGCGAGTTTCGCTATGGCCTGCTCAACGACGTGCGCAAGCTCGATAAAGCCCGCTACCCGTTGATGATCGAGCGCTTCATGGCCCTGGCCTACGCGCCGGGTGCCGAACTGCCGACGCCTTATCCGCGCCCGAGCCTGCAAATCGACCCGGTTACCCGCGACGCCGCCCTGGCCAAGTTCGGCCTGGAGCTGGACCGTCCGGTGCTGGCGCTGTGCCCTGGCGCCGAGTTTGGCGAGTCCAAGCGCTGGCCGTCGGAGCATTACGCCAAAGTCGCGGAGATGAAGATTCGCGAGGGCTGGCAAGTCTGGTTGTTTGGCTCGAAAAACGATCATTCGGTGGGCGAGGATATTCGCCAGCGCCTGATCCCGGGCCTGCGTGAAGAGGCGGTCAACCTCAGTGGCGACACGTCCCTGGCCGAGGCCATCGACCTGCTGTCCTGCGCTGACTCGGTGGTGTCCAACGACTCCGGCCTGATGCACGTGGCGGCCGCGCTGAATCGCCCGCTGGTGGCGGTGTACGGCTCGACGTCGCCAGGGTTTACCCCGCCGTTGGCCGACCAGGTCGAAGTGGTGCGCCTGGGCCTGGATTGCAGCCCGTGTTTCGACCGCACCTGCCGTTTCGGCCACTACAACTGCCTGCGCCAGTTGCTGCCGCAACCCGTCAGCGACGCCTTGCAGCGGTTGCAGGGCTCCGTGGTCGAGGTTCGTTAAGTTGCGGGTTCTGGTAATCAAGACCTCATCCCTGGGCGACGTAATTCATGCCTTGCCGGCGTTGACCGACGCGGCGCGAGCGATCCCCGGCATCCGGTTTGACTGGGTGGTGGAAGAAGGCTTTGCCGAGATTCCCACCTGGCACCCGGCGGTGGACAAGGTGATTCCGGTGGCGATCCGCCGCTGGCGCAAGAACCTCTGGCAGACCTTCAAGAGTGGCGAATGGCGGCGCTTCAAAAAGAGCGTGCAGTCGACCAAATACGACTTGGTGATCGACGCCCAGGGCTTGCTGAAAAGTGCCTGGCTGACCCGCTACGTGCGTGCCCCGGTGGCCGGCTTCGACAAGCAGTCGGCGCGTGAGCCGTTGGCGGCGCATTTCTACTCCCGGCGATTGGCCGTGGCCCGTGGGCAGCATGCGGTGGAGCGCTTGCGCCAACTGTTTGCCGTGGCCCTCGGTTATGACCTGCCAAAAGGCTTGGGCGACTACGGCCTCAGCGTCGAAAAACTGCTGGGCCTGCCGCCGAAAAAACCGTTTGTACTGCTGCTGCACGGCACCACGTGGGACACCAAGCACTGGCCGGAAGCCTACTGGCGCGACCTGGCCGAGCGCATGGACCGTTTTGGCGTGGACGTGAAATTGCCGTGGGGCAATGCCGTCGAAAAAGCCCGTGCCGAACGGTTGGCCAAAGGCCTGAAAAACGCCGAAGTGCTGCCCAAGCTGAACCTGGCGGGCGTTGCCCGTGTGCTGGCGGGTGCCAAGGCGTGTGTCGCGGTAGACACCGGCCTCGGCCACCTCGCCGCCGCGCTGGATGTGCCGACGATTTCCCTGTTCGGTCCGACCAATCCCGGCCTGACCGGCGCCTACGGCAAGGCGCAGATCCACCTGGCGAGCGACTTCCCTTGTGCGCCGTGCCTGCAAAAGAAATGCACCTATCAACCGACCGCCGAAGACCAGCGTCGGTTTGATATCAAGCGCGAGTGGCCACTGTGCTTCACTCGCCTGAACCCTGAGCGTGTCGCAACGCGATTAAGCACGTTGTTATTGGCTGAGGAACACTGATGCAACTGGCTTTTGTCCTCTACAAATATTTCCCCTTTGGTGGCCTGCAGCGCGACTTCATGCGCATCGCCCTGGAGTGCCAGCAGCGCGGCCATCAAATTCGCGTCTACACGCTGATCTGGGAAGGCGATGTTCCACCGGGCTTTGAAGTGTTGGTGGCGCCGGTCAAGGCGCTGTTCAATCATCGGCGCAACGAAAAGCTCTACGCCTGGATCCAGGCCGACCTGGCCAAGCGCCCGGTTGACCGTGTGGTGGGCTTCAACAAGATGCCGGGGCTGGATGTGTACTTTGCCGCCGACGGTGTGTTCGAAGACAAGGCACAAAACCTGCGCAACCCGATGTACCGCTGGTTCGGTCGTTACCGGCACTTTGCCGAGTACGAGCGCGCGGTGTTCGACAAGGGCACCAAGACCAAGATCCTGACGATCTCCCGTCAACAGCAGCCGTTGTTCACCCAGTATTACGGCACCGAGCCTGAGCGCTTTCATCTGCTGCCGCCGGGCATTGCCCGCGACCGCCGCGCGCCGCCCAACGCTGCCGAGATCCGTGCCGAGTTTCGTCGCGAATTCGGCCTGGCGGACGATGATTTGCTGCTGGTGCAGATCGGCTCGGGCTTCAAGACCAAGGGCGTTGATCGCAGCTTGAAGGCCGTTGCCGCACTGCCATCGAACTTGAAGAAGCGCACCCGGCTATTTGTAATCGGCCAGGACGACCCCAAAGTATTCCAGTTGCAGAGTGCCGCGCTGGGCCTGGGCGATCAGGTGCAGTTCTTCCAGGGCCGCAGCGATATCCCGCGTTTCCTGCTGGGGGCCGACTTGTTGATTCACCCGGCCTACAACGAGGCGGCCGGCAATGTGCTGATCGAAGCGGTCGTCGCCGGCCTTCCGGTGCTGGTGAGCAAGGTGTGCGGCTACGCGTTTTACATCGACGAGGCCCAAAGTGGCCGGGTGTTGGACGAGCCGTTCGAGCAGGCCCAGCTCAATCAGTACCTGGTGGATATGCTCGACGACCAAGAAGCGCGCGCGGCCTGGAGCCGCAATGGTCTGGCCTTCGCTGAGACGGCCGACCTCTATAGCATGCCGCAGTACGCTGCGGACCTGATTCTGGCGGAGCCAAACCGATGAAGTTGATTCTTGCCGAACCGTTCAAGACCCTGTGGGCCGGACGCGATGCGTTCGCCGAAGTCGAGAAGCTGGACGGCCAGGTGTTTCGTGAGCTGGCCGCGCGCCGTACCCTGCGTACGGAAGTGGACGGCCGCCATTATTTTGTGAAAATCCACCGGGGAATTGGCTGGGGTGAAATCCTCAAGAACCTGATCACGGCCAAGTTGCCCGTCTTGGGTGCAGGCCAGGAGTGGGACGCGATCCAGCGTCTGCAGGAACTCGGCGTGCCCACCATGACCGGCGTGGCCTTTGGTGAAAAGGGCAGCAACCCGGCCGATCAGCACTCGTTCATCGTCACTGAAGAGCTGGCGCCTATCGTCAGCCTTGAAGACCTGACCATGGACTGGGTCAAGCAGCCGCCCGTGCCGGCGATTCGGCATGCCTTGACCGTTGAGCTTGCACGCACCCTGGGCACGATGCACCGGGGTGGCGTGAACCATCGTGATTGCTACCTGTGCCACTTCCTGTTGCACACCGACCAACCGGTTACCGTGCACAACATCAAGCTCTCGGTGATCGACCTGCACCGTGCCCAGGTGCGTTCGAAGATTCCACGGCGCTGGCGTGACAAGGACCTGGCGGGGCTTTATTACTCCGCCCTGGAGATTGGTTTGACCCGGCGCGACAAATTGCGGTTTCTCAAGGCGTACTTCCAGCAGCCTTTGCGCCAGATCCTGGGCGAGCAAAGCGCGCTGCTGGCGGCGCTGGAACGCATGGCCGCCAAGCTTTACGCACGCAAGCAACGATACGGGGATGCGCTCTGATGGCGGGTTGGAACCTGGAACCTGCTTACGCCGCCCTGGCGGATGACTTTGGTAGCCTGGAGGCGGTGTTCGCCTTGCAAGGGGAGCGCCTGACCCGCGATCCGTTGTCCGAAGTGATTCGCGTGGAGCGCGGCGGGGTCAACTATTACGTCAAGCGCTACGTCGGCGCGGGCAAGGGTTTGCGCCGCTACCTGGGCAAGCCGCGGGTCAAGTCCGAATGGCAGAACCTCAAGCGTTTCGCCAAGTGGGGCATTCCTACCGCCGACGTGATTGCCTGGGGCCTGGAGCGTAAAGGCCTGGCTTATCACCGTGGCGCGATGATCACCCGCGAACTGCCGAAGACCGAAGACCTGTCGGCATTGGCCGAGCGCAAAGACCCGCGACTGTCTGACCCGGTGTGGGTCAATAACATCAGTCGCCAGCTCGCTGAATACACGCGGACCATGCACGACAACCGGTTTACCCACAACGATTTGAAGTGGCGCAACCTGTTGGTCGACGACCAGCAAACCCTGTACCTGATCGATTGCCCCAACGGCGATTTCTGGCGCGGGTTCTGGCTCAAATACCGCATCACCAAGGACCTGGCTTGCCTGGACAAGGTCGCCAAGTATCACTTGTCGGCCACCCAGCGCCTGCGCTTCTACATGCAATACCGTCAGCGCAAGCACTTGAGTGCGTCGGATAAACAGCGAATTCGCCACGTGGTGAAGTTTTTCGAGGGGCGAGAATGAGCGATTTCCTGGCGGCCGAAGACCGAGCATTGCTTGAGCGCAACGGCCTCGGCACTTTTGACGCGCTGTGGGCCAAGCAACTGGATGCCGTGGACGAGCCCAATACCAGCCGCGGCGGTTGGAGCAGCGTGTTTCGCCTCGAACTCGAAGGCCAGGGTTATTACCTCAAGCGCCAGAGCAACTACTTGACGCGCACCTTGCACCGGCCGTTTGGCGAGCCGAGTTTTGCCCGTGAGTTTCGTAATATCAGCCGCTATCAAAAGCTGGGTATTCCGGCGTTGCAGGCGGCGTTTTTCGGTGAGCGCAAAGTGGCGGGCGAGCATCGGGCGATGTTGCTGACCCGGGCGCTGGATGGCTGGAATGACCTGGACTCATTGCTGGAGCAATGGGCTGAATTGAGCGGCGCGCAACAACGCGCGATCCTGTTGGCCTGCGGTCAGTTGGCGCGCCGGCTGCACAGCGTGGGCCAGGTGCATGGCTGTTTTTATCCCAAGCATATTTTCCTGCAGGCCGCCGGCGACGGTTATGCGGCGCAGTTGATCGACCTGGAGAAAACCCGCCCGTTGTTGTTCGGCTGGCGTGACCGGGTCAAGGACCTGGAGCCACTGTTGCGCCGTGCGCCGCAGTGGTCCGACGATCAGGTTCGCCAGCTATTGGCGGCATATCTGGATCAGCCTGAGGACAGTGCGTTGGTCGCAACGTGGCACCAACGGCTGGCGGCCCGGCGCAGTCACAAGGAGAACCGCTGATGCGTTTGTCCGAACTGAAAAGTGCCGGCCGCGCGCCCAGTCTGCCCATGAGCATTGAGCTGGCGGACGCCGCCGGCCCTGGTCAGTTGCAACTGCTCAGCCTGCTGCGGGTATTGCCGGGTCAGCGCTATGTCGGCGCAGCCGTGTGGCGCGGGCGCCCGGTGCTGGCCAAGCTGCTGGTGGGCAGCAAGGCGGCACGGCATTTTCAGCGCGAACTCAAGGGTGTGCGGCTGCTGGCCGACCAAGGCCTGACCACGCCGCTGTTGTTGGCCGATGGCCTGCAGGAGGGCGAGGGCGGTTGGCTGCTGTTTGAGTTTCTGGAAGGCGCCGACAGCCTGGCTGATGCCTGGCGCGCCGTTGAAAGTTTGCCGCCATTGGCCGACGAGCAACAGGCGGTGCTGGCCGAGGCGTTGGGTGCGATAGCACAAATGCACGCCAAGGGCCTGTGGCAGGAAGACCTGCACCTGGACAACCTGCTGCGCCAGGGTGGAAAACTGTATTTGATCGACGGTGCCGGGATCCGCGCCGAAGAGGCGGGCAAGCCGCTGTCCCGCAGCCGGGTGCTGGAAAACCTCGGGGTGTTTTTCGCGCAATTGCCGAAAAACCTCGAGCCGTTTACCGAAGAGTTGCTGGTGTATTACCTGCTCAGCAATGGCGAACACGCGTTGCCGCTGGAAGCGTTGCAGAAGCAGGTGCGCAAAGTCAGTGCCTGGCGCTTGAAGGACTTCCTGGGCAAAGTGGGTCGTGAGTGCACGCTGTTCAGCGTGATGCGCGGGCCGTTTGCCCTGCGCGCGATTCGGCGCGAGGAAGAGGCGGCGATGCTGCCGGTGCTGGAGCAGGCCGATGCGCTGCTTGACCAGGGCCACCTGTATAAAACCGGCGGTGCGGCCAGTGTCGCCAAGGTCGAGGTGGCCGGTCGGCCGCTGGTGATCAAACGCTACAACATCAAGGGTTTTGCCCATTGGCTCAAGCGCTTCTGGCGCCCGAGCCGGGCCTGGCATTCCTGGCGCGAGGGCAATCGCCTGGCGTTCCTCGGTATTGCCACGCCCAAGCCGCTGGCGTTGCTGGAAAAGCGTTTCCTGTGGCTGCGCAGCCGGGCTTACCTGGTGACCGAGTACCTGCCCGGGCCGGACATCATCGAGCGGTTCGCGCCGTACGTTGAACGTGGCGAGGCGCCGGAGGCTGAGTTGGTGGCCCTTGATTACCTGTTCGCAGAGCTGATCCGCGAACGCATAAGCCATGGGGATTTCAAGGGGCATAACCTGTTCTGGCATGAGGATCGCTGGGCGCTGATCGATCTGGATTCGATGTGCCAGCATGGCTCCTTGAGCAGCTTTGCTCCGGCCTATGCCAGGGATCGGGCACGGTTTATGCGCAACTGGCCTGAGAGCAGTGCGTTGTATCGGGTGATTGATCAGCGGTTGCCGAAAGAAGTGGGTTAGGGTTTTAGGGCCGCTGCGCGGCCCAACGGGAGCAAGCTCCCTCATCACAAGTCCGCTGTCAGTTGCTAAAAGGTGTACTCGGCACCTGCGCCTGCGTACCACGAGCGGCCCGGCGCCGCTTCGTAATAGCGGCCGTTGCCGTCCCCGACAATCACCGACCCTACGTATTGGCGATCCAGCAGGTTATCCAGGCGCAGGGTTTGGTGAAACGTCCAGTGTTCCACCTTCTGCTCAAAGCGCGCGCGCCAGTTGAATACGCTGTAGCCCGGCGCCGCGTGTTGCTGGTTGGTGTCTTCGACGTAGACCTTGCTGCGGTACATGCCTTCCAGGGCAGTGCTGACCCAGTCCCGGGGTTTCCAGTTCAGTTCGGCGAATAGCGTGGTTTTCGGCACCCCGGGGAGGTAGTTGCCTTTGTCCACGGGTTTGCCGCCGCCCACGAAGTCGCTGTCGTAGGTAGCTTGCAGGCGGGTGTAGGCGATGTTGGTGCTCCACTGCTCGCTGAGCTGGCTTTCGATGCCCAGCTCGAAGCCCCGGCGCAGGGTGCGGCCGGCGTTCTGGTAGCTGGTACGGCCGCCGATGGATTGGTCCACCACCAGCTCATCCTCGGTGGTGATCTGGAAGACGGCGGCGTTGACCCGTGTGTCATTCAGCTGTGCTTTCAGGCCCACTTCATATTGCGTGCTTTCGGAGGGCTTCAGGCCGAAGTTGAACCCTTCGATATTGCCCGGCGCATACGCCAGTTCCGCCTGGGTGGGGGTTTCGAAACCCTTGCCGGCGCTGACATAGCCGTGCAACTCGGGCGTGAAGGCGTACATCACGCTCACGGACGGGGTGTTCTTCTGGTAAGTCTTGTTGCCGCTGGAGTCGCCGTTGCTCAGGAACTGGTCATCGACGTCCAGTTCCATGGTGCTGTGGCGCACCCCGGCTTGCAGGGTCCAGCGGTCGATGGTCCAGTTGGCCTGGATGTATGGATCGAGGCTGCGGGCCGTATCGAGTTCATCTCGGCGTAGCTGGCCTTTTACGCCCAGGGTGTTGCCGCTGTAGTTCTGATAGCCGTGGCGACTGTCTTCGCTCTGGTCGAAATCCACGCCGGTGATGATCATCAACTCGCCGGGTACGCTGTCGATCGGCTGCATCCAGCGCACGGAGCCGCCGTAAAACTTGCGGTCGAACTGCACCACGCCGCCGCCGCGCTCATTGGCGGGCGTGCCTTTGGGGATCGACAGATACTGAATCACGCTTCGGCGTCCGGTGTAGGCATTCACCTGCAAGGTTGCATCGCCAAAATACCGCTCGTAGTTCATCCCCACTTGCTGGTGGTCGATGCTTTTGCGGGTGTTATACAGCTCCGCAGCGCTGCTCACCGAGCGTGGGTCGGCTTTGTACGCGTCCCAGGTCTGCCCCAGCGGATCCTGCGTACCGTTCTGCTCGAGGCTGCTGTAGATCAGCGCCAGTTTGCTGTCCTCATCCGGCTCGAAATTCAGCTTGGCGAAGGTCTGGTCGCGGCGGGCGCTGCTGTGGTCGCGATAGCCGTCGGTGTCCATGCGCGAAGCATCGAGCACGAAGCCTGCGCCGTCTGCTGCGCCTTCGGCGGTCAGGTGGTTCTTGCTCAGGCCGTCACTGCCCACCAGCGTTTCGGCGCCGATGCGCGGCGGGCCTTCGCCGTTGCGGGAAAACATCTGGATCACACCGCCTGCATTGCTGCCGTACAGCGTAGCGGCCGGGCCGCGCAGGACTTCGATGCGCTCGGCGGTGTCGAGGTTGAACGTGGCGGCCTGGCCCTGGCCGTCCGGGGTGCTGGCGGGGATGCCGTCAGCGATCAGTTTGATGCCGCGCACGCCAAACGCTGAGCGGGCACCGAAGCCGCGGGAAGAAATCTGCAAGTCCTGGGCATAGTTCTGGCGATTTTGTACCACCAGGCCGGGCACGCGGGACAGGGCTTCCGAGGCGTTGATGCCCAGTTGGCCGTCGCTGATCTGCTCGCGGCTGATGCTGTCCACCGAATAGGGCAGGTCAAACGACGGGCTGGCGCTGCGCGAGCCGGTGACCACGCTGGGGTCGAGGACCAGCGGCGCTTCGCCGGCCTGGGCGCCGTTGCACAGTCCAAGAAGACCGGGAAGCAGCAGGGCGAAACGTTTGGGGGCAACAACTTTCATGAGTAAACCAGCATCCATGACGCACAAAAGTGCGCGAGTTTAACGATTCAGCCAGCTTTTACCATTTCGGAATACACCTACATGACGCGGCGGCGCCTGGGGTCTGGGGCGCCAACAGGGCCGATGTTAGCGTTGCTGACCATTCAGAGGGCTGGCCATGACATTGAAACTGACTGCGGCGCTAAGCGTTGGACTCCTAATGTTGAGCGGCTGTGGAACAGCCAATACGGTGTTGCGCGAAGACGCGGCAGCGGCACGTGAGCTCAGGAAGCAAAAAACCTATTGCCAGTCCATTCCCCGTGTCTACAGCGGTGTTGCCTTTGATTTCTGTCTGCTGCATGCCGCGCCGGACCTTACTGGAGTAATGATGCCGTTTGTACTGTTGGATATAACGGTCTCGGGTATTGTTGATACAGTGGTCCTGCCCTATACGGTCTACAAGCAAGGTACCGATGGCAACCTCAGCATCTATTGGCGCCCGGGTTCATAAACGGATTCAGTGGGGTCGTAGGGCCAGGGGTGAATGCCCATACTTATGCCAAATGGAGTTGTCCATGAGTCCTGCAACCCGATTCCTTCTCTCCGCTGTACTGGTATCCACCACCGGTTGCGGCACCATCAACACGGTGTTTCGCCCAGACGCCGTCGCCAGCCAGAACCTCAAGGAATCGCGCAGTTATTGTGAAAACGTGCCGCGTATCTACAGTGGGGTGATCTACGGTTTTTGCACATTGAACGGCGCACCCGACACCACCAAAGAGCACACGCGCGATGCCTCTGGCTCCTTGCCGATCTTCGCTGCGGAGCTTGTGGCCTCCGGCTTGCTCGACACCCTCGTGCTGCCCTACACGGTCTACCGTCAGAACAGGGACGGCAGCATCGAGATTTTCCGCTAGGCCCGCAGTGACAACCGGTCGCCACAATCCCTAGATCATCACGGGACGGGTTTACGCTATAATCCCGCCCTTTAGCTGTTTCTCGCCCAGGCGGGGAGCACACTTTTTTCAGGCGTGACGCGCCTGCATGCAGACTAAAAGAGGCTAGACCCCTGTGGCATTGACGATTCTTGGCCTGTCCGGCGCCCTTAGCCATGATCCTTCCGCAGCCTTGTATATCGACGGCAAGCTGATCGCGGCCGCCGAAGAAGAGCGTTTCGTACGCGACAAACATGCAAAGAACCGCATGCCCTACGAATCGGCAAAGTTCTGCCTGGAACAGGCCGGTATCAAGCCTTCCGACGTTGATGTGGTCGCGATTCCATTCGCCCCCATCAGCCTGTTCGGCGAGGCCCGCTGGCACTATGCCAAGCGTTACTGGTACGCCCCGGACCGCGCCCTCGACGCGATCCTGATGGGCAACCGTCGCTACAAGCGCTATCGCAACAAGATCGTCTGGTGCCTGGAGCAACTGGGCTTCGATCCGAAGAAAATCAAGATCGAACCGGTTGAACACCACCTGGCCCATGCCTCCAGCGCCTATCACTGCTCGGGCTTCCAGGAGAAGACCGCGATCCTCGGGATCGATGGCAAGGGCGAGTACGCCACGACCTTCTTCGGCTACGGCGAAAACGGCAAGATCCACAAGATCAAGGAATTCTACGATCCGGACTCCCTCGGCGGCCTGTACGGCGCGATCACCGAGTTCCTCGGTTTCGAGATGCTCGACGGTGAGTTCAAGGTCATGGGCATGGCGCCGTATGGCGATGCCAGCAAGTACGATTTCTCGCGCCTGGCCTCCTTTGAAAACGGCGAGCTGGTGATCAACACTGACTACGCCAACGTCATTGGCCTGCGCCGCTACAAAGAGAAGGGCAAGGGGTTCTACTTTTCGCCGAAACTGATCGAGTGGCTGGGCCCAAAGCGCGAAGGTGACATCGCCGACGAGCCGTACATCCACTACGCGGCCAGCATGCAGGCACTGTTCGAGAAGCTGGCGTTGCAGATGATCGACCATTACCTGGGCGACATCCTCAAAGACACCGGCAAGCTGGCCTTCGCTGGCGGCTGTGCGCTGAACGTCAAGCTGAACCAGAAGATCATCGCCCGTGACGACGTCAAGGAGCTGTTCGTGCAGCCGGCGTCCGGCGATGCCGGCACCGCGGTGGGTGCGGCAGCCTACGTGTCCCACGCCCGTGGCGTACCGGTAGAGAAGATGGAACACGTCTATCTCGGCCCGTCCTACAGCAACGAAGACGTGATCGCCGCATGTGCCAGGCACGAGAGCAAGCCGGTCTGGCGCAAGATCGAAAACATGCCCAAGCGCATCGCCAGGATCATGGTCGACGGCAACCCGGTGGCCTGGTTCCAGGGCCGCATGGAGTTTGGCCCGCGCGCCTTGGGCGGGCGTTCGATCATCGGTTGCCCGAGCGCGACCGGCGTGGCTGACCGGATCAACCACCAGATCAAGTTCCGCGAGCGCTGGAGGCCTTTCTGCCCGTCGATGCTCGACACTGTCGCGCCACAGATGATCAAGGTCGATCACCCGGCGCCGTTCATGACCTTCACCTTTGAAGTGTCGGAAGAGTGGAAAACCCGCGTGCCGGAAGTGGTCCATGAAGATGGCACCTCCCGCGCCCAGGTGCTCAAGCGCGAGTACAATCCGCGCTACTACGACATGATGAAGGAGCTGGAAGTACTGACCGGCAACGGCGTGTCGCTGAACACCTCGCTGAACCGTCGTGGCGAAGCGATGATCTGCTCGCCGACCGACGCGCTGAACATGTTCTTTGGCTCCGACCTGCAGTACCTGATCATGGAAGACATCCTGGTGGTCAAGGACGGCGTAGACCCTTATGACGCTGTGGTTTAAATGCTGAACCGCTTCCAGGGCTGGCGTGAACGTGGCTGGACGCCTGTCGAGGCCGAGGTTTACGCCCAGGCCTGGCAGCGTTTTGGCGGCAGCGTGGCGACTCATCCGCAGATTATCGAGCGGCTGGCGCACCTGGCACAGATTCCCGTGCGTTACCTGGGCTGGGAGCAGGATGGCGAGCTGAAAGGCGCGATTGCCACCTGGGGGCGCGACCTGGCCCTGTCCAAGGACGTGCTCAAGCGCAAAGGCAAAAAAGGCCTGTTCGATCTGGGTAACGCCGAGATCATCCTGCCGATTGCCGCCGATGCGCAGCTGCCGTTGCGCCATCGCGCGCGTTATCTGTCGGCGCTGAATGAAGGGCGCGTGAGCACCCTCAAGCCCCAGGCCGAGCAGTTGGCCATGGCGCGCACACCGGAAGAACTGTCGAAAAAGTTTCGCTACAACCAGCGTCGTGAATTGCGCTTGCTGGAAGAGGCGGGCGGCGTGGTGCGGGCGGTCAGCGAGTTTTCCAGCAGTGAGCTGGCGGCGATTTACTGCGACCTGTTCCAGCGACGCTGGGGTTTCCCGGCAGCGGGTGCCGAGCGTCTGGCCGAAGTGCTGGAGTTGCTCAAGGAATTTCTGTTCGGCTCGGTGCTGTTTCTCAATGACGCCGCGATTGCCGTGCAACTGGTGTATCAGGTGCAGGCGCCGGCATGGGTCAGTGCCGAGTACGTCAACGGCGGTGTCGACCCTGAAACCAAGGCGTTCAGCCCCGGTAGCGTGCTGAGTTTCCTCAACACCCAAAGTGCCTGGGAACAGGCGCGGGCGAGCGACAAGCCGCTGCGTTTCTCCTTTGGGCGTTCCGATCGTGAATACAAGGAGCGGTGGTGCAACCCGGTGCCGGTGTTCAGCGTATGAGCCGCAAGCAGCAACTCCTCAAGCAGCATCGGCGCAACAAGCGCATCGCGCTGTTGGTTGGCCTGTTGCTGTTGGTGGCGGTCGGTGTGCTGGTGGCCTGGTGGTTGCCGGCGGTGCTGGCCGTGGTGCTGTGGGCCGCCCATGAAGCCTGGTTTGCCGATCACCTGTTCTATTCGCCTAAAGACGACTATGAGTACGCGTTTCCCGAGGGGAGCGAGTGCGCGGGGCTGCGTCTTGAGGCGGGGCGGCTGGTGTTGGACACGCCCTTGGTGGGCGATGAAACCCTGATCGTCGCCATTGAGATCAAAAGCGCCTGGCTCGGACGTTTTCTCGACCCCGCCGTAGAGTTGCTGGGCCTTGATGCGCCGGACCGGCAAGTCTTCGAGCGTGGCGTCGCGGGTCGGCGTTACCTCAACCTGACCGGCGCGGGCGAAGCACTGGCCGCCGGCAAGCTGCGTTTGCGCGGGCGCTTCTGCCGGATCAAGGGGCAGCCAACGCTGTGGCGGTTCCGCCAGCCGGATTACCGTCGCCAGCGGGTCATGGTGATCGCGCCCCATGCCGACGATGCCGAACTGGCTGCCTTCAGCCTTTACAGCCAGGCTGATGAGAGCTGGATCGTCACCCTCACGGCGGGCGAAATCGAAGCCGATCACTATCAACAAATGGGCATGCCCAAGGCGGATGCCGCACGGCTCAAAGGCCGCCTGCGTGCCTGGGACAGCGTTACCGTGCCACGCTGGGCGGGCGTTCCCGAGGCGCAGTGCGTGCAGTTGGGTTACTTCTGCATGCAACTGCCGGCCATGCAGGCTGCGCCGGACCAGCCCCAGGCCTCCCGGGAAGCCGGTTTGGACGATACGCGGCTGTTTCGCCAGTTCAATACCCTGGCCTTGCCCGGGGATGTAGACGGCGCGCCGACCTGGAGCAACCTGATTGCCGACCTGCGGGCCTTGCTGCTCAAGGCGCGCCCCCAGGTGATCGTGTTGCCGACGCCGCTGCTGGATCCGCACCCGGATCATATCTGTGCGCACGCCGCGATTCTCGAAGCCCTGCAAGGCCTGGAGTGGCAGCCGGGTACATTGCTCGGTTACGCCAATCACCTGCATGATAACGACCGCTGGCCCATGGGCGACTCGGGCGCTGGCGTGGCGTTGCCGCCGCGTTTTGGTGCCGCGGTTGAGCTGGTGCCGTGCAGCTTGGCGCTGACGCTGAGCCAGCAGCAGGACAAGGCCATGGCCCTTGGCATGATGCACGACTTGCAGCCGCGGGCGCCCTTCAAGCGTCGCGTGCGCAGGTGGTTGCAGCAATTACTGGCGGGCCGCAGTCCATCGCCTTACGGAGAGAATGAATTCTTCCGCAAGGCGGTGCGCCGTCATGAGTTGCTCTGGGTGTTGAAGCAGGATTGAGACCTTATTGAAGGCAGGCTCGCAGTGCCTGCCGCCCCTTTTTCACCGGGCTGCGTGCCCGCAGCCAGATTGCAGCATGGAGAGTTATGAAGCCTCGTTTCAAGGTTTTGCAGTTACAGCCGGACTACAACGTCAAGACCCATGACTTTGCCGACCTCGGCGAGCAGATCGTCAAGGCCTTGCCGGCTGAACGTTTCGAGGTCACATCCGGGTTCCTCAGCGGCCGTCCGCTGCCCGGCCAGCCCCTGAGCGTGGCTGAACACTCCCATTATTTCGAGCTGCCGGAAAAATCCCTCAAGGGCATTCGTTTCGGCGCCATGTGGCAGATCTACAAGTATTGCCGCGAGCAGAAATTCGACGTGGTCATCTGTAACCGCTTCAAGTCGGTCAACATGATGCTCTCCCTCAACCGTTGGTTGAAGATCCCCCTGTGCATCGGTATCTCCCACGGTTTTGGCGAGTACGCCCGTGGCTACCGCCGCCGTCAGACCCAGAAATGGGTCAGCCCGGCGTGGCGGTTCGTCGGCGTATCAGAGGCGGTCAAGGATTACCTGGTGGACCTCAACTGTGGGTTCACCCGTGAAAACACCACGTATGTCACCAACGCTATCGACATTCCCCAGGCCGAAGCCTTGCAATTGCCTCGCGATGAAGCACGCAAGGCTCTGGGCTTGCCGCTGGATGCACGGATGATTGGCGCTCTGGGCCGACTGGTGCCAATCAAGGGCCATACCCATTTGCTGCAAGCCTTCGCTACCCTCAAGGACAAATACCCTGAGGCCCAGGTGGGCATTATCGGCTCCGGTCGCGCCGAAGCAGACCTGCTTGCCGACATCGAGCGCCTGGGGCTGACCGGCCGTGCGCACCTGCTGGGCTTTCGTGAAGATGGCATGAAGTACGTGCGTGGTTTCGACATCTGGACCATGCCGTCGCTGTTCGAAGGCCTGGGCCTGGCGCTGCTGGAAGGCATGAGCGGGCATCTGCCGGTTATCGCTTCCAACGGCCCGGCGATGTTGCCGTTGGTGCAGGGGGCGGGCGGCCTGTCCCATGACCCGGGCAATGTCGAGCAACTGGCGGCGGCGCTGGACACGTACCTGGCGCTGAGCGACGAAGAACTGCGCGCCAAGGGCGAACAAGTGTTCCGCTACCTGGAAGAAAACCACACCCTGGACGAGTTCCGGCGCAAGTATTTGAACCTGATCGAAACCGGTCTGCGTGAAGTAGGTAGAGCATGAGTCTGCAGCAACCCCTGGTCACTGTGATCATTGCGTCTTACAACCACGGCCCGTACATCGAGCAGAGCATCCTCAGTGTGCTCGGCCAGACCTACCCCAACATTGAGTTGCTGGTGGTGGACGATGGCTCCAAGGATGACAGCGTGGAGCGCATCCAGCGCTTGCAGGCCGAGCACGGGTTTGACTTCCAGGTCCAGCAGAACCAGGGCCTGACCAATACCCTGAATGGCGCCATCGCCCGTGCCAAAGGCAGCCTGATCGCGCCATTCGGCTCCGATGACATCATGCTGCCCGAGCGCATTGCCACCCAGGTTGCCTACATGGAAGGCAAGCCGAAGGTGGGCATCTGTGCCGGCAATATCGAGTTGATTGACGGTGACGGCAAGCCGTACCCGGAGAAGAAGCAGCGCCGCGATCTGCCGTTTCGCAGCCTGGATTTCGATGATCTGTTCATGGATCGCAAGCCCTTTCCCCCGGCCCCGACCCTTATGATTCGCCAGCAGGCGCTGGAAGAGGTCGGTGGTTTCGATCCGCTGATTCCGCTGGAAGACTTGCTGATCGAATTGAAGGTCACCCACGCCGGCTACACCATCGATGTGTTGAACGTAGTGATGGCGCGCTATCGCCAGCATGCGACCAACACCTACAAGAATCATCGCTACATGATCCAGAACATCCTCAAGACCTACGGGCTGTTCAGCGATCATCCTGCCTACGATCAGGTTCGCTACAACTTCCTGAACTCGATGTTTCTCAAGACGGCCGACCGTGACCGCCCACTGGCGCGGGAGATCCTCAAGCAGATTCCGTTGAAGTTCTGGGGTCGCAAGACCCTGCGTGGGCTGGTGCGGCTGTACCTGGCACCGCAGCGCAGCTCATAACGCCTGTGCCAGGCCATTGCGTACACCGCAATGGCCGCAAGGGAGTTTGAACCTCAGCGGTTCAAACCCTCACTTGGCCGGGCTGGCTGCCTGCGCGACCGGACGATTGAGCTTCAGCACCTGCTCACGGATCTTCGCCGTGGCACTTGGCGAGGCCACCGAGGCATAGCCCTTGGCCAATTGCTCGAAATGGGTTTCGAACAGCCAATTACGGTCTTGTGGATAACGTTGCATGTGCCGCAGGTTGCGCTGGCGCAGGGCGTTGCGCAGGGCTGACGGGTAGATCCGCATGTCGGCCACGTCGATCAGGCCGAACTCGCCGTCATCCATCAACAGTACGTTGCCCAGGTGCAGGGAGCGGAAGTAGATCCCGCGCTCGTGAAGCTGGGCCATGAACCCGCCGAAACGCTCAATCAGCGATTCCCGCAGGCTGCTGTCCAGGCTTTGCAGGGCCTGGCGCAAGGTCAGCCCGGGCAACGGCTGGTACTGCACGGCGCTGCTGTGGTCCTGCAATTCGTAGAGCCCGAGGATCGAGGGTGAGGGAACGCCGCGTTCACGCAATTGCTCGCTGTTGCTGGCAAAACGTTGGGAGTACGGATTGAAGCTGCCGGAGGTGTACCAGTTCCGGGCACGGAACAATTTCAGGAAGCTGCCGTCTTCCAGGCGCAGGACCTTGGGGCCGAGGCCGTCGGCTTCGATGACGTGAGCGTTGCTGCACAGCTGTTCAAAAGCCTGCGGTTTGAGGCTTTGCACAGGCATGCGTAACAGGCTGCGGCGACGCTGGGCGATGCTCAGGCCGGCGATCAGTGCCAGAGGTATCCACAACAGGAACCAGTGTTCTTTTGGTCGCGAGAGGATGCCACCGCCTTCGGTCAGGCCGGCGCCGATGCCGTAGGCCAGCAATGACGAGGCCAGGATGAACAGCGGTTGTGCGCGGGCCTTGAGGCTTTTGTACAGGCCCCAGCCGAGCATGAAGGCCCACGGAATAAAGCCGATGATGCCGACGTAATAAAGCACGCCCAAGGCGAAGCTGTGGGGTTCGCGAAGCGGTTCGTAGGTGTAGCTCGGGGGTTGCACATAAAGTTCGGAGTCGTAGCTGTGGCCGATCCATGGGTGATCGGCGATACGTCCCAGGACAATCTCCCATATTTCGAAGCGCGATGAGCTGCCGCGCTCGGTAATCAGTTGCGGGTAAAACAGCAATAGCGCCGCCGCCGCCAGTACCAGGCCGGCAACCATCAGTGCAGAGCGGCGATTTCGGCTGAGGAAACTCATCCAGAAAACGGCCATGACCAGTGCCACCAACGGTGTTCTGGAGCCGGTAGCCAGGACGGCCGCCGTCATGATCGCCAGCGCCGGGATGCTCAGCCACAGCGCGTGCAAGCGTTTGGTGGTGACACAGACATACAGCCAGTACACGCAGAAAAAGCCGAATATATGAGAGCTGAGCAGCGGATTGTCGAGGGCTCCACGGCCGCCGATCATGCGCATCCCGGGCTCGAACCCAGAAACAAAAAACACCAGGTTGATCGCGCAGACGACCGTGGCGATGACTGCGGCGCTAAAGAAGATAGGCTTGAACAGGTCGTTGCGGTAGTGCAGCAGCAAGCCACATCCGGCGAACAGCATGAACGTGTGCAGCGGTCGCTTGAACAGGTCGGTGTCCGGATGGTGCTCCGGACTCCAGAACAGGCTTGTCAGCGCCCAGGCTGAAAACAACAGGAACGCGATGGCGAGCGGCTCGCGCAGAACCTCTTTCAGCTCCCTGGGGCGCAGGCACAGCAGGATCAAAGTGGGGGCGCTGAACAGGCCGTAATAGAACTTGTGCAGTACATTTCGGTTGGAGACGAAGAACAGTGCGCTCAAGAGGAGCAACAGGCCGATCGGTAGAATCCATAGGCACAGGAAGTCGAATACGCGATTTGAGCCATAGGTGATGCGTTTTGAGTGCATACGGAAAAGCCGTTCCTGAATAAAGAAAGCCGAACATACTAAAGTAGTGGCTATATAATGTCGCCCGCTGGGTCCAACGGGGTCGCCCTTGTGCCGGGTGCAAGTACAACAGAGAAGCTGTGCTAAAGTCAGCCTCCTTTTTCAAAACCGCCGCGTGATATGACCGACTCCAGTCCGAGCGCAAGCCCTTCGAGCTTGAAAATATACTTCCGCCTGCTCAGCTACGTTAAGCCCTATGCCGGCTTGTTCGCGCTGAGTATTGTCGGCTTTCTGATTTTCGCTTCGACCCAGCCGATGCTGGGGTACATCCTCAAGTACTTTGTCGATGGCCTGTCCAACCCTGAAGCGGTGCTGTTCCCCAGTGTGCCTTTCCTGCGTGACCTGCAATTGCTGCAGGCCGTGCCGCTGCTGATCATTCTGATCGCCGCCTGGCAGGGCCTCGGCTCGTTCCTGGGCAACTACCTGTTGGCCAAGGTTTCCCTGGGCCTGGTCCACGACCTGCGGGTGCAACTGTTCAACAACCTGCTGACCCTGCCGAACCGCTACTTCGACAATCACAACTCCGGGCACCTGATTTCCCGCATCACCTTCAACGTGACCATGGTCACCGGTGCTGCGACAGATGCCATCAAGGTGGTGATTCGCGAAGGCATGACGGTGATCTTCCTGTTCGCCTCGCTGCTGTTCATGAACTGGCGGCTGACCCTGGTGATGATCGCCATCCTGCCGTTGATTGCCGTGATGGTCAGCACCGCGAGCAAGAAATTCCGCAAGCAGAGCAAGAAGATCCAGGTCGCCATGGGTGACGTGACCCACGTCGCCTCGGAAACCATCCAGGGCTACCGCGTGGTGCGCAGCTTCGGCGGTGAGGTGTATGAGCAGAAGCGCTTCCTCAAGGCCAGCCTGAGCAACACCAACAAGCAACTGCGCATGACCCGCACCGGCGCGATCTACACGCCGGCGCTGCAACTGGTGATCTACAGCGCCATGGCGGTGTTGATGTTCCTGGTGCTGTACCTTCGCGGTGATGCGTCGGCGGGCGACATGGTGGCCTACATCACGTTGGCCGGCCTGCTGCCCAAGCCGATTCGCCAGCTGTCTGAAGTCAGCTCGACCATCCAGAAGGGCGTGGCCGGTGCCGAAAGCATTTTCGAGCAGTTGGACGAAGACGTGGAAATCGATCGCGGCACCATCGAGCGCGAGAAGGTCAGCGGTCGCCTGGAAGTGCGCAACCTGAACTTCACCTACCCAGGCACCGAGCGCCATGTGCTCAAGGACATCACGTTCACCGCAGAGCCCGGGCAGATGGTTGCTTTGGTAGGGCGTTCGGGCAGTGGCAAGTCCACCCTGGCCAGCCTGATCCCGCGTTTCTACCACCACGAGAGCGGCGAGATTCTGCTCGATGGCGTCGAGATCGAAGACTATCGCCTGCTCAACCTGCGCCGGCATATCGCCCAGGTGACCCAGCATGTGACCCTGTTCAGCGACACCGTGACGAATAACATCGCCTACGGTGACCTGGCCGGCGCACCGCGGGCCGATGTCGAGGCGGCGGCGGCCGATGCCTATGCCAAGGACTTCATCGATCAACTGCCCAAAGGCTTCGATACCCAGGTCGGCGAAAACGGTGTGCTGCTGTCCGGCGGCCAGCGCCAGCGCCTGGCAATTGCCCGTGCCCTGCTCAAGAACGCACCATTGCTGATCCTCGACGAGGCGACCTCGGCGCTGGACACCGAGTCGGAGCGCCATATCCAGGCGGCCCTGGACAAGGTCATGCAAGGCCGTACGACGCTGGTCATCGCCCACCGCCTGTCGACTATCGAGAAAGCCGACCTGATCCTGGTGATGGACGATGGCCGGATTGTCGAGCGTGGTACTCACGGCGAACTGCTGGCACAAAACGGTTATTACGCCCGCTTGCACGCCATGGGCCTGGACGCACCGGTCTCGGCCGACATCACCTGATCCGTAGGAGCCGGCTTGCCGGCGATGGCCTTACCGCGGTTGCACTGAAAAACCGCAGTGAACGCATCGCCGGCAAGCCGGCTCCTACATTGCACAAGCCTTTGACAACCCTGTGTTAATATCGCGCCCCTGTTCATTTTGTATGTGGGTTGCTCCATGAAGTTGTCCATGCCGCGATTCGATCAAGCCCCTGTCTTGGTGGTCGGCGATGTCATGCTCGACCGTTACTGGCATGGCGGTACCTCACGGATTTCCCCTGAGGCACCGGTACCGGTAGTCAAGGTCGAGCAAATCGAAGACCGTCCAGGTGGCGCTGCCAACGTTGCCCTCAATATTGCCGCCCTCGGCGCCCCGGCTTCCCTGGTGGGTGTGACCGGCGACGACGAAGCCGCCGACAGCCTGGCCAACAGCCTGCGTGGTGCTGGCGTGCGTGCGCTGTTCCAGCGCATTCCCCATCAGCCGACCATCGTCAAGCTGCGGGTGATGAGCCGTCACCAGCAACTGCTGCGTATCGACTTTGAAGAACCCTTCGCCACCGACGCCCTGGCCCTCAGTGCCCAGGTCGACGAGTTGCTCGAAGGCATCAAGGTGCTGGTGTTGTCCGACTACGGCAAAGGCGCCCTGAAAAATCACCAGATGCTGATCCAGGCCGCCAAGGCCCGGGGCATTCCGGTGCTGGCTGATCCCAAGGGCAAGGACTTCTCGATTTATCGGGGTGCCAGCCTGATCACGCCGAACCTCAGCGAATTTGAAACCATCGTCGGCGGCTGCGTCGATGAGCACGAGCTGGTAACCAAGGGCGCGAAGCTCATGGCCGACCTCGACCTGGGCGCCTTGCTGGTGACCCGCGGTGAACACGGCATGACCCTGTTGCGCCCTGACCACCCGGCCATGCACTTGCCCGCGCGGGCTCGTGAAGTGTTCGACGTGACCGGTGCCGGTGACACGGTGATCTCCACCCTGGCGGCTTCCATTGCCGCGGGTGAAGAGCTGCCTCACGCAGTGGCCCTGGCCAATCTCGCGGCGGGCATTGTGGTCGGCAAACTGGGTACGGCGGCCATCAGCGCACCTGAGCTGCGCCGTGCCATCCAGCGTTCCGAAGGCTCGGAGCGCGGCGTGTTGAGTCTCGAGCAATTGCTGCTGGCGATTGACGATGCCCGGGCGCATAACGAGAGCATTGTCTTCACCAACGGTTGCTTCGACATTCTGCACGCCGGTCACGTGACGTACCTGGAGCAGGCGCGGGCCCAAGGTGATCGTTTGATCGTGGCGGTCAACGATGATGCATCGGTCAGCCGGTTGAAAGGGCCGGGGCGGCCGATCAACAGTGTCGACCGTCGCATGGCGGTGCTGGCGGGTTTGGGGGCTGTGGACTGGGTGATCAGCTTTGCCGAGGCGACCCCGGAAAACCTGCTGGCCCAAGTCAAGCCGGACGTGTTGGTCAAGGGTGGGGATTATTCGGTCGACCAGGTAGTCGGCGCTGATATCGTCAGTGCCTATGGTGGCAAGGTCAAAGTGTTGGGGCTGGTGGAAAACAGCTCGACCACGGCGATTGTGGAAAAAATCCGCAGCAACTGACCGAACGCGGCAGGGGAGCTTGCTCCCTTGCCGCAGGTTACCGGGTGCGCTTGCGCGGGACGATTTTCTTCAACAGTAGCTTGGCCCTTCCGGTCAGCCGCTTCAATTTCGACTCTTTCTCGGGCGCGCTCAGCCCCTGTTGCCGCAGCCAGTCCTTCCAGCGGATCCGCTCGTCACGCACGATCCAGCCTTCCTGCTGGGCAAAGCTCTCTGCCAGATACAGCCCTCGCGTACTCGCCGGATACAGCTGATCCTTCTTCAAGGTGTACAGCTCCGCACACGGCTGGCCGTCTTTCAGCGGCATCAGGTACAAGTCCGGACGCTGGCGGTCCAGGCGCGCGACCAACTGATCACCTTCCAGGCGCTCGTCCACATGAAACAGGCTCAGGGACTTGGCCTCCTTGGGGACTTCCAGGCGCAGGTCATAGATCAGTTGCAGCGAAGCCGTCGGCAGGTGCACATAGGCTCGTGGGCGCTCAATCAATTGCGTGGTGGCGCAGCGCACCGGGCGTGCGGCGCCGGACAGCGGCGAGAGCCGAAACGGCAATGCTTCGCGGTAGTGCAGGGCGGATGAGTAGGGGGCCGGCAGCCACGTGTCGTTGAAGCGCCCGCCCAGCCAGCCTTCCGGGGTTTCCAGCAGGCATTCCTCGGCAATTTCCTGAATGGCGGTGTGCAGTGGCAGGTTCAGTTCGTGGGCCGGCACATAACCGGAGATCAGCTTGAGCACCACATCGCCGCGGTCTTGTCGGCGCTGGCGCACCAGCACCCAGTAATCGCGGTTCTGCCAATGCAGCGTCAGGCGCACCGAAACACCAAGGTTGGCCAGTTCCAGCACGAAACGCTCGGTGTCTTTCACCTCCACCGGCTTGCGCCGCTGCAGGGTCTGGGCGAAGTTGAGCGGCATGCCGACGCTCTGGTAACTCAAGCCTTCGGGCGTGGCTTCGACATGCAGCGGCAGTGTTTTAAAGTTACTCGGGTTTTTTCTAATGAGCGTTCGCGCCATGTCGGCTCCTTCTTGCGTCGGGGTCGGCCGCGTCGGCGGCATCAGAGTTGGCGAATGACCTTGGCAGCGGTCGCTACGTTGTGGGCGAGGTGCAGCGGATTAATGGTCCCGACAATAGCACTGGCGACGCCAGTTTGCGCAAACAACAACATGAAACTGGCGTGAATTGGATCCACTCCGGATTCCAGGCAGACGTGGCCACTGGCCAGTGCTTTTTTCACCAGGATGCCTTTGCCGTGCGCGGCCGCATAATCAATGACGGCTTTCTCGGCCTGTTCGTTCAGATTGTAGGTGACCATGGCGCAATCGCCTTGTTCCAGAGCCTTTACGCCGCCCTCGACGGTTTTGCCGGAGAAGCCGAAACCGCGAATCTTGCCCTCGCGCTTGAGGTCCGCCAGGGTCTGGTAAACCTCGCAATCGTTGAGGATATGCAGGTCGTTGCCGTCGGAGTGCACCAGCACCAGGTCGATAAAATCCGTTTCAAGTCGTTTCAGGCTGCGCTCCACAGAAAGTCGGGTATGGGCCGCGCTGAAATCGTGATGGGACACGCCCTCGGCAAATTCTTCGCCCACCTTGCTGACAATCACCCAGTCCTGGCGCTGGCCGCGCAACAGCGGGCCCAGGCGTTCTTCGCTGCGGCCATAGGCGGGCGCAGTGTCGATCAGGTTGATGCCCAGCTGACGGGCCTGGCGCAGCAGCATCCGCGCGGCGTCGTCATCGGGAATCTGGAAACCGTTGGGGTACTTCACCCCTTGGTCGCGGCCCAGCTTGACGGTGCCCAGGCCCAGCGGCGAGACCAGCAGGCCGGTGCTGCCCAGCGGGCGGTGAAGGTCGTGCAGGGTCGGCAAGGTCATGGCAGCAGTTGCTCCCAGGCGGGTTGGGCGATCGTGGGTTTTGGCAGTTCGGGCAGTTTTTCCGGGGTGCCTGGCGTGATGCCGTCACGTTCCAGAGCATGGATCACCCGGTCGGCGAAGTCCGGTGCCAGTGCCAGCTTGGTCGGCCAGCCCACCAGAAGGCGGTCCTGTTCGGCGAGGAAGGCGTTGTCCGGGCGGGTCAGCCCCGACTGCAACGGCTCGGCACGGTCCACGCGCAGGGTGGCCCACCGGGTCTGGCTCATGTCGATCCAGGGCAGCAGTTGGGCCAGTTCTTTTTGGGCGGTGGCGATCTGTTGCTCCGGGGTACGGGCCACACCTTCGGCCTCGGCAATATCGCCGCCCAGGTACCACACCCAGTTGCCATCGGCGGCGGGGTGCGTGGTCACGGTGATGCGCGGTTTGGTGCCGCCGCCCAGGCAGTGGGCGTACAGCGGCTTCAGGCCGGGGCCCTTGGCGATGATCATGTGCAGCGGTCGGCGTTGCATGGCGGGCTGGCTCAGGCCCAGGGCACTGAGCAAGTCAGCGGTGCCACCGCCGGCGCTGAGCACGATACGCTGGGCGCGGATCTCGCGGCCATCGACCTTCAGGCCGACCAGTGTGCCGTCTTCCAGCAACGGTTCGATCTGTTCACCGGCCAGCAGGCCGTCGCCGGCCAGTTGCGCCAGGCGTTCGATCAGGCTCGGGACGTCGATCACCAACTCGGCCAGGCGATAGACCTTGCCCTTGAAGCGGCGGTCTTGCAGGGCCGGTGGCAGGTCGTCGCCCTTTACCTGGTCGACGCGGCCACGCACGGCCTTGCTGGCGAAGAAACTGGTGAGGTTGCCGGCGATAGTGCCCGGCGACCACAGATAGTGGGCCTCGGACAGCAGGCGCACGCCCGAAAGGTCCAGTTCGCCGTTGCCCGCCAGGGCTTCGCGCCAGCGGCGGGGCATGTCGGCGATGGCTTCCGAGGCGCCGGTGAGGGCGCCGTGCAGTGCGTATTTCGCACCGCCGTGGATGATCCCCTGGGACTTCACGCTCTGCCCGCCACCGAGGGTGGCGTTTTCCACCAGCACTGTGGAAAAGCCCTGGCGACGCAGGCGCGCATTGAGCCAGAGGCCGGCAACCCCGGCGCCGACAATCAGAACGTCGGTGGAAATAACGGATGGCATGCAGCGACCTCAGTGTTCAAGACAAGAGGCGCAGTATACAGGCACAGAGGCGCGGCGATTTGTCGGTGATCAGTGCCCGGCGGTTTTCGAGAACAACTGAATCACCACCACCCCGAGCACAATGAGGGCCATCCCCAGCATCGCCGGGATATCCAGTTTCTGCCCGTAGATAAACAGCGCGGCGATGCTGACCATCACGATGCCCATCCCGGCCCACACCGCATACGCGACGCCCACCGGCACGGTGCGCACCACCAGCGTGAGCATCCAGAAGGCCACGCCGTAACCGACGATCACCAGCAACAGCGGGATCGGCGTGCTGAAACCCTTGATCGCTTTCATGGAAACGGTGGCGATCACTTCCGAGCAAATGGCAATGGCCAGGTAATAGTAGGCGGCGTTCATGGGGTAAATCCTCGGTACAGGGTCGCTTGATAAGGTTGGCATTTTAGAGATTTGCCAGATGCGGTAAAGTCATTACCTATCCGAATAAAAGATGGGTTGAGCCATGAGCGTGCAGTGGAGTCTTGAGCAAATGCGCCTGTTTGTCAGCGTCGCCGAGCAGCGTTCATTTTCGGCGGTGGCGCGGGACCAGCGCCGGGCACAGTCGGCAGTCAGCAATGGGATTGCCCTGTTGGAGGCGGACCTGGGCGTGTGCCTGTTTGATCGCAGCAGCGGCCGCCAGCCCCGCTTGACCGAGGCCGGCACCGCGTTGCTCGAAGAGGCGAGGGAAGTCTTGCGCCAGTGTGAGCGCCTGAATGGCCGTGCCTTGTCGTTGATGCGGGGGGAAGAAGCCCGCCTGCGCCTGGCCCAGGATGAGGCCATGCTCTATCAGCCGGTGCTCGACAGCCTCGAATCGCTGGCGGGGAAATTTCCCAGCCTGGAGGTGCAGTTGTCCAGCGCCGCCCAGGGCGATGTCGCGCGCAAACTGGTGGAGCGCAAGGCGGATCTGGGCCTGCTGTTCTACCACGATCAAATCCCCGAAGCGTTGGAGCGCCGGGTGCTGGGCAGCGTGGAGATGGTGACCGTATGCGGTATCAGTCATCCCATGGCCAGGGAAAAGTTTGTGGATTGCCAGCGCCTGGCACAGTTTCGCCAGTTGCTGATGGCGACCCAGACCAGCGTGTATCCCGGGAGCGAGGCCGCCAGCCCGCAAGTGTGGCGCGCTGACAGCTTCTACGTGCTGGCCGAATGGCTGGCACGTGGGTTGGGTTGGGCCTGGCTGCCACGGCATGTGGTGCAGTACCCGGCCTATCAGAACCAGATGGTCGAACTGAACAGTGAATGGACCCCGCCGGCACTGGTGGTGGAATTGGTGTGGCGTCGCGATGAGCCGCTTGGCCCGGCCGCGCGTTTCCTCGCCGAACGTTTTGCCGAGTGCTTGCAGGCGATCGACTGAAAAAGCCGATAAACTCCGCCGCCATGAATAGAACTCTCTACAGCTGTCTGTTTTACCTGGCGCTGCCGTTGGTGGCTTTACGTCTGTGGCTGCGGGCCCGCAAGGCGCCGGCCTACGCCAAGCGCGTGGGTGAGCGCTTTTCCTGGGGCTTGCCGGCGATGCAGCCCGGCGGAATCTGGGTGCACGCGGTGTCGGTGGGCGAAAGCATCGCCGCCGCGCCGATGATTCGCGGTCTGCTGGAACGTTATCCACAGTTGCCGATCACCGTCACCTGCATGACGCCCACCGGTTCTGAGCGAATCCAGGCGTTGTTTGCCAGCGAGCCGCGGATCCAGCACTGCTACCTGCCGTATGATTTGCCCTGTGCGGCCAAGCGTTTTCTTGATCGTGTGCAGCCGAAACTGGCGGTGATCATGGAAACCGAACTGTGGCCCAACCATATTCACCAGTGCGCCAAACGCGGGATTCCCGTGGCATTGGCCAATGCGCGGCTGTCGGCCCGTTCGGCCAAGGGCTACGGACGTTTCGCCAAACTGACTGCACCGATGCTGGCGGAAATGAGCCTGTTTGCCGTTCAGACTGAAACCGAAGCCGAGCGTTTTCGCAGCCTGGGTGCACGGCCGGAAACCGTCGAGGTCACCGGATCGATCAAGTTCGACCTGACCATCGACCCGCAACTGCTGGTAAGCGCCGCCGCCTTGCGCGAGCAATGGCACGCCAGCGAACGCCCGGTGTGGATCGCCGCCAGCACCCACGAAGGCGAAGATGAAGTCGTGCTCGCCGCCCATCGGCAGTTGCTCGCCAGCTATCCGAATGCCCTGCTGATTCTGGTGCCCCGACACCAAGAGCGCTTCAACCCGATGTTCGAGTTGTGCCAGCAACAGGGTTTCGCCACCGTGCGTCGGTCCAGCGGCGAAGCAGTAACGGCGCAAACCTCGGTGTTGCTGGGCGACACCATGGGCGAGCTGCTGTTTTTGTATGCGTTGGCCGACAGCGCGTTTGTCGGCGGCAGCCTGGTGGCCACCGGCGGGCATAACCCGCTGGAGCCGGCGGCCTTGGCCAAGCCGGTCATTTGCGGGCCTCATGTGTTCAACTTCCTTGAGATCAGCGCAATGATGCGCGACGCCGGTGCGTTGCAGGAAGTGGACGATGCCGAGGGTTTGGCGGTGGCGGTGCAGCGCTTGTTCGAGCTGCCGCAGGACGCGCAGAAGATGGGCCAGGCGGGGCTGGCGGTGATGCGCGCCAATCAGGGCGCGTTGAAGCGTTTGCTGGATGGGTTGGGCAGACTGCTCAACCACTGACAACACACATCAAATGTGGGAGCTGGCTTGCCTGCGATACAGACGCCTCGGTACATCAGTCAAACCGAGGTGATGCAATCGCAGGCAAGCCAGCTCCCACATGGTTTTGTGTTGTCTTTAGTAACCGGGGTTAGCCTTCAACTGCGCCGCAGCGGCCTTGGCCAGGTCCGGTGGCAGGAAGTCCTTGTCGGGGTTGTAGTCGGCCTTCAGGTACCGCGCCAGATCCTGCAAATCCCCCGGGTTCAAGGTCCCGGCGGCCTGTTTCAAGCGCAGGTTGTCGAGGATGTAGTCGTAGCGGCTGTTGTTGTAGTTGCGCACCGAGGTGTACAGCTGGCGCTGGGCGTCCAGCACATCGACGATATTGCGCGTGCCCACCTGGTAACCGATTTCCGTGGCTTCCACCGCGCTCTGGTTGGAGATGATCGACTGGCGGCGTGCCTGTACCTGCTCCACGTCGGTGTTGACCGCGCGGTGCAGATTGCGGGTGTTTTCCACCACCTGGCGGCGCAGGCCTTCGCGTTGCTGCTCGGTCTGGCCCAGGCGGGAATAGGACTCGCGCACTTGCGAGCTGGTGAGGCCGCCGCTGTACAGCGGAATCCTCAACTGCAAGCCTACGGTGCGTTGCGACACGTCACCGTGATACGGCTGGCCAAAGGCGCTGGGGTTGCTGAAACCCAGAGCGTCGTTGTCACCTTTTTCGTACTGTGCCACGGCATCCAGGGTCGGCGCGTGGCCGGCCTTGCGTTGCTTCAGGGTTTCTTCGGCAGCAGTGACGGCGTAGTTGCTGGCCAGCAGATTCAGGTTCTGGCGGCCGGCGGTTTCGACCCAGGCCTTGGCGTCGTTCGGTGCCGGTGGCAGCACCGGCAGCGTGTGGACGATGCCCTGGATCGAGTTGTATTGGCGGTTGGTCAGGGTGATCAGCGCTTCGAAGGCGTCGTCCACCTGGCGCTGGGCCAGGATCCGGTTGGCGCGTGCGGTGTCGTAGCTGGCCTGGGATTGCAGCACGTCGGTCTTGTCCGACAGGCCGACGTCAAAGCGTTCGTTGGACTGGTCCAGTTGGCGTTTGAAGGCGGCTTCTTCGGCCTTGGTGGAGGCCAGGTTGTCCTGGGCCCGCAGCACGGCGAAGTAGTTTTCGGCACTTTGCAGGATCAGGTTCTGTTCGGTGGCCGAGAGCTGCAGCGCGGCCTGTTCGTTGACCGCTTCGGCGGCCTGCAACTGGAACCAGCGATCGGCGCGGAACAGCGGCTGGCTCAAGGTCGCGCGCCAGGAATGGGCGTCGCGATTGACCGTGGCGGCGGGCTGATCCAGCTGGGTGCGCACATTGTTGATGTCGGCACCGGCCGACAGGTTCGGCAGCAAGCCGGCGCGGGCCTGGGGCACCACTTCTTTCTGCGCGCCATACTGGGCGCGGGCGGCGGCCAGGTCGGCGTTGTTGTCCACCGCTTCCTGGTAGACGCTGACCAGGTCGGTTTTGGTCGTCAGGGGCGCTTCAGCTGCCCAGACCATTCCGTTGGTCGCACAAGACACGGCAAGAGCCAGTGAGAGTTTGCGCAGCATGAGGCGATCCCTAGAATAATATTACGGCGATAATTTGGTGCCCAAGGCTAAGGCGGCCCATTCCTGGCGTCAAGGCCTCAAGCAGTCACCGAGTGTAGTGGCGCTATCACGGCACAACAATCCTGTAATTACGCCATTCATCACGATGAATGCACCGTCATTGGCAATTTGCCTGCTCCATGGTCTAGACTGGCCGCGTTCTTGTCGGGGTGCCTTGTTGGAAGGCTGAGATCGGTAAATACCGGATCCCGTTGAACCTGATCAGGTTAACGCCTGCGTAGGGAACAAGATTTCTCGTCACCCGGCGAGTCCTCTTGTGCTTCGTCCGGGATGTTGTTCGACAATCGAACAGCTCTTGTGCGCCAAGCACAGCACTGGTTTCAGTGCGTCCATCCGTCACAGGTTCGCTCCGACAAAAATCCACCGCCTGGATAGTTGGAGAGCCCGTGATGACTACAAAACTAAAAAACACCGTGCATTTAAGTGAATCGGCCAAGGTCGACTCCGGTTCCGTGCAGCCGTTTACCCGCTCGCAGAAAATCTATGTGCAAGGCACCCGCCCGGACATTCGTGTGCCGATGCGCGAAGTCAGCCTCGACGTGACCCCCACCGACTTCGGCGGCGAAATCAACGCGCCTGTGGTGGTCTACGACACCTCCGGCCCGTACACCGACCCCAATGTGATCATCGACGTGCGCAAAGGCCTGGGCGATGTGCGCTCGCCGTGGATCGAATCCCGTGGCGACACCGAGCGCCTGTCGGGCTTGAGTTCGCACTTCGGTCAACAGCGCCTGAGCGATGCCGAGCTGACCGCGCTGCGTTTCGCCCACGTGAAAAACCCGCGCCGCGCCAAGGCCGGGGCCAACGTCACCCAAATGCACTACGCCCGCAAAGGCATCATCACCGCCGAGATGGAATACGTCGCCATCCGCGAAAACATGAAGCTGGAAGAAGCCCGTGCCGCCGGCCTGCTGGACCATCAGCACGCCGGCCACAGCTTCGGCGCCAGCGTGCCGAAAATCATCACCCCGGAATTTGTCCGCGAAGAAATTGCCCGTGGCCGCGCGATCATCCCGGCCAACATCAACCACACCGAACTGGAACCGATGATCATCGGCCGTAACTTCCTGGTGAAGATCAACGGCAACATCGGCAACAGCGCCCTGGGTTCGTCCATCGAAGAAGAAGTGGCGAAACTGACCTGGGGCATTCGCTGGGGTTCGGACACGGTAATGGACCTGTCCACCGGCAAGCACATCCACGAAACCCGCGAGTGGATCATCCGCAACTCGCCGGTGCCGATCGGTACCGTGCCGATCTACCAGGCCCTGGAAAAAGTCGGCGGCGCCGCCGAAGACCTGACCTGGGAGTTGTTCCGCGACACCCTGATCGAACAGGCCGAGCAGGGCGTCGACTACTTCACCATCCACGCCGGCGTGCTGCTGCGCTATGTGCCGCTGACCGCCAAGCGCGTCACCGGCATCGTGTCCCGTGGCGGTTCGATCATGGCCAAGTGGTGCCTGGCGCACCACAAAGAGAACTTCACCTACACCCATTTCGACGAAATCTGCGAAATCATGAAGGCCTACGACGTCAGCTTCTCCCTGGGAGATGGCCTGCGCCCGGGTTCGATTGCCGACGCCAACGATGCCGCGCAATTCGGCGAGCTGGAAACCCTCGGCGAGCTGACCAAGATCGCCTGGAAGCACGACGTGCAGACCATGATCGAAGGCCCGGGCCACGTGCCGATGCAGCTGATCAAGGAGAACATGGACAAGCAGCTGGAATGCTGCGACGAGGCGCCGTTCTACACCCTCGGCCCGCTGACCACCGATATCGCGCCGGGCTACGACCACATCACCTCCGGTATCGGTGCGGCGATGATCGGCTGGTTCGGTTGCGCGATGCTCTGCTACGTCACGCCGAAAGAGCACTTGGGCCTGCCGAACAAGGATGACGTGAAGACCGGGATCATCACCTACAAGATTGCGGCGCATGCGGCGGACTTGGCCAAGGGGCATCCGGGCGCGCAGATTCGTGACAACGCGTTGAGCAAGGCGCGCTTTGAGTTCCGTTGGGAAGACCAGTTCAACCTGGGCCTGGACCCGGACACGGCGCGGTCGTACCACGATGAAACCTTGCCGAAGGACTCGGCCAAGGTCGCGCATTTCTGTTCGATGTGCGGGCCGAAATTCTGCTCGATGAAAATCACCCAGGAAGTACGTGAGTACGCGGCCAACCAGCGCATTGAAACGGTGGATGTGGACGTGGCCAAGGGACTGGCGGAGCAGGCGGAGCGGTTCAAGCAGGAAGGCAGCCAGCTGTACAAAAAGGTCTGACCCCGAACTTGTGGCGAGGGAGCTTGCTCCCGCTGGAGTGCGTAGCGCTCCCAAAACCTGGATGGGTGTTTTAACTGACACTCATCAGTTGCAGGTTTTGGGGCGGCTTCGCCACCCAGCGGGAGCAAGCTCCCTCGCCACAGGGGTACCTCCTACTTCAAATAATAGTGTCCCTCTGAGATAACACCCTTGAGCATTCAACCCAGCACCTATTCCCCAGACATCGCGGTGCCCTTGGACAAACGCGTCTTCGGCGCCCGCGATCTCTTTTCCCTGTGGTTCTCCCTGGGCATCGGCCTGATGGTCCTGCAAACCGGCGCGCTGTTGGCGCCGGGCCTGGGCCTCTCCGGCTCCTTACTGGCGATTTTCCTCGGCACTTTGGTCGGCGTCCTGCTGCTGGCCGCCGTCGGCGTGATCGGCAGCGACACCGGCCTGTCCGCCATGGCCGCCCTCAAACTCAGCCTCGGCACCAAAGGCGCCAGCCTGCCGGCGCTGTTGAACCTGCTGCAGTTGATCGGCTGGGGCTCGTTCGAAATCATCGTGATGCGCGATGCTGCCAGCCTGTTGGGTACCCGCGCGTTCAGCGAAGGCAGCCTGCTGGCCAGCCCGTTGTTCTGGACCCTGGTATTCGGCGCCCTCGCGACCTTGCTCGCCGTCAGCGGCCCGTTGACTTTTGTGCGGCAGATCCTGCGCAAGTGGGGCATCTGGCTGCTGCTCGCCGCCTGCCTGTGGCTGACTTGGAACCTGTTCGCCAAGGCCGACCTGGCCGCACTCTGGGCCCAGGCCGGTGACGGCTCGATGCCATTTGCGGTGGGTTTTGATATCGCTATTGCCATGCCGCTGTCCTGGCTGCCACTGATTGCCGACTACTCACGTTTCGGCAAACGCGCCAAAAGCGTGTTCGGCGGCACCGCGCTGGGTTTCTTTATCGGTAACTTCTGGCTGATGAGCCTGGGCGTGGCGTACACCCTGGCCTTCGCGCCGAGCGGTGAAGTGAACGCCTTGCTGCTGGCATTGGCCGGGGCCGGCCTGGGGATTCCGCTGCTGCTGATCCTGCTGGATGAATCAGAAAACGCCTTCGCCGACATTCACTCGGCGGCCGTGTCCAGCGGGATTCTGTTGCGCCTGAAGGTCGAGCACCTGGCGTTGGCCATCGGCGTCATCTGCACGCTGATCGCCTGCTTTGCACCGTTGGCGCAGTACCAGAACTTCCTGCTGCTGATCGGCTCGGTGTTCGCGCCGCTGTTCGGTGTGGTGCTGGTGGATCACTTCATCCTGCGCCGCCGTGGCCATGGGGTTGCTGCCAGCCTGCGTTGGCCGGCACTGCTGGCCTGGCTGGGTGGCATCAGCACCTATCACGTGCTGGCGAATCTGTACCCGGACGTCGGTGCGACCCTGCCGGCGCTGGTGCTGGCAGGGCTGTTGCACTTCATTCTGGGCCGGGCCTTCAGTGGCGCGCGGGCACCAGTTCAGGCTTGATCACGCCGGTCAGGCGCGCATAGGGGATGGTCATTTCGATCAGCCCCAATGCGTACGGCGCGATGGTGGTCACGTTGTACTTGAGCACCACGCCATTGCTGGTCAGCGCCACATTCGGGGTTTTCTGGAACGGCCAGTTCTTCACGAAATCCGGGTCGCGGTCCATCTGCGAGTTGATCAGCCAGTTGTTGTGGGCGACTTTCGCAGTCTTCCAGAACGCCTCTTCCTGGCCCGGCAGCAGCATGTCGGTCAGGCTCAGCTCTTTGTGCAGCAGGCGTGAATAGTTGATAAAGCCGCGGCCCGGCTCGCCGTGGGCGGTGCCGGTGTCCAGGTAGCTGGAGACTTCAACGATCACCAGTCCGTCATGCTGCTCACGTACCTTGGCTTGCAAGTACATGCTGTTGCGGTCAGGCGACTCACGCAAGAATTTGTCGCGGTAGGCGTTCAGGGTGGCGGGCATGGCCTGGCCAGGCGAGGTGCGGGCCATCTCCAGCAGGCGTTTTTCGACGATCTGGTCCAGTTGCGGCTCGGACGGGAAGTGCACCGTGTCGATGTTGACCAGCGGGCAATCCGGGCTGCTGCAGCCGGGTTTGATCTGCTCCGAGGCGTCGGCGGTGGTGTCCAGCGGCTTGAGGTAGCTGGGTTGGAACAGGCTCTGGCAAGCGCCAAGGGTCAGGGCGATACAGGCCATGGAGGCGATTTTTAAAAGCGACATGTGTGTCCTTCATAAATCGAGGAAAGGTGAAAATGTGGAGCTTCGACTCCCGACAGGGCAGTCAGTTCGCCACTAAGCTGATTAGAGTGAGTTTGACGCCCGCCGTCTATCCCGGCAACCGGAAAGGGGCTGCATCAAGGGGCGCGAGCGCGTTAGGATGGCGCGATGTCGAGGCTGCCTCGACACCGCAAGGCAATAAACGAGGGTTGATATGACGGACACAGCGAAATCGACGCCGAGCAAGGTTGAGATTGTTCAGCGCGACAATGCCTACAAGGGCTTCTACAAACTGGATCGGCTGAAGCTGCGGCACGAGAAGTTTGATGGCGGCATGAGCCGTGAGCTCAATCGCGAAGTCTTTGTTCGTCATGACGCCGTGTGCGTGCTGCCCTACGACCCGCAGCGCGATGAAGTGGTGCTGATCGAGCAGTTTCGCGTAGGCGCCATGGGCCGTACCGACAACCCGTGGCTGATCGAAATGGTCGCCGGCCTGATCGACAAGGATGAGCAACCGGAGGAGGTTGCACACCGCGAAGCCGAAGAGGAAGCTGGCCTTACATTCTCCGCACTCTGGCCGATCACCAAGTACTTTCCGTCGCCGGGTGGCAGCACCGAATTTGTCCACTTGTTCCTGGGCCGTTGCGAAAGCGCCGGGGCCGGTGGCGTCCATGGACTGGAAGAGGAAGCCGAAGATATCCGCGTCACCGTCTGGGCCTTTGAAGACGCCCTGCAAGCGGTACGTGACGGTAAAATTTCCAACGCAGCGAGCATTATTGCCCTGCAATGGCTTGCGCTTAATCGCGCGGAAGTGAGGGGGTTATGGCAGTAAAGGCACGGGAGCGATATCGGGTTGACCTGATCGGGCTGCAAGCAGCCTGCGAGGCCAACTATGCACGGCTGATGCGGCTGCTGCCGGACATGCGCCACACCCCCGAGGCGCGGCGTATCGCCGTGACCCACGGAGACCAGATGCTCGGCGTGCTGACCCTGGAAGTGATCGTGAATTGTCCGTACACCACCACCCTGCGGGTGCGCCAGGAACACAGCCTGCCGTGGCTGCCGGTACCGCAGCTGGAAGTGCAGGTGTACCACGACGCGCGCATGGCCGAAGTGATCAGCGCCGAACATGCGCGACGCTTTCGCAGCATCTACCCTTACCCCAACGTGTTCATGCACCAGCCGGATGAGAAAGCACAGCTCAATGTGTTCCTCGGCGAATGGTTGAGCCACTGCCTGGCCCTGGGCCACGAGTTCGAAGTCGTTCGATAGATGTGAACTGCGTCCGCTTCACGGGTTTCCTCTTTGTGTCCTGCCCCAGCATAATCGCCTCAAATGTCCATTCCTGTGATCACGCCCCGGGAGAACGCCTTGTCGAGCGTATCCGCCTTGAATCCTGACGCTTCGGCGTTGCTGGTGCAGTTGTCCGACAGCCATCTGTTTGCCGAGGCGGACGGCGGGCTGCTGGGCATGAAAACCCGCGACAGCCTGCAACGGGTCATCGAAACGGTGCTGGCGCAGCAGCCGCAGATTGACCTGATGCTGGCCACCGGGGATTTGTCCCAGGACGGCACACTGGAGTCCTATCAGGCCTTTCGCGACATGACCCGGCAGATTCAGGCGCCGGCGCGCTGGATCCCGGGGAACCACGATGAACCGCAGGTGATGCTGCAAGCCGCGATCAACAGCGCGTTGCTGGAGCCGGTGGTGGATGTGGGCAACTGGCGCATCACCCTGCTGGACTCGGCCGTGCCGGGCTCGGTGCCGGGGTATTTGCAGGACCAGCAGCTGCAACTGCTGGCGCAGTCGTTGAGCGAAGCGCCGACTCGTCATCATCTGGTGTGCTTTCACCATCATCCGGTGTCCATCGGTTGCGCGTGGATGGAGCCCATCGGCCTGCGCAACCCCGAGGCGTTGTTTGCGGTGCTGGATCGGTTCCCGCAGGTGCGCGCGGTGCTCTGGGGCCATGTGCACCAGGAAATCGACCGCGAACGCAACGGCGTGCGGCTGCTGGCGTCGCCGTCCACCTGCATCCAGTTCGCCCCCGGCAGCGAGGACTTCAAGGTGAGCGAGGAAGCGCCCGGTTATCGCTGGCTGCGCCTGCATGCCGACGGACGGTTGGAAACCGGCGTGGAGCGGGTGCAGGGTTTTGTGTTTCAGGTGGATTACGGTAGTAGCGGGTACTGACGGCTTTGGGGGCATATCCGTTATTTAGGTAACGGCGACTTAGGGTTCCGCTCTTACAACGGGTCACTTTTGGAAAGGAGCCCGGAATGCCGGCCCAGCCAAAAGTAACCAAAAGGGCTCTTGCCCCACCACTCGGTGCCTCGCCCAGGCTCGGCATGCCCGCACTCCGGCACGGCCATCGTGGTTAACGGGGCGCCTAAGATCAAAAGCCAGAGCACAGCGGCCTACCAGCCGGCTCGAGTGGTAGAAGCAAGAGCAAGGGCAAACGCGGTCAAAAATGTGGGAGCGGGCTTGCTCGCGAATGCAATCTTTCAGTTGATGCATTCGGTGACTGACACACTGCCTTCGCGAGCAAGCCCGCTCCCACATTTGGACCGTGCCCGCTTTAGATTTTGATCTTGCCTTTGCTTCACACCACTCAAGCCGGCCTGTAGGCCGCTGTGCTGTTGATCTGCTTTTGATCTTGATCTTAGGCGCCCCGTTAAACCACGCTGGCCGGAGTGAGGGCACACCGAGCCTGGGCGAGGTGCCGAGTGGTGGGGCAAGAGCGTTTTGGTTACTTTTGCGCTTTTTGTACGGACCGGACACATGGTTGACGGGTGTGCGGGGACATGGTGGACACTTTTCGGCGAGCTAACTTCGCCGGAAAACCATCATGCCCTGGAATACGAGAGACGCCATGAGCCTGAAAAAAGAGTTCGTTGCCTTTGCCCGGCAGCCCGGCAGCAATAAACGAGAACTGTGTCGACGGTTCGGTATCAGCCCCCAAACCGCATACAAGTGGCTCGAGCGCTACGAAGAACAAGGCCAGCAAGGTCTGCTGGAGAAATCCCGCAGGCCAGCCACTAGCCCAAAACTTACCGA
>NZ_JARIXR010000021.1:0-124240 GCF_029269205.1 Pseudomonas sp. 1912-s | reverse complement strand
CAGCTCCCACAGAAAAGCAGCGCTGCATTAGTTTCAGATTTGGTTTTCGCTTTTGATCTGGCTTCTACCACTCAAGCCGGCCTGTAGGCCGCTGTGCTCTTGCTTTTGATCTTGATCTGACTGCCCCAATAAGCCCGAGGCCGAACGTAGGGATTGAGGAGCGGGTAAACCGGCAGGACGCCGGTTTAGCCGCGACGGGGCAGGGACGCCCCGTCGCGGCGGCCCGCGGAGCAATGCCGGAGTGAGGGAACACCGAGCCTAGGCGAGGTGCCGACAGGCGGGGCAGAGCCCTTTGCTTACTTTGGGGCTCTTCCAAAGTGAGTCGCTGTAAGAGCGAAACCCTAAGCCGCCGTTACCGAAGAAATGGATATGTACCCAAAACAGAACAGCTGGCGCAGTAATTGCCTCCCCCCACCCCGAGCCCCAAAAAAAGGAGCACCCCGCCATGCAACTACGCGCCTTGCGCTATTTCCACGAGGTCGCCCGCTGCGCTTCGTTGCGTAAAGCGGCGGAGCGTCTATACGTCACCCCAACCGCCGTCAGCCGCCAGATCGAACACCTCGAACACTTCTTCGGCGCCGCCCTGATTGAGCGCGGCCCCCGCGGCATCCGCCTCACCGCCGAGGGCGAATGCCTCGCCGAACAAGTCACCTCAACCCTGCGCGGCCTCGACCAGGTACGCGAAGTCATCGCCAGCCGCCAAAGCCAGGTGGCCGGTAACATCAGCATCCATGTGTCAGAAAGTATCGTTTCCACCGTGCTCGCCCCGGTACTCGCCACGTTCTACCGCGCCCACCCCAAAGTCACCTTCAACATCGTGATCGCCAGCGCCTCCGCCACCCTCGACGCCTTGTGCAGCGGCGAAGCCGACCTGGGCCTGGCGTTCTACCTGCAAGAGCGCGCCGACGTCGAAGTCACCGCCCACTGCCAGTTATGGCACCGGGTGCTGGTCAGCGCCGAACACCCCTTCGCCCAGCGCGACAGCATCGAATTGAGCGAACTGGAAGGCCAGCCCCTGGCGATTCCCGACTCGGCCTACGGCGTGCGCCAAGCCCTGGAAGTGGCCGCGAAAAAACGCGGTGTGACCCTCGAACCGGTGTTCACCACCAGCTCCCTGGAAGTGCAGAAGAGCTTGGCCCGGCAACGGGCAGCCGTGTTGATTTTGCCCCAGGTAGAGGCAGACGTGCGTGACCTGGGTGACGGCCTGGTAGCCGTGCCAATCGCCGATGAAGACCTCGGGCGCATCCGCATCGACCTGTGCGTGTACCGCAACCGCCCCCGTTCGGTGGCGGTGCTCAAGTGCCAGGAGATGCTGGCGGGGGCGATGCAGCGCTGTTCGTTGAACTGAGCCTGAGCCTCAGAAGATATTGATCGGCACATTGGCTACGAGGCGGAACTCGTCGTAGCTGCCGTCGATCTGCCCGCCGCTGGCGCGGTGGTTGTAGACGATGGTGCGCAGTACGCTGTTCTTGAGGGTTCCGGACTGGATCACGTAGGCCAGCATCAAGCCGTTTTCGTTGTGCTTGGCGCCGTCCAGGCTGCGCACGTTGTAGCCGGTGTTGTGGCCGTTGCGGTCGCCGTCGTAGTGGGTGCCGTCGATGTCCCAGCCCTTGGCGTGCCACACGCTGGCGGTGAGGCCGGGCACGCCGTAGGCGGCGAAGTCCAGGTCGTAGCGCAGTTGCCAGGACTTTTCGTTGGGGCCGTTGTAGTCCGAGTACAGCGAGTTGGCCATGTAGTTGCCGGTGGACTCCCACACGTAGTCGAAGTATTCGTTGCCGAACACCTGCTGCCAGGCCAGGGTCAGGCTATGGGCCAGGTGCGTGGCGGTGAAGGCCAGGCTGGCGGCGTTGTTGTCGATGTAGCCGAGGTTTTTGTCCCCCGAGTCGCTGGTGTGGTAGTAGTTGAAGGCGGTCTTCAAGGCGATGTCGCTTTTGTCGCCGATGCGGTGGGTCAGGCCGATGTAGGTCTGGTCCCACATGTCTTCGAAGCGCGACGCGTAGACGCTGGCTTCCAGTCCGTAACCCGGCTTGACCGTGGCCCCCAGGTAGCTGATGCGTGAGCCGGTGTAGGCGCGGTTGCCGAAGGTGGTGGTGAGTTTTTCGGCGCCGGTGCCGGTGCGCGGGATCGCCCGTTCGAAGCTGCCGCCCTGCACCGACAGCCAGTCGAATTCGTTACTGAACAGGCCCACGCCCTGGAAGCTGGAGGGCAGGGCGCGGTTGTCCTTGTAGCGCAGGATCGGGTTGTCGGTCATCAGCCGGCCGGCCTTGATTTCGGTGCTCGACAGGCGAAAACGCACGTCGCCCACCCCCAGGCGGCTCCAGGTGGGAATCGCATCGCCGTCGCCGTCCACCAGCACCCGGTCGCCGCCATTGGCGACCTTGCCGTGGCCGCGCTCCAGGTTGACCGCGCTGAAGATTCCCGCGTCCACGCCCACGCCAATCAGGCCCTGGGTGTAGCCGGAGCTGTACTTGAGCATGCTGGTCTGGACCCAGGTTTCGCGCACGCGGGTGGGTTCGATACCACCGGCTTTCTTGATGCTCAGGTGAGTGGTGCGCTTAGTGTGCTGGTTGGAGTAGTAGTGACGCAGGTTCAGGTCCAGGGTGCTGCCTTCGAGGAAGCCCGGTGCGCTGGCTTGAGCGTTGTCCTGGGCGAAAACCTGGGTGCTGGACGCCAGGGTGACGGCCAGCAAAAGACGTGGATACATGGTAACTCCCCATACAAATCAGACGTAAGGCGACCGTCCCGGCAGGCCCTTGGGCGCTGCCGGTCGGTGGCGAAAAGACGCGGGACAGTGGGAAAAGGTGTTCAGCGAACCGGGGCTTCTGTGAGCCGGGTTTCGCGGGCCGGGCTGCCGGGCAGCGGCGGGCGGGTTTCCTTGGCGAACCAGGCGGCGGTGAGGCACACCAGGTTGGCGACCAGCAGGTACCAGACCGGCGACATCGGGTCACCGGTGGTGCCGATCAGCCAGGTGATGATGATCTGCGCGGTGCCGCCAAACGCCGCCACACCGAAGGCGTAGACGATGGAGAAGCCGGTGGAGCGCACGGATTTCGGGAAGCTTTCCACCAGCAGCACGATCAGCGCCGCGCCACTCATGCCGTGCAGGCCCGAGAGTACGGCCAGCGTCAGCAGGAAAGTCGCCGGGCTTGGGTGCTCGGTCATCAGTTGCAGGGCAGGGAACAGGATTAACAGCAACACCACCCGGGGTGTCATCAGGATCGTCCGGCGCCCGAAGCGGTCGCAGAGCATGCCGCCGGCCACTGCGCACACGGCCATGGCAGCGCCCGCCACCAGGGTCGAGAGCATGGAGATGCTGGTGGGCAGCTTCAGCTCGGTGAGGGCGAAGGTGGTCATGTAGTTGAGGAAGTATTGGGTGATGGTGCTGCCGGAAAGGATCAGCAGCCCCAGCACCAGTGCGCGCCGGTGTTTGCCGCAGACTTCCCGCACCAGGTCGCCGGTGCTGGTCTGCTCGCCATGGCCGTGGAAGGTTTCGGCAAGGTTGCGGCGGATGTAGATGCCGATCGGCAACACCAGCAGGCCGAACACGAACGGTACGCGCCAGCCCCAGCTGTTGAGGTCTTCCGGGGACATGACTTTGGTCAGGGTGAAGCCCACCAGCCCGGCCACCATGGCGGCCACGCCCTGGGCAACCACTTGCCAGCAGGCATAGGTGCCGCGTTTGTGCGGTGGCGCAGCTTCCAGGATGTAGGTGGTGGCGGGGCCGGCTTCACCGCCCCAGGCCAGGCCCTGGATCATGCGGGTGACCACCAGCAGGATCGGCGCGGCGATGCCGATGGTCTCGTAGCCGGGCAATATCGCGATGCTGCCGGTGCCCACGGCCATCATCACCAGGGTCAACAGCATCGCCGGTTTGCGCCCGACACGGTCGGCGTAGGCGCCGATCAGTACTGCGCCCAGGGGCCGGACGATAAAGCCGATACCGAAGGCCGTGACCGACAGCATCAAGCTGACGAAGGCGCTGTCGGACGGGAAAAACGTGTGGCCGATCATCACCGCAAAGGTTGCGTACACACCAAAGTCGAAAAACTCCACGGCGTTACCCAGGACCACGGCGAAGATGCTCTTTTTGCCGGCGTCCGGGGACGGTGTTTCGGGTGCGTGATCAGGATCGGATCGTGTCAATTGCTCAGTGTGCATACCAGCCCCTCGATTTTAGTTATAGGTCGTCCGAGCTCCCGGCCGGTGCGGCCCGGAGCTGGCGTGTGGGTGGGCAGTTCTTACAGCGTCAAAGTCAGGAAGGATTCGGCCAGTGGTGGATTGCGCCACGCCAGCTCTCGTAGGTTTTAGCGATTTGCAGCAGCCATTGATCGGCGAAGCGCGGGGCGATCATCTGCAGGCCGATGGGCATGCCATCGGCGGCGAAACCGCAGTTGATCGACAGCGCCGGTTGTTCGCCCATGTTCCAGGGCACGGTGAACACGATGTGCTCGAACGGCAATTGCGGGTCGTTGCTCGGTGAAGGCCACTCGGCCGGGAAGGCGTTGACCTGGTTGGTGGGGGAGAGCACCAGGTCGAGTTCGTTGAACACCTGCGCGGCGCGGCGGCGCATTTCGAACGTCTGGTTGAAGCCCTTCACGGCCTGTACGCCACTGATCTCGGCACCCGGCGCGGCCCAGTCGCGGATGTAGGGCAAGACCTTGTCGAACTGCTCGCTGCTCAGGGCCGACAAGTCGCCCCACTGGCGAGCGCGCCAGAAGTGGTCGAGGCCGTCGAGTTGGTTGCGGTCCATGATCGGCGGGATCAGCGTGACCTTCGCGCCATGGGCTTCGAACAATCGCGCTGCCTGCTCCACGGCTTCACACACGAAGCCTTCCGGCTGCATGCCCACCCCGGGTTCGAGCATCAGGCCGACGCGCAGGCCCTTGACCGACAGCGGCTGGTTGCTCCATGCAGTGGTGAGCGGCGGCAGGCTGGTGGCGTCGCGGGCATCGGGGCGGGCCAGGTGTTGCATCAGCAGCACGCAGTCGTCGACCGTACGGGTCATGGGGCCGGCGGCGCGGCCGGTGTAGTACGGGTCGATGGGGATGCGCCCCAGGGTCGGCTTGAACCCCACCAGGCCACACCAGGCGGCGGGCAGGCGCACCGAGCCGCCGATGTCGGTGCCCACGTGCAGCGGGCCATAGCCGGCGGCGGCCGCAGCGGCCGCACCGGAGCTGGAGCCGCCGGTGTTGTTGGCGGTATTCCACGGGTTGCGAGTGATGCCATGGAAGCTCGACAGGCCGGAAGACAGCATGCCGAAATCCGGGTTGGTGGTCTTGGCCAGAATGATCGCGCCCGCTTCACGCATGCGGGCGGCGGGCGGTGCGTCCTTGAGGGCCGGGGTCAGGCGGGTGGCGGCGCTGCCAAGGGGAATGGGCACGCCTTCGGTGGCGATCAATTCCTTGAGGGTCACCGGCACGCCGTCGAGGGCGCCGTTGGGTTGGCCCTTGTTCCAGCGTTCGGTGGAGGCCTGGGCCTGCTGGCGCACCTGATGCGGGTCGAAGGCGTAGAGCGCGTTGATCTGCGGCTCCCAGCGGTCGATATGGGCCAGGAGCTGGTCGTAATAGTCGATGGGCGCGAGTTGCCGGCTGGCGAATTGCGCCAGCAGTTCGGCGGCCGTAAGGGTGTGCAGGTCAGTCATCGAACGCTTCCTTGGGATGGGCCGGGTGGCTCATGGCGGGTTGCAGTAGGCATGACTATATAAACCCGGGCGTGGCGCGGCCATCACAATCGGTGCAGTTCAGTGTTGCGTTTTTGTGTGCACTGACAGCGTGCCGCTAGTGGTCGTAAAGCGCCAACAGCACGGTGACGTTGTCCCGCCCGGCGTATTCCACGCTCAGGTCCAGCAGGCGTTCGCAGGCGGTTTGCAGGGTGTGGCGGGTGGCAGCGGCAAGGACCTGGGCGATTTCCTGATGGGGCACGCAGCCGTGCAGGCCGTCACTGCAGAGCATCAGCAGGTCGCCTGGCAGCACCGGCTGTACGCGTATCTGCGGTTCGACCCGTGCCGCCGGCCCGATGGCCTGCAACAGCAAGTTGCGCGCCGGCAGGCGGTCGACCTTGCCGGCCTCCAGCGCCTGCTGGTACCAGGTCTGGTCCCGGGTCAACAGCGCCAACTCGCCGTCGCGGTACCGGTACAGGCGGCTGTCGCCGACATGGAAGACCAGCAGCGGGCCTGGGTGGTGCGGGCGCCACAGGCCGGTCAGGGTGGTGCCCATGCCGTTGCCTTCGCTCATCTGCCGGGCGACGTTGCGGGCGTACACCTGGGCATTGACCTGGTCGATGGCGTCGTGCAGCACGCTCACGGCGTGCATCGCCGGGTCGGACCAGGTGGCATCGGGGTCGCTGGAGCAGGCCGGTGCGTCGGTTCCGTGGGCGCTGAGATACTCCCGCAGGCAGGTCAGGGCCAGTGCACTGGCCAGGGCGCCGGCTTCGTGGCCGCCCATGCCGTCGGCCACCGCCAGCAGTTGCAGGTCGGTATCCAGCAGAAAGTTGTCTTCGTTGCTCTCGCGTACCGGGCCGACGTCGCTCAGGCCGCAGGCAATCGCCGTGGCGAGGCTGTGCGGGCCAGCGGGGCTGAGGCTGGAGTCGGTCATGGGGTGGGCTCAAAGCTGTGGAGGAAGGCGAGGCGCTGGGCCTCGTTCTCGATGTGTTCGGCCAGGCGTTGCAGGAACGCCTGGCGCAGGGGCGTGGTGCGTGCGGCACGGCTGACGACGATGCGAGCGATGGGGCCGATCAGCACGGCCAGGCGCCGTTCGGCCATTTCGCTGAAGGCCGGGTCGATCCCGGGTTCGAGGGCATGGGTGGGCTCGCGGATCAGCGTCACCACCGTCGGTTCACTGACCGGTGCCGGGGCCGCTGTGGGTGGGTTCAAGCGCTGGAACAGCGACTGGCTGGCGCTGGCAAACTGTTCACGGCCGCGTTCCGAGGGAATGTGCGGCAACAGCGCGGCGCATACCGCTTCGAAATCTTGCGAAGCGTTCAGGCTCTTGCGCACCAGAAAGCGCGCCAGTGGGCCGATCTGGTGGGACAGCAGCGATTCCAGTTCCGGCATCACCGCGAGTTTCCACGGGGTGAGGGTTTCCAAAGGCTCGGTGGCCACCGTCGCCGTGGTCGGCGGGGTGTGCACGCCGAGGCTCTGGTTGGGGCGCATGAGCACGGTGCGATCGTCGTCGATCTCGGCGTTGATCCAGGTGCCGGTGGTGGTGCTGCCGATCAAGGCTTGCAGGTCATCGAGAAAGGCCTGGGCCGAGGGGTAGCGTTCACTCGGCCGCTTAGCCAGGGCGCGTGCGATCACGCTGTCCAGCGCCGGGTCGAGGGCCAGGTTGAGGCTCGACGGTGCCACTGGTGTCTGGTTGAGGATCTGCTGCATGACCATGGTGGCCGAGCCGGAAAACGGTCGCTCGCCGGTCAACAGTTGGTAGAGCACGATGCCGGCGGAGAAGACGTCCGAGCGCCCGTCGATCAGTTCGCCGCAGAATTGCTCCGGCGACATGTAGCTGGGGGTGCCGATCATCGAGCCGGTCTGGGTCAGGGTCGATGAGTCCAGGCGGGCCACGCCGAAGTCGGTGACCTTGACCTGATCGTCGGCGGTAATCAGCAGGTTGGCCGGCTTGATGTCGCGGTGCACCACGCCCTTGGAGTGCGCGTATTCCAGGGCCAGCAGCAATTGGCGCATCCAGCCCAGGCTGTGGCTCAGCTCGCGCGGTGTTTGCGCGGCGAGCACGGTGTTGAGCGGTGTGCCTTCGACAAATTCCATGGCGATGTAGGCCGAGCCCTCGTCTTCACCGTAGTCGTAGACCGCGACGATATTGGGGTGCATCAGTCGGCCCGCTGCCTGGGCTTCGTTCTTGAAACGGCTGACCAGCTCGGCGTGGTGGCTGTCGCCGAACAGCTCTTTGCGGATGGTCTTGAGCGCCACGGTGCGGGCGATGTGCGGGTCGAATGCCTTGTACACCGTGCCCATGGCCCCTTTGCCGAGCACGCTGTCGATGCGGTATTTGCCGAGTTGTTCAAGCATGGCGGTGCACCTACTCCTCAAGCATTTTCATGGCGCTGGCCAGGCTGGTGCGCATGCGCCCGAAGGATTGGCCCAGGCGTGCCAGTTCATCGTTGCCGCTTACGTCTATCGGCGGCACGTCGGTTTCACCTAGGCTGACCCGATCGGCCAGGGCCGACATCTGCCGCAGGCGCCGGGTGACAAACAGGTGCACAGCCACGTTCAAGGCCACCAGCAGCACCGCGAAAATCCCCAGCATCGACAGCATGTAGCTGTGGAGCATGCTGTTGGCCCGCTGCAACGGCAGGGCCAGCGGCACCGAGACCAGTTGTGCGCCGATCGTGTCGTTGAGTTTCCAGCCAAAGCCGTTCACCGCACCGTAGATGTCGACCATGGTTTTGGGCGCCGCGTCCGGGGTGCTGTGGCAGGCCAGGCAGGCACCGTCCTTGATCTGGATCGGTCGCGCGATGTACAGCGACGGGCCGTCCTTGTCGGTGCGCTCGCCCACCAGTTCATCGGTGGTGGGCTGGCTGCGCAGGTTGTTGATCAGGCTTTTTTCCCAGTCGTCGGCCAGGTCCCGGGGGTTGGTGGGGTTGAGGGTGGCTTCCTTGTAGGCGTAGTCCGGGTAGGACTTGAGCAATTCCTGCAGGTGCGAGATGGCGGCGAAGTCGGGCACCGACTGTGGCAGGAACTGGAATTTCAGGCGGTTTTCCAGCAGCGGCACGATTTGCTCGGCGGTGTAGGTGCTGGCGGCGGTGGCCGAGCGCATCAGCAAGCGCGCGGTTTCCAGGGTCTCCCGGCGTGCGCTTTGTTGCAGCATGTAGTGGGTGGCGACGCTGGTGGCAATGAAACCGACCACGAAGACGGCGAGGAACACCACGTTGAATTTTACCGCGAGCGACAATTTCATAAGGCCCCTTGGGTGCAGGCAAGGTTGAACGACGGGCAGGCCGTTAATGAGGGTTTTTCCGGCGCTCCAGGCGCAGCAGTTCGATCTCCCACTCCAGCACGCCGCCGCGGTTGGTCTTCACCGCCTGGCGAAAGGCCGGGTCTGTGAGGCGCGGGGCGAAACGGCTGGCGAGCATTTGCTGGCTGAGGTTCAGCGGGCTGACGACCCAGGGCGCGATGTCTTCGTAGGTGACGTCGCGTTCCTTTTTCAGCGCGGGGGCGGCGGGGATTTTTTTACCCAGCGCCACCAACGGATCGAGGAAGGGCCGGGGCAGGGCGTCGACAAACGCCTGTTCCGGGCGGGCGGTGGTTTTCAGGGGGGCGTCACCGGCGCGTTGGGCAAAGTCTTCGTGGTTCAGGGTGAGGGTGCGACCGGCCTTGCCGTGGTTGTCCAGTTCGGTGACAGGCTGGCTGCCGTCTTCGACGAACATTTCGCTCTGGCGTGGCCCGACGTGGATCACACTGGCGCTGTTGGTCACGTTGAACGCCAGACCACCGGCGTTGACTGCGAGGCTGGCATGGGCGCTTGCAGCCACTGGTTGCAGCTTCAACCAGCCGCTGAGCAGATTGATTTGCGCGGCCTTGCTGTTGGTGGCGATCAGGATTCGCGTGTCGGGCCCCAGGGCGACGATGGCCGGTGCCAGCCCTTCGATCTGGATGCCGGCGCCGCCGGTTTGCAGAATGTCGCCGCCTTGCAGGCGCGTGCCGGCGCCTATGGTGTAAAGGGTGGTGGCACGGATCAGGTGCAGGGGTTTTTCCGCAAAGGAAATCACCGCGATAGTGGCCGGGGCCGCAAGCACGTGCGGCAGCTGAAACAGCCCGGCGAGCAATAGGAGTATCGAAAGTTTCTTCACGTGGGCGCCAGTCATCGAGCGAGTCGGGGTTGCGTGCGCAAGGCATCGCAGGGCCGCAGGCTACCCGTTGCGGGGCCTTGGCAATAAGGCAATTTTGCGTATGGATCCGGCCCAATCCGATTGAGCAAAATCATGGAATAAAGCGCCGGGGGAGGGTGTTCTTCTCATGGTTTCGCGTGATTCAGGCAGCCGCTTTTTGCTGGCGCAAGACCGATGACTTTCCTCTCGTCAGGAGCACCTATGACCACCCAATGCATGAACGCGTTTTCCTCCACCAAGCTCTTCCTGCAACAGAACTTCATGACCGCCAAGCGCATTCCTTCGGGATTGATCGCGGGCATCAATGTGTTCGACGTGAACGATCACAAAGCCGGTGGCTACCGCCTGGCCACCCTGGATAAACCCGGTGAGTACGGCAAGATCGAACGGCCGCTGATGGGCCATTGGGTACCCCAGGGTAGTTTTTGCGATATCCCCGCCAACCCGGGCGCCACGGGCTACGTGTTCACCCCGGATTTCAGTGGCTGTTCGATCCTGATCGACCATATCGACGACACCACGTACCGGGTGTTCCACGTGCAGGGCGGCAGCGATTACCTGAACAAGGAATACCTCAGCCGCTTCGACGGCCATGGGCTGGGCTTCGCCACGGCGATGACCTTTGATGACTATGGCGAGGACGCCTATCCCCGGGGCTTTGCGTTCATGAAATTCGAGGAAGGCCGCTGGTGGATTTATTTCCAGCGCCAGAACGGCGTGGGGCTGAATTTTGCCTATGGCAAATTCCAAATGAACGGCGCGCAAACCGTGCGCGGTGGCGGGCGCATCCCGGTGCCCAACCTCAAGCGMGAGTCGCCGCGCCATGGCGTGGTGCACAGCGGCAAGGCCCTGCCGATGCCGGCCAGCCGGCTGACCGAGCTCAAGGTTGAAGTCTGGTAGTGCCCCGGTTGAAAAATAATCGGGAATAAAAACTGATGGCTGATTGTTCATCCTGCAGACGCTGACAATTGACCCTCGACGGACTTCAAGATGATTGCACTGACGTTTCTTAAAACTCTCCCTGGCAGGCGCGTGATGAGCAGCACCGACCCTGATGTTGTGGCACGCCGTAATCGCCTGGCGCTGCTGGCGTTGCAAGTGATCGGCATGGTCGTGTTGATCGCCTGTGCCATTGATGCCCAAAGGGCGCAGGCGCAGGACCTGCCCGACCCGTTGAGCGGTGACGCGAAGACGATCCTGATGACCGTGCGGGCCGAAGGTGTGCAGATCTACAACTGCGCCAAGGACGGCAACGGCCAGCTGGCCTGGCAGTTTCGCGAGCCGCTGGCGACGCTGATGATCAATGGCAAGACGGTGGGCCGGCACTTTGCGGGGCCGACCTGGCAGCTGGATGATCGCAGCGCCGTGGTCGGCAAAGTGGCTGCCCAGGCGCCGGGGGCAACGGGGCGGGATATTTCGCTGTTGCGCCTGGATGTGGTGAGCCATCAAGGCGTTGGCGGGCTGTCACCGGTGGTGGCGGTGCAACGGCTGCACACCGAAGGTGGCGTGTTCAGCGGCCGTTGTGAGCACGACGGCGATTTGCACGTGGAGCCTTACCGCGCCGACTACCGTTTTCTCGGCCAGTAATCATTACCGCGTCACCCCGGGCCGCTCGGCTCGGTCGTAACACCCTCTGAACGTTTTCTTGCCTCGCGCCGGTAGCCATCGGTGTGCGGCGAAGCTGTGCCTGCAATTCAACCAATAATGATAGGAGCTTTACATGATCACTCGTTTACTCGCTGTCGCGGCGGTTTCCCTTGTTGCCTCGGCGTGTGCCCAGGCGGCTGAAAGCGGTGCCACTGACTGGACCGGTTTCTACGGTGGCTTGAACGCCGGTGTTGGCTTCGGGGGTGACGGCGACGTCAATACCCAAGGCCAGGCGGCACCGAATATTGCCAATATCAACGGTGGCGCGCGTCCGGGTCGGGTGGACCTGGACCGTAACGGCTTCGTCGGTGGTGCGCAGATTGGCTACAACTACCAGTTCGGCCAATGGGTGGCGGGCGTCGAGGCCGATATCTCCCACACCGACCTGCAAGACAGCCGCAACATCGGCACCTCGCAACTGAATACGCACCTGGCGCTGAACAACACGTTTGAGTCGAAGATCAAATACCTCGGCACCCTGCGCGGTCGCCTGGGTTACGCCTTTGACCATACGTTGATCTACGGCACCGCGGGCCTGGCGTATGGCGAAACCAGCCAGAGCGTGGATATGTTTGGCCCTACCGGCAATACCCAGTTCAGCGGTGATCAAAGTCACTTCAAGATGGGCTACACAGTGGGCGCAGGTATCGAACAGGCGATCACGCAAAACCTGTCGATCAAGACCGAATACCTGTACTACGACCTGGGCGAAGACAAGCTGAACGTGGCAGTGATTCCGGGCAGCGGTGGTGCGGGCACGGGTTATGACTCGAAATTCAAGAACGACGGGCAGATGCTGCGGGTGGGGTTGAACTGGAAGTTTGATTGATCGGTAGCAAGGCCTCAGGCGCAGGCGCCTGAGGCTTTCGCCGGACGGATGGGGCGGTGATTGTAGAACTGCTCCTGTCGCGGCGGGCTGCTTTTTCGACAGTGGGAGGTGTTCCAGGTGGTGAAGTCGAAGCGCGTGACGGAGACCACGTTTTCCTGAATCAACATGATGGGGGCCGGGGGACTCTTATCTGAATAACGCGTGCCCAGGGTAACTTCCAGCGTGTCCTTGTCACGGTAGCCGCTGAGCAGAGGAAGAAGGGTGAAGGCATGGTCCATTCCTTCGGATTCGGTGGGCATGCCAACGAATAAGACAATACCGACATACACTTTTCGATCATTCAAACTGAACATGCAAAGTGTGTACTTCTGGATGGACTCTCTGAGCAGGTATTTGAAAGGCGTGCCTTCAAGGATGTTCAGGGCGAGCCGGCAGTTTAGTTGTTCATCGGATTTCAGTTTCAGCTCTTTTTTCTTCGCGTTGACAAAAAGTCTAGCCCAGAGAGCGGGAATGACCATGGCGGTCAAACCAGCCTGCAACAGGAAAACCCAGAGTGCTGCATTCTTTTCGTTAGCAATATCGAGTTGTACCAACAGGGCGCCAAGATAGCGGCTGTAGTCTGTTGCAACCTCATGACCTGCGACGTGAACCGTCTGTTTTGACATGGCCAGAATCAAGGCACTCATCAGCGTGGCGACGACCAGGCAAACCAGCCCCAGCCGCGCAACATGCAGATAGAGTAATTGCCCTTCAAAACGGTGAAGGCGGCAGTAGTAATAAGGATGTTTTATACAGACCAGATAACCGCTGACCAGTAACGGCAAAATGATCAGCAGGCCCATGAATCATCGGCCTCCATTTTGCGGACCTGGCGAATCGCTTCTTTGTAGGCATCGGACTCCATGACTTCTTCGGCGGAGACGGAGATACCCCATTCCCCCTCAATTTTCATGGTTCTTTTTGACTTGATGGCTTCCACGGTATCCAAGTCATCCTGAGTCGGTTTACCGGCGAACAACGAATACAATCCAAACATGGCGACGACCTCGAGAAGATGCAGTCGTTTTTATAGCAAGTGGCTGTGGGGCCCGCCATTGATGGCCGACGTGCCAGCGTCGCCAGTTCCCGTAGGAAACGTCTCCATTCACTCCAGCGGCCTAAAACGTCGGCGGCGTAATCACCCAAATCACCACCGCATCCACCTTCCCGGGGTTGCCGTACCGATGGGGCTCACTGCTGGGGAAGCTGAAACTGTCCCCTTCATCCAGCTGAAAATGCCGCTCACCCACCCATAGCTCGAATTTCCCGCTCAACACATAACCCGCTTCTTCGCCCTCATGGCTATAACTCTGCTGGCTATAGGTCCCCGGCGGAAAGCGCGAATGGAGCATTTCCAGCTGGTGATTGGGCAGGGGTGTCAGCAACTGGTCGACGATGCCATCTTCATAGTGAATGCTCTGGCGATTGTTTTTGCGCACCACAAAGCCTTCGTCCTCCGCGGCCGGCGTGGTCTCGCTGGCAAAAAACCACTGGATCGTCACGCCCAGGCTGCGGGCGATATTGAACAGTGCCGGGATCGACGGGTAGGCGAGGTTGCGTTCCAGCTGGCTGATGTAGCCGGCGGTCAATTCGCTCATCTGTGCCAATTCGGTGAGCGTCATGCCCCGGGCCTTGCGCAAACCCCGGATGCGGGTGCCGAGAAACAGCTGTGGCGGTTGGTCGTTCAAATGTCCCACGCTACCTTTAATCCTTCATAAATCGCCTCTTCGGCGGTACGCGGCGCCAGGCAATCGCCGATGCGCGTGAACGCCACCTGGCCTTGCAGTTCTGCGCCCAGAGTGTCCACCGGCTGATGGCCCTGGCACAACACCAGGGTGTCGATATTTTCCAGCAACATCGGCTCGCCGCTGGCGGTGTGTTGCAGGTAGACGGTAGTGTCGTCGCAGCCGTACAAACGGGCGTAAGGGATGATCGGAATGCCCAGCCGATGCAGTTCACCGGCCAGTTGATCACGTACGTACAACGGGAGGTTTTCCCCGCAATGGGTGCCGTTCACTGCCAGTTGTACCTGATGGCCGGCGCGGGTCAGGCGTTCGGCGATGCCCGGGCCAATCCAGTCGCAACGCCAATCCACCACGACTACTGAACGGCCCAGCGGAACCTCATCGCGCAGTACTTGCCAGGCGTCCACCACCTGCAACTCGCCGCCGCGTTCGAAGGCCGGCCAGTAGGGCTCGGCGCCGGTGGCGATGATTACCTGGTCGGGCTGTTCGCGCGCCACCAAGCCACGGTCGACGCGGGTATTGCGCACCACGCGGACCCCGGCCAGTACCATCTCGCGCTGCAAGTTGGTACTGGCGCCGCCGAACTCGCTGCGACGTGGCAGCAATTGCGCGAGGAGCACCTGGCCGCCCAACTGGGCGCTGGCTTCATACAGGGTCACGTCATGCCCGCGTTGCGCCGCCACCGCGGCTGCCTTCATCCCCGCCGGGCCGCCACCGACCACCATGATCCGCTTGCGTCGCAGTGCCGGTTGCAACTGGCCAAACTGCAATTCGCGGCCGGTCTCGGGGTGCTGGATGCAGGAGATCGGCAAACCCTTGTGGAAGTGGCCGATACACGCCTGATTGCAGGCGATGCAGGCCCGTACATCTTCGGCATGGCCGCTTGAGGTCTTGGCCGGCATTCGGGGGTCGCAGATCAGTGCGCGGGTCATGCCGCATACGTCGGCCTGGCCCCGTTGCAGCATCAGTTCAGCCTCCTGGGGCTGGTTGATGCGCCCGGTGACGAACAGCGGAATCGACAGGCTGGCCTTGAACATCGCCGCCTCTGTCGCCAGGTACGCCGGGGCAATGGCCATGGGCGGCACGATGTGGATCGCGCCGCCAAGGGAGGCCGAGGTGCCGGCGACGATGTGCACGTAATCCAGCGCTGACTGAAGGCGTTGCACGGCCGCCAGGGAGTCCTCTTCGGTCAGGCCTTCGGGGTCGCGCTCATCGGCGGAAATGCGCAGGCCGATGATGAAGTGCTCGTCGGTTGCGGACCGTACTGCGGCGATGATTTCCCGCAGGAAGCGCAGGCGTTGTTCCAACTCGCCGTTGTAGCCGTCGGTGCGACGGTTCACCCGCGGGTTGAGAAACTGCGCCGGCAGATAACCATGGCTGGCGACCACCTCCACACCGTCAATCCCGGCCTGATACAGGCGCTTCGCCGCAGCGCCGTAGCCCGCGACGATCTCGTCGATCATCGCCTGGTCAAGGGCCCGGGGCATCACCCGGAATCGCTCGTTTGGCACCCCGGAAGCCGAGTAAGCCACCGCCAGCAAGCCGTCAGCCGACTCCATGATTTCCCGCCCCGGATGGAAAATCTGCGACAGCACCACGGTGCCGTGGGCATGGCAGGTCTCGGCCAGTTGGCGGTAGCCGTCGATGCAGCTGTCATCGGTGGCCATCAGCACATGGGAGGTGTAGCGGGCGCTGTCGTGCACCCCGGCGACCTGCAACACAATCAGCCCCACGCCGCCCTCGGCGCGGGCCCGGTGGTAGGCGATCAGCTGTTCGTTGACCCGGTTGTCGGTGGGCATCGAGGTATCGTGCCCGCTGGACATGATGCGGTTTTTCAGGCGTTTGCCGCGCAGTACCAACGGTTCAAAAAGATGCGGAAAGGCATGGGGCGACATGGTGCGGATACTCCAGGCGCTGTTGTTGTTATTTTTCTATAGGAGGTCAGCCTCAGTAAAAAATCAACTTGTTTTTTTACTGGCGACTGGATTAGCGTCAGCCACATCACCCACCCGCCTGGAGAATAAAAATGACTGGCGCCACCGAACAACACCTGCGCGAAGAGCTTGCCGCCTGCTACCGGCTGATCGCGCACTTTCGCATGAGCGATTTGATCTTCACCCATATCTCGGTGCGCATTCCGGGGCCCGAACACCACTTTTTGATCAACCCCTATGGGCTGATGTTCGAGGAGATCACCGCCTCCAGCCTGGTAAAAATCGGCCTGGACGGGCGCGCGGTCGAGGCGTCGGCCCATGGCGTCAACCCGGCGGGGTTTGTGATCCACAGCGCCATTCACGGGGCTCGCGAAGACGCCCAGTGCGTGCTGCACACCCACACCCGCGCCGGCTGTGCGGTGGCGGCACTGGAATGCGGGCTGTTGCCGGTGAACCAGATTTCCATGGAGTTCTACGGCAAGGTCGCCTACCACGACTACGAAGGCGTGGCGCTGGACATGGACGAGCAACAACGCCTGGTTCGCGACCTCGGTGACAAGCCGGTGTTGATGCTGCGCAACCATGGCCTGTTGACGGTGGGGGAGACGGTCAGCCAGGCGTTCCTGCGCATGTATTACCTGGAAAAGGCCTGCGATATCCAGATCGCCGCCCAGGCCTGCGGCAAGTTGATCCTGCCGCCTGCGGCTGTGTGCGAACACACCGAGCGCCAGTTCAATGACCCGGGCCGGCCACTGGAAGAGGGTGAGCTGGCGGACCTGGATGCCATGCAGCTGGCATGGGCGGCATTGCTGCGGTTGCTGGATCGGGTGTCGCCGGGGTTCCGGGAGTGAGGTAGAGTCGTCCAGCCGACTCAACCCAAGGACACCGCCTCATGACCCAGGAATCCCGTTTCTCCCGCATGGAACCGGAGTTGCGCAAGGCCAATCTGGTCCAGGCGACATTGGCCTGCCTCAAGCGCGACGGCTTCCAGGGCGCGTCGATCCGCAAGATCAGCGCCGAGGCCGGGGTGTCGGTGGGGCTGATCAGCCATCACTACTCGGGCAAGGATGAGCTGGTGGCCGAGGCCTATCGGTCGATTACCCGGCAGGTGATGGACCTGCTGCGTGATGCCATGGCCAAGGCACCGCCCAGCCCGCGAGAGCGGCTCTCGGCGTTCTTTCGCGGCTCGTTTTCCCCCGAGTTGCTGGACCCGCAACTGCTGGATGCCTGGCTGGTGTTCTGGGGTGCGGTCAAGACCGCCCCGGCGATCAATCAGGCCCACGAACATTCCTATGGCGAGTACCGCACCATCATGCGTTCGGCCCTGGTGGACATGGCTGCTGAAGAAGCCTGGGAGCGTTTCGACGCGGATTTGGCAGCGATTGCCTTGAGCGCCTTGCTCGATGGTTTGTGGCTGGAATCGGGGCTCAACCCCGGTACGTTCACCCCGGAGCAGGGCATCCAGATCTGCGAAGCGTGGGTCGATGGCTTGCAGGCTGGCGGCCGCCAGCGCTTCCGGATCAAACCCTGAACTGACGATTTCTCGCCGCCTGGACGCAATGTTCAGGCCGGCATTCCCCCTCGAAAAATATTTGCAGTTACCCGATTGCCTCCTTGCTGAACACTCGTTTAGTATCGCCCCATGTCGCACCCCTCAAGCCAATTAAAATAATTCGAGGATTCCATGACTACCGATCCGTCCGTGCTCACTCAAGTGCAAGCAGGCGTTGCCTGGATCACCCTCAATCGCGGCGCCCAGCGCAATGCCCTGGACATCCCGACCCTCAAGCACCTGCAGGCGTTGCTGGACGGTTTCAACAGCGACCCGGCCGTGCGCGTGGTGGTGCTGACCGCCAGCGGTCGCAGCTTCTGCGCCGGTGCCGACCTCGCTGAGTGGGCCGACGCCGAAGCCCGTGGCGCCCTCGAAACCTACGGCTGGACCGAAACCGCCCACGCCCTGATGACCCGCCTGCACACCCTCGATAAACCCACCATCGCCGCCATCAACGGCACGGCGGTCGGCGCCGGCATGGACCTGACCCTGTGCTGCGACCTGCGTGTGGCCGCGCAATCGGCGCGCTTCAAGGCCGGCTACACCAGCATGGCCTACTCGCCGGACGCCGGTGCCAGCTGGCACCTGCCACGCTTGATCGGCAGCGAACAGGCCAAGCGCTTGCTGTTCCTCGACGAACTGTGGAGCGCCGATCGCGCCCTGGCCGCCGGCCTGGTGGGTGAAGTCGTCGCCGATGAGCAATTGCACGCCCACGTCACCGACCTGGCCACGCGCCTCGCCAACGGCCCGACGTTCGCCTTTGCCCAAACCAAAACCCTTATCCGCGAAGGCGCCGGGCGCAGCCTGGCCGAGCAGCTCCAGGCTGAACTCGCCGCCGGTTTGCTCTGCGGGCGCAGTGCCGACGGCGCTGAAGCCCTGCGCGCGTCGATGGAAAAGCGCCCAGCGAATTTCTCCGGCAAATAGTCCCTCCTCAAAACACCCTCGAACGATCGACAGGTAGCGCCATGAATTTCCAGCCCAGCCAAGAACAAGACATGTTGGTGGACGCGGTACGCAGTTTTGTTGCCAAGGAGTTGTTGCCCCACGAGGAGGCGGTGGACCGTGCCGATGAAGTCTCGCCGGAACTTGCCGCGCAGATTCGTGACAAGGCCATCGCGGCCGGTTTCTATGCCTTCAACATGCCGGAAGAAGTGGGCGGTGGCGGCCTGGATTACCTGTCCCAGGCGTTGATCGAGCGGGAGTTGTCGAAGGTCTCCTGGGCACTGCATGTGTTTGTTGCCCGGCCGTCGAAAATCCTCATGGCCTGCACCGGAGCGCAGATTGGCGAGTACCTGTTGCCGTGCGTGCAGGGGAAGAAGATCGACTGTTTTGCCCTGACCGAACCGGGCGCCGGTTCCGACGCCAACGCGATCAAGACCCGCGCCGTGCGCAGCGGCGATGACTTTGTGCTGAACGGCAGTAAGCACTTCATCAGCCACGCCGGCCACGCGGATTTCGCCATCGTGTTTGCCGTCACCGACACCTACGAACACAACGGCCGCCCGCGCAACGCCGTGACCTCGTTCCTGGTGGACCGTGGCACGCCGGGCATGACCATTCGCCGGGGCCCGAAGTGCGTCAGCAACCGTGGCTACCACACCTATGAAATGTTCTTCGACGACTGCCGCGTGCCGGCCTCCAAAGTCCTCGGCGAAGTCGGCAAGGGCTGGGAAGTGGCCAACGCCTGGCTGACCGCAGGCCGCGTGATGGTGGCTGCCAACTGCGTCGGCCAGGCCCAGCGTGCGCTGGACGTTTCCCTGCAATGGGCGGCAGACCGCAAACAGTTCGGCCAGCCCATCGGCACCTATCAAGGCATCTCGTTCAAGCTCGCCGACATGGCCACGCAAATCCGCGCGGCGGAGCTGCTAACCCTGAACACCGCCTGGAAGATGGACCAGGGCACCATGACCGATGGCGAAGCCGGCATGGCCAAGCTGTTTGCCAGTGAGGTACTGGGCAAGGTCGCCGACGAGGCCGTGCAGATTTACGGCGGCATGGGCTTGATGGACGAAGGCCCGGTGGAGCGCATTTGGCGCAACGCGCGGATCGAGCGGATCTGGGAAGGCACTTCGGAAATCCAGCGCCACATTATTGCCCGCGAACTGTTGCGGCCGCTGTTGCGCTGATCGGGTGGGAGAACGCTTATGTCCCAGGCTATTCGCGACAATCTCAAGCGCCTGCTGGCGCCCCGTCACCTGGCGTTCGTGGGCGGGCGCAGCATGGCCCGCGCCCTCAAGCGCTGCACCGAAGGTGGTTTTGACGGCCAGATGTGGCTGGTCAACCCGCAACATGACAGCCTCGATGGCATTCCCTGCGTGCGCCGTGTGGCCGATTTGCCGTGTGGCCCGGACGCGGTGTTCATCGCCACCAATCGCGAGCTGACGTTGACCTGTGTCGCCGAACTGGCGGCCATCGGCACCGGTGGCGCCATCTGCTACGCCTCCGGGTTTGCCGAAACCGGCGCCGAGGGCCAGGCCTTGCAGCAACAACTGCTCAAGGCGGCGGGCGAGATGGCACTGCTAGGCCCCAATTGCTACGGCTTGCTGGATTACCTGCACAGCTCGGCACTGTGGCCGGTGGCGCATGGCGGCAAGCCGGTCGAGAAGGGCGTTGCGGTGCTGACCCAGAGCGGCAACTTTGCCTACAACCTCTCCATGAGCGACCGTTCGTTGCCGGTGGCCTATATGGCGTCGGTGGGCAACCAGGCGCAATTGGGTGTGGCCGAGTTGATGGATGTGCTGCTGGATGAGCCGCGTGTGACGGCCATTGGCTTGCACCTGGAAGGCTTGAAGAATGTGCCTGGGTTCGCCCGCGCAGCTCACAAGGCGCTGGAAAAAGGCATTCCGATCATCGCCCTGAAAACCGGCGTGTCGCAGATCGGCGCGGAGCTGGCCCTGAGTCATACCAGTTCGTTGTCGGGCTCCGATGCGCTCTACGACAGCCTGTTTGCGCGCCTGGGTGTGATCCGGGTGAGCGGGCCGGTAAGTTTTGTCGAAACCCTGAAAGCGGCGGCCTGCGGCAATTTGCCGGCGGGCAACAGCCTGATCGCCCTGGCCTGTTCCGGTGGCGATGCCGGGTTGATTGCCGACTACGCCGAACGCAACGACCTGAGCCTGCCGAAACTCGATGAAGGCCAGCGTTCGGAGCTGGCGCAGGTGCTGCCCAGTTACGCCAACCTGGTCAACCCGCTGGATTTCACCACGGCCATCTGGGGCAACCGCGAAGCCCTCAACAGCATGCTCGACACGGCACTGCGCACCGACGCGGACGCGGCGATGCTGGTGCTCGACTACCCGGCCGAATTTACCGGCGAGCGCAAGGAATGCGACCTGTTGCTGGAGCTGTTTTGCAGCGCGCTGGCCCGTCACGGCAAGACCGGGTTTGTCACCTCGGCATTCCCCGAATTGCTGCCGGCCCACGCCCGCGAGCGCCTGCATGCCCAGGGTGTTGCGGCGTTGCAAGGCGTGGAAGACGCGCTGGCGGCCTGGGGCCGGATTGCCGACTACCAGAACAATCGTCGGGCGCTCCTGGCGCGGGGTGAGTCGATACTGGTCCCTCTGTGTCCTCAGGCGCTTGAAGCACACGGGCAGTCGCTTAACGAGTGGGATTCGAAACAGGCTTTACGTGCGTTCGGGCTGACCACGCCGGCAGGTATCTTGAGTACACCGGAGCGAGCTATTGCCGATGCCGGCGTGCTGGGTTACCCGTTGGTGCTCAAGGCCGTCAGCGCCGACCTGCCGCATAAAACCGAAGCCGGCGCGGTGGCGCTCAACCTGCGCGACGGCCTCGCCTTGAGCGCCGCGCTAATCCAGATGCGCGAGCAAATCGCGGCCTATGCGCCGGACGTACCCTTCGATCACCTGCTGCTGGAATCCATGGCCACGCCACCATTGGCCGAGCTGATTGTGGGCATCAAGCGCGAGAACGACTTCGGCCTGGCGCTGGTGATCGGCGCGGGTGGCATTCTCGTGGAATTGCTCAAGGACAGCCGCAGCCTGTTGCTGCCGACCACCGACGATGCGATCCGCAATGCCTTGCTCAGCCTGCGCAGCGCCGCATTGCTGCAAGGCTTTCGCGGGCGCGAAGTGGTCGACATGGAGGCGCTGGTGGCGGCGATTCGTGCCGTGGCGGACTACGCCTGCGCCAACGCCGGGCAGTTGCTGGAACTGGATGTGAACCCATTGCTGGTCAATGCCCGGGGCGCCACGGCGGTCGATGCATTGATCCGTCTCGCCCAGGCGTGAAGGAGATGACGATGCAAAGCAAAACCTTGACGGGCGGCCAGGCCCTGGTGCGATTGCTGGCCAACTATGGCGTCGACACCGTGTTCGGGATTCCCGGCGTGCATACGCTGGAGCTGTATCGGGGGTTGCCCGGCAGCGGCATCCGTCACGTTCTGACGCGCCACGAGCAGGGCGCCGGCTTCATGGCTGACGGTTATGCGCGGGTCAGCGGCAAGCCGGGGGTGTGTTTCATCATCACCGGGCCGGGGGTGACCAATGCGGCGACGGCCATCGGCCAGGCGTATGCCGACTCGATTCCGCTGCTGGTGATTTCCAGCGTCAACCACACCGCCAGCCTCGGCAAGGGCTGGGGTTGCCTGCATGAAACCCAGGACCAGCGGGCGATGACCGCGCCCATCACCGCGTTTTCGGCGGTGGCGTTGAGTGCCGAGGATTTGCCGGAGTTGATCGCGCGGGCCTACGCGGTGTTCGACAGTGAGCGGCCACGGCCGGTGCATATTTCGGTGCCGCTGGATGTGCTCTCGGCGCCGATCAAGCGGGATTGGAGCAATGAAGTGGTGCGGCGTCCCGGGCGCGGTTTGCCATCGGCTGAAAGCCTCGATCAAGCCGTGGCGAAACTGGCGGCGGCCAAGCGCCCGATGATCATCGGCGGTGGTGGTGCGTTGTTGGCCGCGCAAGCCTTGGAGCGCTTGAGCACGCAATTGGCCGCGCCGTTTTTCAGCAGTGTGGCCGGCAAGGGGTTGCTGCCGGTGGAGCATCCGCTGAATGCCGGTTCTACCCTGTGCGTGGAGCCCGGCTGGCAGTTGATCGCCGAGGCGGATGTGGTGTTGGCCATCGGTACCGAAATGGCCGATACCGACTTCTGGCGCGAACGCCTGCCGCTGAATGGCGAGTTGCTGCGAGTGGACATCGACCCGCGCAAGTTCAACGATTTCTATCCCTGCGCCGTGGCCTTGCACGGTGACGCCCAATACACCGCGCAGGCCTTGCTGGAACGCCTGCCAGCCGCGCCGCGCAACGCCGATGCAGCGACCAGATCGGTCGCGGCATTACGCCAGGCGGTCAGCAGCGGGCATGGCCCGTTGCAGCGCATTCACCAGGCCATTCTCGACCGCGTGGCCGCCGAGCTGCCGGCCAATGCCTTCATCAGCAGTGACATGACCCAACTGGCCTACACCGGCAATTACGCCTTCGCAAGCAACGCCACCCGTAGCTGGTTGCACCCCACCGGCTACGGCACCCTGGGCTATGGCCTGCCGGCCGGTATCGGTGCCAAGTTCGGCGCGCCTGAACGGCCTGGCCTGGTGCTGGTGGGCGACGGCGGTTTTCTCTACACCGCCCAGGAACTCGCCACGGCCGTGGAAGAACTGGACAGCCCGCTGGTGGTGTTGCTGTGGAACAACGACGCCCTGGGGCAAATTCGCGACGACATGCTGAACCTGGACATCGAACCCATCGGCGTACTGCCGCGCAACCCGGACTTTGCCGCCCTGGCGCGGGCGTTCGGTTGCACGGTCAGCGAGCCACAGAACCTGGATGAGCTGCAGACGGATTTGCGTAACGGTTTCAAGCGCAACGGCGTGACCTTGATCGAGTTGAAGCATGCCTGTGTGAACCTTTAGAGGAGCAACACCATGAGCGAAAACAACAACAAAATGACTCAAGCGATGCACCGACGGGATTTCCTCAAACACAGCGCCGTCGCCGGTGCCGTGGCCGCCGCGTTTTCCATGGGCCTGCCGCTGCCGGCCTTCGCCGAAGAGGCCGTGCCCAAACCGGGTGGCGTGCTGCGCATGGGCCTGGCCGGCGGCAGCACCACCGACTCCCGCGACCCCGGGTCCTGGGTCGACACCTTCACCTTCGTCGGCTTTTCGGCGGTGTACAACACCCTCACTGAAATTGCCGTGGACGGCAGCGCCATCCCCGAACTGGCCGAAAGTTTCGAGTCGACGCCCGATGCGCGCATCTGGACCTTCAAACTGCGCCAGGGCGTGACCTTCCACAACGGCAAAAGCCTGACCGCCGAGGACGTGGTGGCCTCGATCAACCACCACCTGGCAGCCAATTCCACCTCGGCCGCCAAGACGGTGATCGGCGATGTGGCCAGTGTCAGCGCCAAGGGCACCGATGCAGTGGTGTTCGAACTGCATTCGGGCAATGCCGATTTCGCCTACGTGGTTGCCGATTATCACCTGGTGATCATGCCCGCCAAGGACGGCGTCGCCGACTGGCAGGCCGGGGTCGGCACCAGCGGTTATCGCCTGAAAAGCTTCGAACCCGGCGTGCGCATGGACCTGGAGCGCAACCCCGATTACTGGAAACAGGGCCGCGCACATTTCGCCAGCGCCGAGCTGATCGCCATTGCCGACGGCGCGGCGCGGGTCAATGCGCTGGTCACCGGCCAAGTGGATGTGATCAACAAGGTCGACCTGAAAACCGTGGCCCTGCTCAAGCGCAACCCCACGCTGGTCATCGAAGAAACCAAGGGCGCCCAGCACTACACCTTCCCGATGTTGTGCGACAGCAACGAGTTCAAGAACAACGACATTCGCATGGCGATGAAGCATGCGATCAACCGCGAAACCCTGCTGGCCTCGGTGCTGCATGGCTATGGCCTGGTGGGCAATGACCATCCGATCCAGCCCGGCAGCCGTTTTATCAACGCCGCGCTGGAGCAGCGCACCTACGACCCGGACAAGTCGCGCTTCTACCTGCGCAAGGCCGGTGTGGAGTCGCTCAAGGTGCGCCTGCAAGCCTCCGACGCCGCCTACACCGGCGCGGTGGACGCCTCGGTGCTGTTCAAGGAACAGGCACGCCAGGCCGGGATTGATATCGACGTGGTGCGCGAGCCCGCGGACGGGTTCTTCTCCAATGTCTGGATGAAGCAGCCGTTCACCACCTCGTTCTGGTACAGCAGCCTGACCGCCGACCGTATGTTCAGTATCGGCTACGCCAAGGGCGCGGCGTGGAACGAAACCCATTGGGATAACGCGCGCTTCAACCAGTTGCTCAACGCCGCACGGGGCGAGATGAACGCGCCGGTGCGCCAGGAGATGTACAACGAAATGCAGAGCCTGTGCCGCGACGATGGCGGGGCGATTGTGCCGCTGTTTGCCAGTTCGGTGGCGGCACGCTCGAACCGCGTCAGCCATGGACCGCTGACGGCGCCGTATGGGGAACTGGATGGGTTGCGGCTGATCGAGCGGTGGTGGCAGGCGTGATTCTTGTGCCGGGCGCTATGGCTCAGGCAATGAAGATCAACAGTAGGAGCTGGCTTGCCAGCGATGCAGGCACCTCGGTGTCTCGGGAATATCCAGGCGATGCCATCGCCGGCAAGCCAGCTCCTACACAAGCGTGCCCGATTCAAGGAACTGCACGATGAACAGCCTATTCAAACTGGTGCTCCAACGCCTGGCCCTCGGCCTCCTGTCTTTGTTCGCCGTGTCGGTGATCATCTTCCTGGCCGTGGGCATGCTTCCCGGTGATATCGCCCAGGCCATGCTCGGCCAGTCCGCCACGCCGGAAACCGTGGCGGCCTTTCGCGCACAACTGGGCCTGGACCTGCCGCCCCTGAGCCGGTTCGTGCAATGGCTGTTGCGCCTGCTGCACGGTGACCTCGGCGCCTCCCTGGCCAACCAGCGGCCCATCGCCGAGCTGATCGGCGCACGGTTGGGCAACACCTTGCGCCTGGCGGCACTGGCCGCACTGGTCTCGGTGCCTTTGGCGCTGGTGCTGGGGATGCTGGCTGCGCTGTACCGCAACAGCTGGTTCGACCGACTGCTCAACACCTCGGCCCTGAGTGCGGTGTCGTTCCCCGAGTTCTTCGTTGCCTACCTGCTGATCCTGGTGTTTTCGGTCAAGCTCGGCTGGTTTCCCAGCCTGTCCAACCTGGCGCCGGACGCGTCATTTGGCACCATTCTCGAACGCTCGGTGCTGCCGGTCGCCACCCTGAGCCTGGTGGTGATCGCGCAGATGATGCGCATGACCCGCGCCTCGTTGATCAACCTGCTGGCCAGCCCGTATATCGAAATGGCCCGGCTCAAGGGCATCAGCCAGTCGCGGATTATCTGGCGCCACGCGCTGCCCAATGCGCTGGCGCCGATCGTCAACGTGATCGCCCTCAACCTGGCGTATCTGGTGGTGGGCGTGGTGGTGGTCGAAGTGGTGTTTGTGTATCCGGGGCTCGGGCAGTTGCTGGTGGACTCGGTGTCCAAGCGCGATATCCCGGTGGTGCAGGCGTGCAGCCTGATCTTCGCCGCCACCTACATCCTGCTCAACACCGGTGCCGATGTGCTGTCCATCGCCACCAACCCACGCCTGATGCATCCCAAGGGGTAGACCATGAGCTTTCTCACACAACTGGCCAAGGCGCCATTGAGCGCGAAGTTCGGCCTGCTGATCATTGTGCTGTACGTGCTGGTGGCGCTGTTTGCACCGGTGCTCGCACCCTATGGCGAAACCCAGGTGGTGGGCGACGGGTTTGCGCCCTGGAGCGGCCAGTTTTTGCTGGGCACCGATAACCTCGGGCGGGATATGTTCAGCCGCCTGGTGTATGGCGCGCGCAACACCCTGGGCATCGCCTTCCTGACGACGGTGCTGGCGTTTTTGCTGGGTGGCTTGAGCGGCCTGGTGGCGGCAATCAAGGGGGGCGGGGTCGACCAGGGATTGTCGCGGGTGGTGGACATCCTGATGGCGATCCCGCAACTGATTTTCGCCTTGCTGATTCTCAGCGTGGTCGGCACCAACGCCACCTCCCTCGTGTTGGTAATTGCACTGCTGGACTCGACCCGGGTGTTTCGCCTGTCCCGGGCCGTGGCGATGAACGTGGTGGTGCAGGACTTCGTCGAAGCCGCGCGTTTGCGCGGGGAAGGGCTGTGGTGGCTGGTCACCCGCGAAGTGCTGCCCAACGCCGCCGCGCCATTGATTGCCGAATTCGGCCTGCGCTTTTGCTTCGTGTTTTTGTTTATCAGCGCGTTGTCGTTTCTCGGCCTGGGGATTCAACCGCCCACCGCTGACTGGGGCAGCATGGTCCGCGACAACGCGGTGCTGATTACCTTCGGCGACATCAGCCCGTTGCTGCCGGCGCTGGCGGTGGCGTTGATCACCGTCAGCGTGAATTTTGTCGTCGACTGGATGCTGCACAAATCCAGCGGCCTGAAGGAGTGTTGAGGATGGACAAGCCATTGCTGGAAATCCGCAACCTGCAGATCGAAGGGCATTATGAAGAGGCCTGGCATCCGCTGATCAAGGGCATCGACCTGACCTTGCAGCGGGGCGAGGTGCTGGGATTGATTGGAGAGTCCGGCGCGGGTAAATCAACCTTGGGCCTGGCGGCCATGGGGTTTGCCCGGGATGGTTGCCGCATCACCGGCGGTTCGGTGTGCTTTGACGGCATTCAACTGTTGCAGGCCAAGCCTGAAGCCTTGCGCAAGCTGCGGGGGCTGCGCATTGCCTACGTTGCGCAAAGTGCTGCCGCGTCGTTCAACCCGGCCCACCGGCTGATTGACCAGCATGTGGAAACCGCCGTGATCAACGGTGGCATCAGCCGTGCCGAGGCCGAACGCGAGGCGGTGGAGTTGTACCGTGTGCTGCGCCTGCCCAATCCGGAAACCATCGGCCAGCGGTATCCCCATCAGGTGTCCGGTGGGCAACTGCAACGGGTGATGACCGCCATGGCGATGGCCTGTCACCCCGACCTGATCATCTTCGACGAACCCACCACGGCCCTCGACGTCACCACCCAGATCGAGGTGCTGGCGGCGATCCGCGATGCGGTGAAAACCTTCGGCAGCGCCGCGCTGTATATCAGCCATGACCTGGCGGTGGTTGCGCAGATGGCCGACCGCATCATGGTGTTGCGCCACGGCAAGCTGGTGGAGGAGGCCGAGACCCGCACCATGCTCAGCGCGCCGCAGCAGGACTACACCAAATCCCTGTGGGCGGTGCGCAGTTTTCGCACCGAGCCCAAGGCCTGCCCCGAGCAGCAGGTGCCTTTGCTGGAAGTGCGCCAGGTGTGCGCCAGCTATGGGCATCAGCCGGTGCTGCACGACGTGTCGATGAGCCTGTATCGCGGCCAGACGCTGGCGGTGATCGGTGAGTCCGGCAGCGGCAAAAGCTCCACGGCCCGGCTGATCACCGGGCTGCTGCCAGCCACCGCCGGGCAGGTGCTGTATGACGGTGAAGCGTTGCCGGCGGATTTTCGTCGGCGCAGCAAGGAGCAGTTACGGCGGATCCAGATGATCTACCAGATCCCGGACACCGCGCTGAACCCGCGCCAACGCATCGTCGACATCATCGGCCGGCCGCTGACCTTCTACCTTGGCCTCAAGGGCAAGGCCATGCGCGCCCGGGTCGCCGAATTGCTGGAGATGATCGAGCTGGACCCGGCCACGTTCATGGAGCGTCAGCCACGTGAATTGTCCGGTGGCCAGAAGCAGCGGATTTGCATTGCCCGCGCCCTGGCGGCCGACCCGCAACTGATCATCTGCGATGAAGTGACCTCCGCCCTTGATCAACTGGTGGCCGAAGGTGTGCTGAAGCTGCTCAACCGGATCCAGCAGCAGTTGGGCGTGGCCTACCTGTTTATCACCCATGACGTGGCGACCGTGCGCGCCATCGCCGACGAAGTGGTGGTGATGCAGCGCGGAAGGGTGGTGGACCAGGGCAGCCGCAGCGCGATCTTCACCCCGCCGTATCAGGACTACACCGGCCTGCTGTTTTCATCGGAGCCGGAAATGGACCCCGACTGGCTCGACCATTTGCTGGCCGAACGGGCCGCGCTTACTTCTTGAGGAGTTTTTATGAAGGTGTTGATTGTGCATGCCCATCCCGAGCCGCAGTCGTTTACCGCGGCCTTGCGTGACCAGGCGATTTCCACCCTGCAGGCGCAGGGGCATGAGGTGCAGGTCAGCGATTTGTACGCGATGAACTGGAACCCGGTGGCCAGTGCCTCGGACTTCACCTCGCGGGAGAATCCCGAGTACCTGGTGTACGCGCTGGAGCAGCGACTGGGGGTGAAAAGCCAGTCCATCGCGGCGGATATTCAGCAAGAGTTGGACAAGCTGCTGTGGGCCGATCTGCTGATCCTCAACTTCCCGATCTTCTGGTTCTCGGCGCCGGCCATGCTCAAGGGCTGGATTGACCGGGTGCTGGTGTCGGGCGTGTGCTACGGCGGCAAGCGGTTTTATGACCAGGGTGGGCTCGCTGGCAAGAAAGCGCTGGTCACCGTCACCCTCGGCGGGCGCGAGCATATGTTTGGCGAGGGTGCGATTCATGGGCCTTTGGAGGACATGCTTCGACCGATTCTGCGTGGCACGCTGGCGTACGTCGGGTTTGAGGTGCTGGAGCCGTTTGTGGCGTGGCATGTGCCGTATATCAGCGCCGAGGCCCGGCAGGAATTCCTGCACAGCTACCAGCGGCGACTGGAAGGGCTGGCGGATGACCAGCCGTTGGTGTTTCCCAAATTGGAGCAGTTTGATGAGGCGCTGTATCCACTGCCCTCAACTCAGTGAAGATCCAGTGTGGGAGCGGGCTTGCTCGCGAAAGCGGTGTGTCAGTTGATGCATGTGCTGGCTGAACCACCGCATTCGCGAGCAAGCCCGCTCCCACATTTGATCTTCATTGTCAGGCGGGACTCTGTGCCCGCAACCGCTCGGCAGCACTGCGCAGCAACTGCTCGGTGCCGTCCCAGCCCAGGCAGCCGTCGGTGATCGACACGCCGTATTTCATTGACGGGCTCAACGGTTGGCAGCCTTCGAACAGGTGGCTTTCGATCATCATGCCGATCAGCGAGGTGTCGCCCTGCAAGCGCTGCTCCAGCACGTCGTTGAACACCGCCGGTTGGCGCAGCGGGTCTTTGCCACTGTTGGCGTGGCTGCAGTCGACCATGATCCGTGGTGCGACTTTGCTCTTGGCCAGGTCGGCGTGAACCTGGGCCACGCTCTGGCGATCGTAGTTCGGCCCACGGTGGCCGCCGCGCAACACCAGGTGTGTGTCGGGGTTGCCCGGGGTCTGAATGATCGCCGGATGCCCCTGGCTGTCGACACCGAAGTGGCGGTGCGGGTGAGCGGCGGAGCGCATGGCGTCACAGGCGATGGCGACGCCGCCGTCGGTGCCGTTCTTGAAGCCCACCGGCATGCCGAGGCCGCTGGCCATTTCGCGGTGGATCTGCGATTCGGTGGTGCGTGCGCCAATGGCGACCCAGCTCAGCAGGTCATCGAAGTAGCCGGCAGCCATCGGTTGCAGCAACTCGGTGGCGACCGGCAAGCCCAGGCGCAGCATTTCGCGCATCAGTTCCCGGGACAGGGTCAGGCCGGCGGCCATGTCGTCGCTGCCATCCAGGCGCGGGTCGTAGGCCAGGCCTTTCCAACCGATGGTGGTGCGGGGTTTTTCGACGTAGGCGCGGATCACCAGCAGCATCTGGTCACTGACTTCATGGGCCAGTTTTTTCAGGTTGCGGGCGTATTCCATGGCCGATTCCGGGTCGTGGATCGAGCACGGGCCGACGATCACCAGCAGGCGTGAATCTTCGCCCTTGAGGATGGCGCGCACGGCTTGGCGATGGGCGTGGATTTGTTCGTTGAGGAACGGGCTCAGGGGCAGTTGGTGCTTGAGCTCCAGAGAACTGGGCAAACGCTGGGTCAGCGCTTCATTGGCGCAGGACAGGGTAGAAACAGGCAGAGCGGCGATCGAAGAGTTCATATTCTGGCTTCCTGGGCAAGCGGCGGGCTGTTCCCGCACGCTCGGCCCTACTGGGGTGTTCGACAATTGGCCGTATTGGCTACGTGTGTTGGCTTGCCACCAATAGGTGACCGATCGGAGGCGGCAGGCTGTCCCGAACGGAGCTTGCTAAATCGCCAGGCGGTGGAGGTGTCGTAGCGGTAATAGGTGGCGTAGTTCATGTCGTGAGTCCTTTAAGTGTTCGATGTGTGGCAAAAATAATAAGGGCTGAAAAAACAAAACCCCCGGTCGGGGAGCCGACCGGGGGTTTAGATTTCTCTGGTAGGCGACCCCTTGAGTAGTGGGCGCCGATTTCAGGTATCAGGCGCGCCAGTGGCTAAACCAATACCCAAAATAAAAGCTGACCAGTGCGCTCAAACCGCTCACACGGGCAGCCACGACCGAGCGCTGGGCGCTGGCAGCAGGGCAAACCTGAGTGTGGGTGAGTTGCAACATGGTGTGTCTCCAAATGATGGGTGGAGCTTAACTGAGGCGAGTGGGCGGATTCAATCAGTAATTTCTATCGAGGCTGGGTACTTACGGCTATGACCCAAGTCTCGATATGCTGCACGGACCTCACGATGATTGCCTGGATGCGACCATGACTGCCTTGACGATTGCTGCTGCCCAAACCGTTTCCATTGCGGGCGACTTGCCCGCCAACATCGCGCATCACTTGGCATTCATGCGCATCGCAGCGGCGCACGGTGTGCAATTGCTGGTGTTTCCGGAGCTGTCCCTGACCGGCTATGAACCGGCGTTGGCCGCCGGGCTGGCGATTGCGCCGCACGATGAAGTGCTGGCGCCGCTGCGGGAGATGGCGCGTGAGCTGCGCATCACCGCCGTGGTGGGCATGCCGATTCGCCAAGGGGCGGCGAATGACGTGTTGATCGGCGCGTTGGTGCTGGGCCCGGACGGCTCGCTGGCGGTGTACACCAAGCAGCATCTGCACCCTGGCGAAGAAGTAGCGTTTACCGCGGGGCACGGCGGTGCGGCGCTTGAATGGGGTGGCGACCGGATCGCCCTGGCGGTATGCGCAGATTTCTCCCACGCCAGCCATCCCCGGCACGCTGCCGAGGCGGGGGCGAATATCTACGCCGCCGGTGTGCTGATCAGCGAAGGCGGCTACGCTGCGGACACAACCTTGCTTCAGGGCTACGCGGCCGAGCACGGGATGGTGGTACTGATGGCCAATCACGGCGGCCCATCCGGTGGCTGGACGTGCGCCGGGCGCAGCGCAATCTGGGGCGCAGATGGCGGTTTGATCGCCGCCAGCCCGGGTGTAGGCGATGCGTTGGTGATCGCACGTCGCAACACCGCCGGCCAGTGGCACGGGGAACAGGTGGTGATTTAGGGAGCGCAGGCCCATGGCGTTTCAACTGCAGGCAGCGACCAGCCAACACCTGGCCTTCGCCCGAACCCTGACCCATCAGGCCATGGGCAACTATTATCGCCAATACGATCTTTCGTGGTCTGATGCCGGGTTTGATACCGCCTGGGCCGGTCGGGAGAATTGGCTGATCTGTCGCGATAACGAGGTGCTGGGTTTTATCAGTGTCAGTCGTGACCCAAAGGCGCTGTATATCCGCGAATTGCACATCCTTGAGGCGTTTCGTCATCAAGGGGCGGGCGGCTGGGTCATCGAGCAGATGGTGTATAAGGCGCGCGCCGAGGGGCTGGGTCTTTTACGGTTGACCGTTTTCAAGACCAACCCGGCGCGCAGGCTCTATCAGCGCAAGGGCCTGGAAATCGTGGGTGCGGAGGATTGCTTCTGGCGCATGGAGCGCGATTGCCGCCCGTGATCAGGTGCGGATTTGTCCGATTTCAGGAAAACAGGCACTTGGTTTTAATAAGCGCATACTGACTTCAGGACGTGACGTCCTGCGCTTGCCTCACGATTTCATCATCACCTGGAATAATGATGCCGTCCTTCATGCCCAACAGGACCGCCACCTTGTGAGCTTCTCCACGCCGTCCCTTTTTGCGCCCAGCGAGCACTTGATAAGTGGTTGCCGGGTCTACGCCATGTTCCCGGGCGAACGCTTGAACAGACTTACCTTGATGTTCCAGCCAGGCCTTGGCTTGTGCAGCAGTGCGAATACCGGGCATAGTTCAAAACCGTTCAAGTTTGTGTAAAACGAGATGAGTGTGTCACCTCTTGGGGTGTGCCAAATAGGATCATACATCCAAATGAGTGGAATCGGTTCCCGGTTAAGGCAAGAAAGAGAGCGACTCGGCCTGTCGCAGAAAAGTTTTGGTGAAATAGGAGGTGTAGAGGCGAACGCACAGGGTAAATATGAAAGTGGCGGTCGCGCGCCCAAGGCAGATTACCTGTCTCGCGTGGCAGAAAAAGGTGTCGATATCCTGTACGTGTTAACCGGCACGCCAACACCAACCCAACTTGAAAACCTCAGCCAGGTTGAAGAGAAAGTGCTGGGCAACTACCGGGCGATGTTCAAGGAAGACCAGGACGCAATCCATCGCTTGACCTCTACGTTGGCCGAGCATTCAGCCTTGAGCAACGGAAAAAACAGGTCTTCGGCCCAGGATTCCTGACCTTTTACCCAGGAAATCAAGCCGCGAGCCGTTCGGCGACGGTCTGTTGTGCATTGAAACTCTATATATATGACGCTTGCAGCTAGGTCTGCGCCTTGGTTTTTTGCTAAGGTGTTCAGCAACCTATAAGACCATATCGCGAGGTGTCTGCTTGATTAGGGTGCTAGTAGTCGATGACCATGATCTCGTTCGTACAGGCATTACACGAATGCTGGCTGACATCGATGGCCTGCAAGTAGTCGGCCAGGCCGAATCAGGGGAGGAATCCCTGATCAAGGCCCGGGAGTTGAAGCCCGACGTGGTTTTGATGGACGTCAAGATGCCCGGGATCGGCGGTCTTGGCGCCACTACGAAGTTGTTGCGCAGCCATCCGGATATCAAAGTCGTGGTAGTCACCGTGTGTGAAGAAGATCCGTTTCCTACACGGCTTCTACAAGCGGGCGCTGCCGGCTATCTGACAAAAGGTGCGGGCCTGGCGGAAATGGTCCAGGCCATTCGCCTGGTGTTTGCCGGTCAACGCTACATCAGTCCGCAGATTGCCCAGCAGTTGGCGATCAAGTCGTTCCAGCCCACCAGCGACTCGCCGTTCGATGCGCTGTCGGAGCGGGAAATCCAGATCGCCTTGATGATTGTCGGCTGCCAAAAAGTCCAGTCGATCTCCGACAAGCTGTGCCTGTCGCCGAAAACCGTGAACACCTACCGTTACCGGATTTTCGAAAAGCTTTCCATCAGCAGTGATGTTGAACTGACCCTGCTGGCGGTACGCCACGGCATGGTTGACGCCAGCGCCTGAAATGACAGCCCCTGAAATAAAATTCCTGTTCGATCCGAGTGCGTTTCTTGCAACCTGCAGTGGCCGCCCCGGCGTGTATCGCATGTTCGACAGCGAAGCGCGCCTGCTCTACGTCGGTAAAGCCAAGAACCTGAAGAGCCGCCTGGCGAGTTACTTCCGCAAGACGGGCCTGGCGCCGAAGACTGCGGCGCTGGTGGCGCGTATCGCCCAGGTCGAAACCACCATCACCGCCAATGAAACCGAGGCGCTGCTGCTTGAGCAGACGCTGATCAAGGAATGGCGGCCGCCCTACAACATCCTGCTGCGTGACGATAAGTCCTACCCGTACGTGTTTCTCTCGGACGGCGACTTTCCGCGCCTGAGCATCCATCGCGGTGCCAAGAAGCAGAAGGGCAAATATTTCGGGCCTTACCCCAGCGCCGGCGCCATCCGCGAGAGCCTGAGCCTGCTGCAAAAGGCGTTTTTCGTGCGCCAGTGCGAAGACAGTTTCTACAAGAACCGCAACCGCCCGTGCCTGCAATACCAGATCAAACGCTGCAAGGCGCCGTGCGTGGGCCTGGTTGAGCCGGCGGAATACGCCGAGGACGTGCGTCACTCGGTGATGTTCCTTGAAGGTCGCAGCAATGCCCTGGCCGATGAATTGTCCGGCGCCATGGAGCAAGCGGCCAGCACCCTGGATTTCGAGCGCGCCGCAGAACTGCGTGACCAGATTTCCCTGCTGCGCCGCGTCCAGGACCAGCAGAGCATGGAAGGCGGCACCGGCGACGTCGATGTCATCGCGGCCTTCGTCAACCCAGGCGGCGCCTGTGTGCACCTGATCAGCGTGCGGGGCGGGCGGGTGCTGGGCAGCAAGAACTTCTTCCCCCAGACCGGTATAGAAGAGGAGGTCGCCGAAGTCATGGCGGCGTTCCTGGGCCAGTACTACGTCAGCAGCCCCGAGCGCGACCTGCCGAGCGAGTTGATCGTCAACGTGGTGCACGAGGACTTCCCCGCGCTGATCGAGGCGATTCACGAACTGCGAGGCCGCGAGCTGGACATCAGCCACCGCGTGCGCGGCACCCGTGCCCGCTGGCAGCAGCTGGCAGTGACCAACGCCGAACAGGCCCTGGGCGCACGCCTGGCCAACCGCCAGCACGTCGCTGCACGGTTTGATGCCTTGGCCGAAGTGCTCAAGCTCGACGAACCGCCCCAGCGCCTGGAGTGCTACGACATCAGCCACTCCAGCGGCGAGGCCACCGTGGCCTCCTGCGTGGTGTTCGGGCCGGAAGGGCCGATCAAGTCCGATTACCGCCGTTACAACATCGAAGGCGTCACCCCGGGCGATGACTACGCTGCGATGCACCAGGCCCTGACCCGCCGCTTCAGCAAACTGAAGGACGGCGAGGGCAAGCTGCCGGACATTCTGCTGGTGGACGGCGGCAAGGGTCAGCTGTCCATGGCCCGCGACGTGCTCAACGAACTGGCCGTCCCCGACCTGATCCTGCTCGGCGTGGCCAAGGGTGCGACCCGCAAGGCCGGTTTCGAAACCTTGTACTTGAATGATGCGGCGCATGAGTTCACCTTGAAGGGCGACTCTCCGGCACTGCACCTGATCCAGCAGATCCGCGACGAAGCCCACCGTTTCGCCATCACCGGCCACCGTGCCCGGCGTGGCAAAACCCGGCGCACCTCAACCCTGGAAGGGGTGGCAGGGGTCGGGCCGACACGGCGGCGTGACCTGTTAAAACATTTTGGTGGCTTGCAGGAGCTGTCCCGTGCCAGCATCGAAGAAATAGCCAAAGCTCCCGGTATCAGTAAAAAGCTCGCAGAGTTGATTTATGCAAATCTGCACAGCGAGTAGAATGCCTTCTCACCTCGTAGCCAGTTGTGCCGATGAATATCCCTAATCTGATCACCGTACTACGCGTCCTGCTCATTCCGATTTTCATTTTGCTGTTTTACCTGCCGTACGAATGGAGCTACATGGCATCCAGTTCGGTCTTCGCCTTCGCGGCTGCCACCGACTGGCTGGACGGCTACCTGGCCCGCCGCCTGGAACAGAGCACGCCGTTTGGCGCGTTCCTCGACCCGGTGGCCGACAAACTGATGGTAGCGGTAGCCCTGGTGCTGCTGGTGCAGGAACACGGCAACCTCTGGCTGACCTTGCCGGCGGCCGTGATCATCGGTCGTGAGATCGTCGTTTCGGCCCTGCGGGAATGGATGGCCGAAATCGGCGCCCGTGCCCATGTGGCCGTGTCCAACATGGGCAAATGGAAAACCGCGGCGCAGATGCTCGCCCTGGTGATCCTGCTGGCCAACCCGTCGGACTTCTCCTTCTGGGTACTGCTGGGCTACGCCTTGCTGCTGATTGCCGCAGGCCTGACCTTGTGGTCCATGCTGCAATATTTGCGCGCCGCCTGGCCGCATCTGCGCACCGAGGTTGAAAAGAAATAAAACTTTTTTGAATCAAGGGGTTGACGGGTGATGAGGATTCTATAGAATGCGCATCACCAAGACGCGGGAATAGCTCAGTTGGTAGAGCACGACCTTGCCAAGGTCGGGGTCGCGAGTTCGAGTCTCGTTTCCCGCTCCAAATATTAAAAAGCGCCACTCATTGAGTGGCGCTTTTTTTTGCCTTTTTTATTCCAGTGGCCCGGTCTCTAGCTGACCCGAGGCACCGCCTTGATGGCCATGTACGCTTCCTTGATCTGCTCAAAACCATATTTCTCTTCAAGCCGTTTGACGATGAAGTGCCCCCGCGCCATGTCCTGATAGAAATGGGTGAACAGGGCATTGATCGTCGCCCCGGTAAAGGCGCCCATCACGGGAACGGCCTGCGCCGCGAACTTGCTGGAGATGGTAAAGCCGAAACGTGTCGCGACTTTGTCGATCAGGATCGCCAGCCATTTTCCGGCTTGCCCAGGCGACAGGCTGCCGATGGCCTTTGAGCCCTGCTTGGCGGCGATCCCCGCGAGTTCCTTCGACAGCTGTTGCATGGCCTGGGTGGTGAAACTGCGGGTGATGTAGTAGCCCGTCTCGGTGGCATCGTCGGCCTGGCTGGCGCCGCCCATGGCAAACACTTCGATGCACGCCTGCTTGGTGGCAAAGTCTGCCAGGTCAAATCCCTCGCTGCGCGCTACGTCGGCCACCGAGCGCATCATGATGGTGGTGGAGATCGGCAGCTCGATAAACAACGCCGCAACACCGAAGGCTCCGCCAATGGCGCCCGAGGTTGCCGCATAAACCTTGTGCCAGCGGGTCGAGGCGGACTTTTTCGGGTTGTTCTCCAGGCTCCACAGCGCTGCATCAGCGGAGGATTGCAGTGCCGCTGCCACAGCGCCGTTGATCCTTTTTGAAACCACGGCGGGCAATGCCTTTACCGCACTTTCGATGGGGGAGCCGATCATGCCGGACAGCCTGGCCGTCAGGGAGGGGGACTCCAGCAAGCCGACGGCCCGCTTGAGATCCTGGTAGTCCTCGGGGTGGTCTTTGATGCTCACGGGCGTCTCCTTGAAGTTTTTCTGGCTCTCATAAAAACAAAGACCCGCGAGGAGGGCCATCGTGCCGTCACGCTTTACCCATTCTTTACCTGAGCGAGTGCTTTCTTCGCCAGCGGCTCGGTTAGGCTGCCAGTCATCTTGATCTGAACGACGGTGTGCATCGAATGAACCTTCAACCTCGGTACTGGCTGGCTGTGGGCGCCCTGGTGGGTAGCCTGGGATTGATCGCGGGTTGCGCGGGCGACCCGCCAAACCCGCGAGCCGCATTCAGCGAGCGGGTCAATAAAGAGCTGAGCACCGCGTATCAACCGTCCCGCTACGAAACCGCCGGCTGGGGCGCAACCTGGCAGTTCGACCAGCAAGCGGTGGAGGTTGCGTGGCTGGCGCCGGTGACCCATGAGCGCTTGCCGCTGATTATTTACTTGCCCGGTTTGGGTGAGTCGGCCTCGGGCGGGGTGGCGTGGCGCAAGGCGTGGGCGCAGGCCGGCTATGGGGTGCTGTCGGTTCAGGGGCACGCCCATGACCCGTCGGTGTTCGCCTCGCAGCAGGCGTTGTATGGCGATTTTCGCGGGATGGCGAGCGGTCATTACTCCGCCGCCTCCTTGCGGGACAGGCTGTCTACGTTGCAGAAAGTCCTGGCCGAGGTTCGGGCGCGGGCCGCCAAAGGTGACCCGCAGCTGGCTGCCATCGACTGGAACCAGGTGGTGGTGGCCGGCTTTGATTTAGGCACACAGACCGCAGAAGCACTCGCCGGCGCGCTGGAGCCTGGCGCTGCGTCGGGCGTCGCGATTCAGCCCAGGGCGCTGTTGCTGCTCAGCCCTTATGTGGACGCCGATGCCCGGCCAGACCGGTTCGCCCGGATATCGGCGCCGGTGCTGTCGATGACCGGGCAGCAGGATGAAGATCCGTTCAACTGGGTCAGTTCTTATCGTCAGCGAGAAGTGTTGGGCGAGTCGGTGACGGCGGCCGGCAGTGTCCAGTTGGAGTTGAACAGTGCGACCCACAAGACCTTGTCGGGTAGCGAACTGTTCAGCCGACCGGCAAAAAAGGCTGACAAGGGCGCTGATGCCTCCGGTGATGCCCCCAAAGGCCGAGGGCACAAGCATGGTTTCAGGCCCGGTGGCGGTAGCCCGATGGCAGGCGAGCCGGCGCCAGACCCCAAGCAAGTGGCTGCGATCCAGGCCATTGGCGTGGCGTTTCTGGACAGCCGCATCAAACACAATCCCGCGGCCACTGAGTGGTTGCACAACGGCGCGCCAGGCTGGCTGGGTGAGGCGGGGCGGTTGAAGTAGCGCAGGTCATGCGTCTTGCGGCGACTGCTTTTTCTGCCAGGCTCGCGCGGGCTGCAGTGGATTCGCTACTATGTGGTTCACCCGAACCCCACCCGCCGTATCCGTTGGAGCCTTGAATGCCAAGCCAGAAGGACATCACCGCCGAGAGCGGCGCACCGATGATTCCTGATCAGCGCCGTGAGCTGATACTGCGTCAGTTACGCAAGCATCAAGTGATGAGTGTTCATCAGTTGATGGAGATGTTCGACTGCTCGCACATGACGGTGCGGCGCGATATTGCGTTGCTGGAACAGGAAGGCCGGGCGTATTCGGTCACCGGCGGGGTGCGCATTGCCAGTCAGCTTCACAGCGAGCCGAGCCATCAGCTCAAGGCCGTGGTCGAGTTGCCGCAAAAGCAAGCCATGGCCAGGCTTGCCGCGCGTTTGCTGAGTGCGGACATGACGGTTTACCTGGACGCCGGCACCAGCACGCTGGAGATCGTGCCTTACATCAAGGCACTCGCCGGCATGACGGTGGTGACCAACGACTTCGGCGTGGTGCAGGCGCTGATGGACGCCCCGCAAGTCACGGTGATTCACACGGGTGGGCAGTTGGATCACTCCAACCATTCGTGTGTCGGCGGGCTGGCGGTGGCCACCCTGCGCCAGGTGGTCACCGACATCGCCTTCATCTCCACCAGCTCCTGGGACTTGCGGCGTGGAATCACCACCCCTTCGGCGCTGAAGGTGGAGGTCAAGCAGGTTGCCATGCAGTCGGCGTCGCAAGTGGTGCTGGTGGCCAGCAGTTCCAAGTACGGCACCTTCAGCATGTACAAGATCGCCGGGCTTGAGCAGTTCGATATCGTCATCAGTGATGCAGCGTTGGCGCCCGCCGCGGCAGACGGCATCCGCAAGCAAGGGGTCGAACTGATGTTGCCGTCCGACCCCGAGCAGGCCTAGCGCGCTTTTTCGGTCTGCTGCATGAACTGCCCCAACGCGTTCGCATAGAATTTCGCCATGCCGGTGGTGCCGTGGCCGCGGGTTTCGGCGCTGGCCGGAATCAGCAGCAACCGAGCATCCTTGAGTTCCCGCAGCGAGGCTTCCAGGCGACCGGTTTCCGGTGGGTTGCGTTCGTCGTCCGCCGAGTTGATGACCAGCACCGGAGCCTGGATTTTGCCCAGGCCTGGCGTTGCGTCGTAGTCGGCCGATGATTGCCACTGGTAGATAAAGTCATTGGCGTCGCCGGTTTGCGGCGCGTTGAGGCGCTCATCCACCAACTTGTCGGCCAGGGCCCGGGTAGGCGCCGCCGCCTGATAGGCCAGGGTGCCACCGCTGGTGCCGACACTGAACAGTGCATTCGCCAGGCGCAAGGACGGTGGTTGCACGCTGTAGTTGCCGTTGTTCCAGGCCGGGTCCTGTTTGATCGACTCCACCAGCAGCCGGCGCATCATCCAGTTGCGTGACGACATCTCGGTGGGTTGTGAGGCCATAGGCACCAGGGCGTCCATCATCTGTGGCCAGGTCTGCCCCCACATCCAGGTCTGCATGCCGCCCATGGAGTTGCCGATGATCAGCCGCAGGTGCTTGACCCCCAGGCCCTCGGTGACCAGCCGGTACTGGGCCTGGACCATGTCCGTGTAGTTGTATTCGGGGAATTTGGCGCGCAGGCCGTCCGAGGGTTTGCTCGATTGGCCGACACCAATCCCGTCGGTGGAAATGATGTAGTACTTGCTGGCGTCCAGCGGCTGCCCGGGGCCGAACAGTTCGCCACCGAAATCCTTGCTCAACACATCACTGCCGGGCCGATAGGTGCCGTGCAGGTAGAGGATGGCCGGGTGCTTCGGGTTGCCAAGGGTGATGTAGTGCAGTTTCAGGTTGGCGAGCTTTTCACCGGTATGGAAGGTGAACTCGGGGGCTACCCAGTCACCTTCGGTCGCGGCCGGCAACGGCGCGGCGCTCACAGTGGAACCGGTAACGATCAGCGAAAACAGCAGCCCGATAGCGGGCCGGGAAGCGAAGCGCTGCATGGGAAGTGTCCTGTTGTTTTTGTTCTGGGAGCCCCTGCGCGAGCGGCGCGCAGGGGAGGGTCGCATTGGCTTAACGTGCCTTCCAGTCCCGCAGCCATTGCAGGCCGGCCGAGGTGTCGCCGCGCGGTCGGTATTCGCAGCCTATCCAGCCGTCATACCCCAGTTCGTCGATCAGCTCGAACAGGTAAGGGTAATTCAGCTCCCCAAGGTTCGGCTCATGCCGGTCAGGCACGCCGGCAATCTGGATATGGCCGATGCCGCCCATGTCGCGGCGCAGCTTGACGGCCAGGTCGCCCTCGACGATCTGGCAGTGATAGCAGTCGAACTGCACTTTCAGGTTGCTGGCGCCGACTTCCTTGCAGATGGCCTGTGCCTGGTCCTGGCGGTTGAGGAAAAACCCCGGCATGTCCCGGGTGTTGATCGGTTCCAGCAGTACCGTGATACCGGCCTGCTGCGCCTGGGCGGCAGCGTAGGCGAGGTTCTCCAGGTACACGCCATGGTGACGCGCACGGTCGCTTTCCGACGGCAGCAAACCGGCCATCACGTGGACGCGGGTATTGCCCAGCACGGCCGCGTATTCCAGCGCCCGGTCGAAGCCGGCGCGAAACTCGTCCTCGCGACCCGGCAAGGTCACGATGCCGCGCTCGCCCGCCGCCCAGTCACCGGGCGGCGCGTTGAACAGGGCTTGTACCAGGCCGTTGTCGGTCAGGCGTTGTTGCAGTTCCTGTGGGCTGTATTCATAGGGAAAGAGGTATTCCACCGCTTCAAAACCATCGGCCGCGGCCGCGGCGAAGCGCTCCAGAAACGGATGTTCGGGGTAGAGCATGCTCAGGTTGGCAGCAAAGCGAGGCATGTGAACTCCTGGTAAAAGCGATCAGACAAAAGGCCAGATCAACAGGGTGATAAGGAAGCCCAGGGTGCCCAGGAGGGTGGTGATCACCGTCCAGGTGCGCAGGCCGTCAGCCACGTTGAGCCCGGCCAGTTTAGTAAAAATCCAATAACCGGCGTCGTTGATGTGCGACATCGCCAGCCCGCCACCGCCCATGGCCAGGCACAGCAGCGCCATATGGTTGGGCGTGAGGTTGAGCGTGGCGATCAACGGGCTGATGATACCCGCAGTCGTCACCAGCGCCACGGTGGTCGAACCCTGCACCGCGCGCAGCAGCATGGTCAGCAAAAAGCCCAGCGCCAGCACCGGCAGCCCGGTGGTGCGCAGCAGGTCGGAGACCACTGCACCAATCCCGGTGTCCACCAGCACCTTGCCGAACACACCGCCGGCGCCCGCGATCAGGATCACCATGGCCACGCCGGGCAATGCCGAGCCGATCACATCGGACACCTGGGTACGGCTCCAGCCGCGACGGGAGCCGAGTAACCAGGCACACAGCAAGGTGTCGAGCAGAAGCGCCACCAGCGGTGCGCCGAGCACGGTCATGATCGCCCGCAGGGTCGATTCGATGGGCAGCAATGACGTCGCCAGCGTGCCCAGCAGAATCAGAATGATGGGCAACAGGATCAGGCTGACGATCAGCCCGAAACCCGGCGCCGGGGCGGGTGGCAGCTTGGCCACGATGCTGCTGGTGGATTCTTCCAGGCCCATGTGTGCGACGGCGCCGGCAGCCTGTTCGACGTTCCGGGCATTGCCTTCGTGCCAGGCGCGCAGGTCATCGTTGGTCACGTGCGGCCCGTACACTTCTGCACGGATATCATCGGACATCGGGTAGAAACGCCGCGTCATGCGCCCCGCCACGCAGTAGCCGACGTAGCACAGGAATGCCGTGAGCGGCAGCCCGAACATCAGTACCCGGCCGAGGTCGGCGCCCAATTGGCTGGCGGCCGCCACGGCACCCGGATGGGGTGGCAGGAACGCATGCACCGTGAGCAATGCCGCGCACATCGGCAAGGCAAACATCAGCAGCGGTTTGCGCGCGCGGCGGGCGACACCGTACGCCAGCGGCATCAGGATGATCACCCCCACTTCGAAGAACACCGGCACGCCGATGATGAAGCCGGCAATGGTCAGCGCCAGCGGTGTGCGCCGGTTGCCGAAGCGTTCGATCAGGGTTTTCGCCAGCGCCTCGGCGCCGCCGGACAGCTCGATGATGCGCCCGATCATGGCGCCCAGGGCGATGATGATTGCGATGTGGCCGAGGGTCTTGCCCATCCCGCCTTCGATGGTGGCGACCAGGTCGGCCGGTTTCACCCCGGCGACCAGAGCCACCAGGATGCTCACCAGCATCAACGCCACAAACGGCTGGAACTTGTATTTGAGGACCAGGAACAGCAGGAGCGCGATCCCGAGACCGGCGGTTGCCATCAGAATAAGCGGGCTCATCGCATCCACCCGTCGCGTCGAACGTGTGAAGGGTGAGTGACACGGTAAGCGTCAACACTGCAGTAGGGCTGGGTCATGCTGGAATGTCCTGTTGTTTTTATTGTTCAGGCACGTTGTCGCGACAGCGTGGCAACCTTGTCGCGAAGGCGTGCATCAAGGGGTTGCGGGTAAATCCCGGCGCCTACCACTGGGCGCCGAACGTCTCCCGCAGTTCGTCCAGTGCGGCCTGGTCCAGTGGCGCCGGTCGCGGGTTGCTCATCAGCCAGAGTCGTGCGGTTTCTTCGAGTTCTTCCAGGGCATAGCTGGCCCTGGACACGGAGCTTTCCCAGACCACCGGGCCCAGTCGCTCGAGCATCACGCCGCGCACACGGTTGGCCAGTTGGGCCACCTGTTCGGCGACATTGGGTGCGCCGGGGCGCTGATAGTTGATCAGCGGGATATGGCCGACTTTCATCACTTGATACGGCGTGAGCGGCGGCAGGATGTCGTCCTGGCTCCACACGCCGGCCAGCGTCAGGGCCACCAGGTGCGTGGAATGGGTATGCACCACGCCACCGACCCCGGGGTTGCGGTCGTAGACCTGGCGATGCAGGGCCAGGGTCTTCGACGGCTTGTCCCCCGAGACCCATTTGCCCGCCAGGTCGACCTTGGCAATGGTCGTTGGGTCCAGGCGCCCCAGGCAGGCGTCGGTGGGGGTGATCAACCAGCCGTCATCGAGCCGGGCGCTGATATTGCCGGCGCTGCCCACGGTAAACCCGCGCTGGTAGAGGCTGTGCCCGACCGTGCAAATCTCCTCGCGCAGAGCGTTTTCGCGACTCATTGCGCACCTCCGGCCAATTGCTTCAGCGCCTTGTCGAAAAAGTCCCGGCCGCCGAAGTTGCCGGACTTGAGGGCCAGCGCCAGCGGCTCGGCAGTGTTGCTCACCGTGGCCGGCACGCCGGGGTCGATCTGTGCGCCAATCTGCAACAGGTGCACGCCGAGGGCTTTCACCACGGCGCCGGAGGTTTCACCGCCGGCCACCACAAAGCGCCGCACACCGCTGTCGCGCAGGGCTTGGGCGATGGCGCCCAGAGCGTTCTCCACCAGCTCGCCGGCACGCTCGACGCCCAGTTGCTGCTGGACCGCCTTGACCTCGTCCGGTGTACTGGTGGCGTAGATCAATACGGTGTGTGGCTGGTGGCGTGCAAAGGCCACGGCGTTTGCCACCACTGGCTCACCGGCTGCCAGGGCCAGTGGATCGATGCGCAGCGCCGGCCGCCCGGCTTCGATCCAGGCCGCTACCTGACCGTTGGTGGCGATCGACGCACTGCCAGCCAGTACCACTTCGCCGCCTTCCACCGTTGGCAGCGAGGCCGGGTCGAAGTCGCGCAGCTTGCCGGCACGGCGGAAGTTTTCCGGAAGCCCCAGGGCCAGGCCCGAGCCGCCGGTCAGTAGCGGCAAGTCGGCGCAGGCAGCGCCGAGGGTATAAAGGTCCTGGTCGGACAGGGCATCGGCAACCGCCATGCCGACACCCTGGGCGCGCAGCTCGGCGATCTTCTCGCGCACCTGCGCAACGCCCTGGGCGATGCTGTCGTAGCGCAGCAGGCCGACGGTGCGTGAGGTTTGCGATTGCAGCACGCGCACCAGGTTGGCATCGGTCATCGGGGTCAGCGGATGGTGCTGCATGCCCGACTCATTGAGTAATTGGTCGTGTACGAACAGGTGGCCTCGGAAGATCGTCCGGCCGTTTTCCGGAAACGCCGGGCAGGCGAGGGTGAAATCACCGCCCAGCGCCTTTAGCAGGGCTTCGCTGACCTGGCCGATATTGCCGGCGGAGGTTGAGTCGAACGTGGAGCAGTACTTGAAGAAAATCTGCTCGCAACCCTGTGCGCGCAACCATTCCAGGGCTGCCAATGAGTCGACGACGGCCTCTGCAACGGGCAGGGTGCGGGATTTCAGGGCAATGACGATGGCATCGGCGTCCAGCCCGGCCGCGACTTCGTCGCTCGGGATGCCAATGCTCTGCACGGTACGCATTCCGCCGCGCACCAGCATGTTGGCGAGGTCGGTGGCCCCGGTGAAATCGTCGGCGATGCAGCCCAGCAAAGGGCGTGCGGCAGGTCGGTTCATGAAGCGGTCCTTATACGGAGTCAGGCTTGGCAACCGGCAGTTCGATGCCCGGGAAAATCTTGATGACGGCTGAATCGTCCTCGCGCCCGAACCCCGCGCTGGAGGCCTGCATGAACATCTGGTGAGCGGTGGCCGACAATGGCAGCGGAAACTTGCTGGCGCGTGCGGTATCCAGCACCAGGCCCAGGTCCTTGACGAAAATATCCACGGCGGACAACGGCGTGTAATCGGCCTTGAGAATGTGCGGCACGCGGTTCTCGAACATCCAGGAATTGCCGGCGCTGTGGGTGATCACCTCATACAAGGCGTCGGCGTCGACCCCTTCGCGCAGCCCCAGCGCCATCGCTTCGGCGGAGGCCGCAATGTGCACGCCCGCCAGCAACTGGTTGATGATCTTGACCTTGGAGCCCAGGCCATGCACGTCGCCCAGGCGATAGACCTTGCCGGCCATGCCCGCGAGTACGTCGTCAGCCTTGGCATAGGCCTCGGTCGGGCCGGACGTCATCATGGTCATTTCGCCGGCGGCGGCCTTGGCGGCACCCCCGGAGATAGGGGCGTCGAGGTACAGCAACCCGGCATCGGCCAGGCGCTTGCCCAGCTCCACGGCGTAGGTCGGTGCCACCGTGGCGCAGCCAATCACCAGGCTTCCCGGGCGCAATGCAGCGGCAGCGGAGTGCTCGCCAAACAACACGGTCTCGGTCTGTTCGGCATTCACCACCACGGTGATGATCACATCGCATTCACCTGCCATATGGGCGGGTGAACTGCAGGCCACGCCGCCCTCGCTGGCGAACTGTTGGGTGACGGCTTCGCGCACGTCACAGGCATGCACATTGAAGCCGTTGCGCAGCAACGAGCGGGCAATGCCCAGGCCCATCGCGCCCAGTCCGATAACGCCTACGTTTTTATTATTCATGGGGGTTCCTGTTCTGTGGTCAGGGTGTGTTGCGTGTAGGCCTGATAATCCACCAGTGATCAGATTATGTGAAGTTATTTTTTCAAATAACATATTTTAACATCGGTGGCGCAGTCGTTAAATTGACGTCAAATGAAAAGTCAGCGGGCTGTGTTTAGTTCCGTGCCTGACAGCCGATAGCGCCTTTAGAGTCCACTGCTCTGAAGGGGTACGTCATGTTCAATAAAACGTTAAAAACGGAACTGGCGGCCAGGACGGCCGATGTTGCAGGGTACAAAGGATTGATGGCTGCACTTGAGCGCTCCATGGCCGTGGTCGAGTTCGACTTGAACGGCAAGGTGCTTCGCGCCAACGAAAATTTCTTGCAGGCGTTGGGATATCGCGCGGATGAATGGAGCGCAAAGTCACACCGGGACTTTTGTTTGCCAGCGTTGACGAACAGCGCGGCGTACAGCCAGTTCTGGGCGGAGCTTCGGGCCGGCAAGTTCGTCTCCGGCACGTTTCAGCGGGTCAACAAAGAGGGGCAGACGGTCTGGCTGGAAGCCAGTTACAACCCGGTGCTGGATGAGCGTGGCCAGGTGTTGAAGATCGTCAAGTACGCGCTTGTCGTCACCGACAAAGTGGCGCAGGAGGCCGCTACCCGCAGCAAGCTCGTGGCGCTGGACCGGGCCATGGCGGTGATCGAGTTCGACCTGAGCGGCAATGTATTGGTCGCCAACGAAAACTTTCTGAATGTCATGGGTTATGGGATGGCGGAACTTCAGGGCAAGCATCACCGCCTGTTTTGCGAACCCGGCCTTGTTAACAGCAGTGAGTACTCGGACTTCTGGCGTCGCCTCAATGCGGGTGAGTTTTTCAGCGGGCAATTCAAGCGCCTCGGCAAGCACGGCCGCGTCGTGTGGCTGGAGGCAAGCTATAACCCGGTCTATGACGCCGACGGCCAGTTAACCAAGGTCGTCAAGTTCGCCAGCGATATCACCGAGCGGGTCGAGAAATTCGAGGCCGATTCCCGCGGAGCCTCTCGGGCTTACCATATCTCTGCCGAGACTGAGAAGTTTGCCGAGCAGGGCACTCAGGTCATTCAAGAGACGGCCAGCGAGATGCGCCGAATTGCCGACAATATCGGTGCGTCTGCGCGGTTGGTGGAGCAACTGGGCGATCGCTCCGAGCAGATTACGGCGATCGTCAACACCATTCGCGGGATCGCCGACCAGACCAACCTGCTGGCACTCAACGCGGCCATCGAGGCCGCCCGCGCGGGGGATCAAGGGCGCGGGTTTGCAGTCGTTGCCGACGAGGTCAGGCAACTGGCGGGGCGCACCAGTCGTTCGACGGCGGAAATTTCCGAGATGATCAGCAAGATACTCGCCGAGACACGCGACGCCGTCGTCAGCATGAATGCCACCCAGGAAGGCGCGCAGCGCGGCGTTACCCTGGCCGATCAAGCCGGCTCGGTGATTTTGCAGATTCGCAATGGCACCAGCGATGCGGTCGAGGCGGTGAGCATGTTTGCTTCCAAGCTGGATGAGTCCGAGGTGATCCCAAAGACTGCGATCAGTTGGGTGGGGTAGCGCTTCGAGCCGGGCCTGGGTCTTGACGTTGAACAGGGTATGAAAAACGCCACTCATTGAGTGGCGTTTTTTTTGCCGGCGCGGTGTGCGGCTCAGGGATTACCCTCAGCGAAATGCTGGCACCACGTGCTTGATAAACAGCTCAAGGGATTTTTTCTTCTCCGCGTGGGGCAGGCTGTTGTCACACCAGAAGCTGAACTCGTCGACCCCCAGGGACTGGTAATACTGGATGCGCGGGATGATCTCTTCCGGCGTGCCAATCATTGCGGTCTTGTGCAGGCTCTCCAGTTCAAACTCCGGGCGGCCGGCGAATTTTTCTTCCGGGCTCGGGTCGAGGAAGCCGTTGACCGGTACGGTCTTGTTGCCGAACCAGGCATCGAAGGTGCGATAAAACCGGGCGATGGCCTTGGCCCCGACTTTCCAGCCTTCAGGGTCGTCCACGGCGTGCACGTGGGTGTGGCGCAGCACCATCAGTTGCGGGCGCGGCACATCCGGGTTGTTGTCCAGCGCGGCCTGGAACTTGTTCTTCAGGTCTAGGACTTCTTCGTCGCCCTTCATCAAGGGGGTGACCATCACGTTGCAGCCGTTGGCCACTGCAAAGTTGTGAGAGTCAGGGTCGCGAGCGGCAATCCACATCGGCGGGTTGGGCTGCTGGATGGGCTTGGGCACGCTGGTGGAGGTGGGGAATTTCCAGATGTCACCTTCGTGGGCGTAGTCACCTTTCCACAAGGCACGCACCACCGGGACCATCTCGCGCAGGGCCTGGCCGCCGCTGGAGGCGGGCATGCCGCCGGCCATGCGGTCGAACTCGACCTGGTAGGCACCACGGGCCAGGCCGACTTCCATGCGTCCGTTGCTGATCACATCGAGCAGCGCGCATTCGCCGGCCACCCGCAGCGGGTGCCAGAACGGCGCGATGATAGTGCCCGCGCCCAGGTGAATGGTGCTGGTCTTGGCTGCGAGGTAAGCCAGCAGCGGCATCGGGCTGGGCGAGATGGTGTATTCCATGGCGTGGTGTTCGCCAATCCAGACGGTGCTGAAACCACCGGCTTCGGCCATCAGGGTCAGTTCGGTCAAGTCTTCGAACAACTGGCGATGGCTGACACTTTCATCCCAGCGTTCCATGTGCACGAACAGGGAAAATTTCATGACGCTTACCTCGGATCTATTGTGATCGGCCTGTCGACTGCGGGCCCTTAAGTGCTCTCGCCAATGTGAAGCTTGCCAGTGATGACGGCTGTTCGGCGGATTGATTGTTGGTATACCATAATACGGAATATCCGCAAAACTTTTCTCTCCAACGGTCGCACAGTTACCTCACAAGGAAAGCGAGCTCGATGAACATAAAACAAAAATTGATCCTGGCGTTTGCGGTGATCGCCAGCCTGCCGGTTATTCTGGTGGCGGTGATGATCATCCTCAACGTGCGCCATGAGGCACGGGACGGCTTTATCGACGGCAGCGAACGTGAGATTCGCCAGGTCGACAACGCCATGCAGCTGTTTTTCGAAGGCATCAGCCAGAACGTCGCTTATCTGGCCGCGCACCCGCAGTTGCAGGGCATCAATGGCGACGTGAAACGCTACCTGGCCAGCGATGCCGCGCAGGTCGCGCCCGGTGAACGTGACCAGCAGTTGTTCAAGCTGTTCGAGGGGTTGGCCAAGAGTCATGGGGCCTACACCTACTTGTCATTGGGTACCGAAGACGGCGGTTATGTGTTCTGGCCGGGCGATCCCAAACTCGCAAGCTACGACCCGCGCACTCGGCCCTGGTACAAGACGGCCATGGCGCAACCCGGCAAGACCCTGCGCACCGAGGCCTATTACTGGGCCGCCGATGACGTGGTGCTGGTCAGTACGGTGCAAAGCTTCAACGACCGCCAGGGCAAGGCGAGCGGGGTGGTGAACATTGATGTTTCCCTCAAGCAACTGACCGATCTGGTCAAACAGATCAAGCTGGGTGACAGCGGCTACCTGATGTTGATGGAAGCCAATAACACGGTGCTGGTGGACCCGAATGACCCGTCCCACAACTTCAAGAAGCTCGGCGAGTTGGGCGAGGGTTACCGGCAACTGAGCGAGGCCGGCCAGGGCCTGGTGCAGGTCGAGTTGGCCGGGGAACGCTACATGGCGTTTGTCTGGCCGTCCAAGGCGTTGGGCTGGCGGTTTGTCGGGGTGGTGCGGGAAAGTGAAGTGATGGCCGGCGCAGCGCGGCTCACCTGGCTGATTGCGGCGATCGCGCTGGTGTGCGCTGTGTTGTTTGCGGTGGTGGGCGCCTGGTTTGCCGGGCTGATCGTCAAGCCGATTCGCGGCGTGGCCAGCGGGCTGGAAGGCATCGCCCAGGGCGAAGGCGACCTGACTGCGCGCCTGCCCGTCAAAGGGCGCGACGAGACGGCGCAGCTCGCCGGCTGGTTCAACCAGTTCCTTGAAGCCATCCGCATGCTGATCCAGCGCATAGGCCAGGCGGCCGCACAGATCCACAGCAGCTCCGGCAGTGCCACCGAAGTCTCGGTGGAAATGGCTGAGGTCGCCGAACGCCAGCGCGAAGCGGTGGACATGGTCTCCACGGCGTTTCACGAAATGGTCGCCACCTCCAACGAAGTCGCGCGTTCCTGCAGCCAGGCGGCTGACTCGGCCGACAACGGCCAGCGCCAGGCACACACCGGCCAGCAGCAGATCGACGCGGCGGTGAGCAGCGTCGGGCGCCTGAGCGAAGAAGTCGGCCACTGCGCGCAGTCCATGGAGCAGTTGGAAAAAGACAGCAACGACATCCAGTCCATCCTCGGCACCATCCGCTCCATCGCCGAGCAGACCAACCTGCTGGCGTTGAACGCCGCCATCGAGGCCGCACGGGCCGGTGAGCAGGGCCGTGGATTTGCCGTGGTGGCGGACGAGGTACGGGCCTTGGCCAAGCGCACCTCAGACTCCACCGGGGAGATCGACGGGCTGCTGGGCAACCTGGCGCGGCGCACCCATCAGATGGGCAAGCAGATGCATGCCAGCCTGGAGGTGTCCCTGGAAACGGTGGTGTCGATCAACGATGCACGGGCCAGCTTTGGCTTGATTCGCGAGTCGGTGGACGTGATCCGCGACATGAATACGCAAATCGCCACGGCCGCCGAAGAGCAGCACCAAGTGGCGGAAGACATCAATCGGCATATCAGCCAGATTCACGGGGATGCCCAGTTGGTGGCGAGCCTGGCCGACTCCACGCGCCAGGATGCGCAGCAGTTGACGGCGTTGTCGCAGACGTTGAATCAGTTGGTCAGCCGTTTTCGCACGTGACCGATGGGCGCCCGGCCTGCCGGGCGCCTGCCAGCGTGACGATCAGGCAATGACGGGCAGGGCGCCCATCTTGCCGTGGCAATACACCAGTGGCCCGGCGTCCTGCTGGGGCACGATCAGGTTCTTCACCGAACCGACCATGATGGCGTGGTCGCCGCCTTCATATTCCCGCCACAACTCGCACTCGATCACCGCCGTGGCATTGGCGAGGATCGGGTTGCCCAGCTCGCTCAACGTCCACTCGATACCCTGCGCCTTGTCTTTGCCCTTGCGCGCGAAGGCATAGGCTTCGCTCTGCTGCCCACCGGAAAGCACATGAATGGCAAAGCGCTTGTTCTTGATCAGCACGGGGTAGGAGTCGGAGCTGTAGTTGGGGCAGAACAGCACCAGGGCCGGGTCCATGGACAACGAGCTGAAGGCACTGGCGGTCAGCCCGACAATTTGCCCGTCGTCATCGAGCGTGGTGATCACGGTGACCCCGGACGGAAACGAACCCATCACTTGTTTGTAGATGGCGGCATCGATCATGGGACAGTCCTCTGGCGGTAAAGCGGATTTTATGGATTTGTAGGTCTGATGGTATACCGTAATACAATCTAATCAAGAGCTTTTTCAAGCCACCGACCAACGTCAGTCTTTGGTCTTATAACCAATAAATACGGGGGTTAAGGCGCGAAAAAGCGAGGGGGCATGTGGCACAATTACGGATCAGATACAGCTTGAGACTACGGATCAGTCTTGTGAAAATGTTGGAATACCATAATATGGTGTTCATCTGAGGGGCGACCAGAGAGCTCCCTCGGTTTGGCGTCAAACAACTATAAGATCAGACAAACGCGAGTTCATTTCCATGCCCCAGATGTCCCGGCAAGATCCCCTGATCGAGAATCACACGGTCGATTACGTCCCCCTCGCAGAACGCCATGGAAAGGCCCGCGACCTGTTTACCTTATGGTTCAGCACCAATATTGCACCGCTGCCCATCGTTACCGGCGCCATGGTGGCCCAGGTGTTCCATCTCAACCTGGTGTGGGGGCTGCTGGCGATTGCCCTCGGGCACATGCTCGGCGGCATCGTGATTGCCCTCGCCTCAGCCCAGGGCCCGCGCATGGGCATCCCGCAGATGGTGCAGAGCCGGGGCCAGTTCGGCCGTTACGGCGCGCTGCTGATCGTGTTCTTCGCGGCCCTGATCTACATCGGCTTCTTCATCTCCAACATCGTGCTGGCCGGCAAATCCATCGTCGGCATCGTGCCGTCGGTACCGGTGCCGGCCAGCATCCTGATCGGCGCGCTCAGCGCCACGGCCATCGGCGTGATCGGCTACCGCTTTATCCATACCCTGAACCGCATCGGCACCTGGGTGATGGGCAGCGCATTGCTGGCGGGCTTCCTCTACATTTTTGCCCATGACCTGCCGGCCGACTTCCTCACCCGTGGCGGCTTCAACCTGGCCGGCTGGTTGGCGACGGTGTCGTTGGGGGTTATCTGGCAGATCAGCTTCTCGCCCTACACCAGTGATTATTCGCGCTACCTGCCGGTGGATATCGGCATCACCCGACCCTTTGTCGCCACCTACCTGGGCGCCACCCTTGGCACCATTTTGTCATTCTCCTTTGGCCTGGTCGCCGCCCTGGCAACGCCCGAAGGCACCGAGGCGATGGTCGCGGTCAAGCAGGCCACAGGCTGGCTGGGGCCGATTTTGATGGTGTTGTTCCTGCTCAATATCATCAGCCACAACGCGCTGAATCTGTACGGGGCGGTGCTGTCGATCATTACTTCGATCCAGACCTTTGCCAGCCAGTGGACACCCAGCATCAAGGTGCGGGTGGTGCTGTCGGGAGTGGTGCTCGCCGGATGCTGTGTGGTTGCATTGGGCGCGTCAGCGGACTTTATCTCGCAATTTATCGGGTTGATTCTGGCGTTGTTGATCGTGCTGGTGCCGTGGGCATCGATCAATCTGATTGACTTTTATGTCATCAAGCGCGGCGCCTACGACATTGCCTCGATCTTCCAGGCGGACGGCGGGATTTACGGGCGCTTTAACCTGCATGCGATCGTGGCGTATTTCATCGGCATCATCGTGCAACTGCCGTTTGCCAATACGTCGCTTTATGTGGGGCCCTACGCCAACCTGGTGGAAGGCGCAGACCTGTCATGGCTGGTGGGGTTGGTGGTGACGTGCCCGTTGTATTACTGCCTGGCGACACGTCAACGCAGCCAAAAGGTCAGGGCTGCACGCCTGGGCTACACCGACTGAGCCACCCCGCCGAACTCCTGCAACGCATCCCGCAACGCGCCATCGAAGTACTCCTTCGAGGCGCGATCCCACAGGATATGAAACGCCGGCACCTCCACACTCCCTGTGTGGATGACAATCGCATTCACCCGCGCCACCGACGTCTGTGCCACCGCCCCCGTATTGAAGGTGGCGGCGCTGAGGTCGACACCACAGAGCTTCGCCATCACCTGGGCAATCACATCGCCGCTGAGCAATACGCAGGCATGGCTGTCCTGGCGCGGCAGCAGGTAATTGGCGCGGTGATCCAGCTCCCAGCGTGCTTCTTCATCGGCGATGCGCTGCCCCTGATCCTGCTGGCTGCCCAGCAACAGGTATTCGTTCTGCGACAGGCGCACCACCCAACTGCCATCCGTTTGCGCGCAGGCCTGGTTGGGCGCGCCCGGCAACGTGAAGCCGCGCGCCGTGAGGTACTCGGCGCTCTGCGCGCCGCGAAAGCCGACCCTTGGTAGGTCGGTCTGGTCCACCAGGCGGCACGCCGGCGGGATCATCTCGTGGGCTTTCAGACTGGTCATGGCTTAACCCTCCTGGCGTTGGTTGGTGGGGTCGAAAAAGGGCAGTGGCACTACCTCGGCCTGGACGACAATGCCGCCCTCGACGCGAATCGAAATCCGCTGCCCCGGCGTGCTCTGGTTGATACCGGCGTAGGCCAGGCCGATTATTTTGCCCAGGGTGGTGGAGTACTCGCAGGAGGTCACGTTGCCGCTGATGTCCGGGCCGTTGAGCACCAGGTGGCCTTCCAGCGGTTGCACGCTGCCCTTGGGCAAGGTGAAACCCACTAGTTTGCGTTTCAGCGGCTGGGCTTCAAGGATGTCTACCGAGCGCCGGCCGACGAAGAACGGCTTGTTGCGGCTGACCGCCCAGCCCATGTCGATTTCTGCCGGGTGGGTCATGCCGTCGGTGTCCTGGCTGATGATCACGTGGCCTTTTTCCAAACGCAGCAGGCGCTGGGTTTCGACGCCGAAGGGGCGAATGTCAAAGGCCTTGCCGGCCGTCATCAGGGCATCCCACAACGCCACGCCGTGGCGCGCAGGTACGTGGATTTCATAACCCAGTTCGCCGACAAAACCGACCCGCAGCAACCGGGCCTTGATCCCGGCCACCGTGGCCTGGCGTACGCCCAGGTAGGGGAAGCCTTCGGCGCTGAGGTCGAGGTCGCTGCAGACTTGCTCCAGCACCTTGCGCGAGTCCGGCCCGGCCACGTTCACCGCGCAGATCGCGGCGGTGACGTTGGCCACGTCCACGTCCAGGCGCCATTGTGCATTCCACTTGAGCATCTGCTGGTAGATCCGGTCGACGCCGCTGGTGGTCGCGGTGACGTAGAAGTGGTTGTCGCCCAGTCGCGCGCACACGCCGTCGTCGATCACCACCCCATGTTCATTGGTCATCAGCGCATAGCGTGACCGGCCCACCGGCTGCTTGAGGAACGCGAACGTGTACATCCGGTTGAGTAATTCGGCGGCGTCCGGGCCGCGCACATCCAGGCCGCCCAGGGTCGAGACATCGATCAGGCCGACCTTGTTGCGCACATGCAGGGCTTCGGCCTGCATGCACGCCTCGCGATCCTGCGGCTTGCCGTAATACGCCGGGCGTTGCCAGATGCCGGCGGGCATCATTTTCGCCCCGGCCTGCACATGCCGGGCATGCATTGGCGTTTGGCGGTAAGGGTCGAAGGCGCGCCCGGCGACATGCGCCAGCTTCTCTGCCACAAATGGCGGCCGCGCGGTGGTAACGCCGGTTTCACTGATATTGCGCTGGGTTGCCCACGCCACCAGCCGCGCCGTCGGCAGTGCCGAGTGACGCCCCTGGGACGGGCCCATGCCCACGGTGGAGTAGCGTTTGACCAACTGCACATCGCGGTAGCCGATGCGGGTCGCGTTGACGATATCCGCCACTTGCAGGTCCTCGTCGAAGTCGACGAAATCCTTGCCTTTAGGGTGCGGGAAGATCGGCCAGTTGAAATTCACCTCGGCTTCGCTGCGCAACGGCAACTGAGGGCCGGCGGCGCTCAAACCGAGGGCGAGCACGCTGTTGGTCGCGGCATTGGTCGCGTCCACCAGCACGTTGTCCAACTGGTGCCGACCGTGGACGGAACCCGCCACATTCAGGTTATGGGGCAAACCGCTGAGGCTGAACGCTGCACGCTGGTCGTCATAAGCCAGCTTGCCGCCGGCCTGGCACAGCAGTTGATAGACCGGCATGTAGCCGGCGGACATGCATAGCAGGTCGCAGTCAATCAGTTGCCCACTGCCGCTGACCTGGCCCTGGCCAGTGATCTGGCGCACATCGACGCCCTTTACATGGCGCATGCCTTTTTCATGCAAGGCCTCGAACACCGTGCTGTTGTTCAGGCAGCGGATGTTGCGTTGGGCCAGGGCACCAGGCAGTGCTTTGTCGGCGGGGGCGTGACGCAGGTCGATCACGGCGGCCACGTCCACGCCCTGGTCGTGCAGGTCGAGGGCGGCGAGGTAACCGTCATCGTTGCCGGTCAGCACCACGGCACGTTTGCCGGGCTTGACCGCGTACAGTTTCATCAGGCGTTGCGCGGCACTGGTCAGCATCACGCCCGGCAGGTCGTTATTGCGAAAGATCACTGGCTGGTCGAACGAGCCGCTGCACACCAGGCACTGGCGCGCGCGCACCTTGTACATCCGCTTGCCCTGGATCACCGGCAGGTAGTTGTCGGTGAACCAGGCGTTGCAGGTGGCTTCGGTCAGCACCTGGATATTCGCGTGTTGCTGCACTGCGCCGAGCAGCTCGCGGCGCAGTGCGTCGGCGCGCGTGCCTTCGATATCGAAGCGGGCATAGGTCAGCGAGCCGCCCAGGATCGGCTGCTGCTCGATCAGCAATACCTTGGCCCCGGCATTCGCGGCGGTGAGGGCCGCCTGCAAACCGGCGGGGCCGGCGCCGATCACCGCAAGGTCGGTAAACAGATAGGCCTTGTCGTAGTACTCGGGCTGGAATTTCAGGTCGAGCACGCCCAGGCCGGCCTTTTTGCGGATGATCGGTTCCCAGACTTTCCACATGCCCTTGGGCTTGTAGAACGAACGGTAGTAGAACCCCACCGGCATGAATTTGGAGAACTTGCCCAGGTAGGCATCCCGGTCGTGGTCCAGCGAGCCGTTGACGTTCTGCGCACTTACCTGCAAACCGCCGGACAGCGCGTGGGCGTCGGCCAGCACGTTCGGCTCCTGGGGCAACTGCACCAGGCTGTTGGCGTCCTGGCCGGCCATGGTCAGCGGGCCGCGGGGGCGGTGGTATTTGAACGAACGAGAGATCAGGAAGCGCCCGTTGGCCAACAGTGCGCTGGCGATGCTGTCGCCTTGCAAGCCCTGGTAGCGTTGGCCATCGAAACTGAAATCGAGCAACTGGTCACGCTGGATCAGCAAGCCCATGGGGGCGGGTAGGCGGCTCATCCGGCGATCTCCCTGGCGGTGTTGAAGTCGACGCGGGCACTGAACAGTTCCTTGGGATCGAAGGTGCGCAGGATCTCGTCGGTGACGGTGTGGCGCTCGGCGAGGAACCAATAGCTCGATGGCGTGTGCATCCACCATTCGCGTACCACACCGGCGAGGTTGTCGGTGTTGAACACGTAGTCGGCCCATTCGGCGTCGCTGCAGTTCACCGGATCGGGCATCGGCTTGAACTCGCCGCCGTAGGTGAACTCGCTGATATTGCGCGGCCCGTTGAGCGGGCAAGTCATGATTTTCATAGTCCGCTCTCCACTTAGTGACTGGCCGCCGTGGCGCCCATTTCGTTGACTTGCTGGAAGGTCGAAAACCGTTCGAGCCCAAAGGGTTTGATCAGCTCCGGCACCTTGCCGCCGCTGGCCACCAGTTCGGCCATGGTCTTGCCGCAAATGGGCGTTGCCTTGAACCCCCAGGTGCCCCAGCCGGCGTCGAGGTAGTAATTCTTCACGGGCGACAGGCCCATGATCGGGCTGTAGTCGGGCGTCATGTCGGTGATCCCGGCCCATTGGCGCATCAACTTGGCGTTGGCCAGGAATGGGAACATCTCGATGGCGTGGGCCAGTAGGCTTTCCTTCAGGTCCAGGGTCGAACGCGTGTTGAACAACGGGTAAGGGTCGGAACCGCCGCCGAACACCACTTCGCCGCGGCTGGTTTGCTGCACGTAGCAGTGCAGGGCCGAGGAACTCACCAGCGGGTCGAGGAACGGCTTGAACGGCTGGGTCACCATCGCCTGCAGCGGGAAGGTCTGGATCGGCGAGCGGATGCCGGCCTTGGCCATCAGCAACGAACTGTGCCCGGCAATCGCCTGCACCGCGCAGCCACATTTGATGGTGCCGCGATTGGTCTTGACCGCAGTGATCGCGCCGTTTTCGATGATCAGGTCCTGCACTTCGGTGAGCGGGTGGATTTCCACGCCACGCTTGGCCGCCTGCTTGGCGTAACCCCAGGCCACGGCGTCATGGCGCGCGGTGGCGCCGTCGATGTGCCAGAGCCCGGCGATCACCGGCAAGTGGCCGGGGTCGAGGTTGAGGCTGGGCACCAACTCGCGGATCTGTTGGCGGTCGATCATCTCGGTACGCCCGCCAAAATGCTTGTTGACCTCGGCCCGCTGGCGGAACGAACGCACGGTGGCATCGGTATGCGCGAGGGTCAGTTGACCGCGCTCGGAGTACATGATGTTGAAGTCGAATTCGTTGGACAGCGACTGGAACATCTTCACCGACTCAGCATAGAAACGGACGCCCTCGCTGGTCAGGTAATTGGAGCGGATCACCGCCGTATTGCGCGCCGTATTGCCGCCGCCCAGGTATGACTTTTCCAGCACGGCAATGTTGGTGATGCCGTGGTACTTGGCCAGGTAGTAAGCGGTGGCAAGGCCATGGCCGCCGGCACCGATGATCACCACGTCATAGCTGGGCTTGAGTTCCTTGGGCGGCGGCAGGTCCACCTCCACCGGGTACTCCGAGCTCAGTCCGTATTTCAATAGATTGAATGGCATACGGCCTCCGATTGGCTGCGTAAGGCGTGGTGTTGCGCAAGGGCTGCGGTCACGGTGTTTTTCATCAGGAAAGCGATGGTCATCGGGCCGACACCGCCGGGCACCGGGGTGATGGCGGCGACATGGGGCAGGGCACCGTCGAAGTCGACGTCGCCCACCAGGCGGCTGCGGCCCTCGTCGTCGATGCGGTTGATGCCGACGTCAATCACCACTGCGCCCGGCTTCAACCAGCTGGCATCGATCAAGCGCGGGCGCCCAACGGCGGCGATCACGATGTCGGCTTGTCGGCATAAGGCCTGTGCGTTCTGGCTGCGGGAATGCAGCACGGTGACCGAGCAATCCGCCTTGAGCAGCAGGGCGGCCATGGGCTTGCCGACGATGTTCGAACGGCCGATCACCACCGCATGTTTGCCCCGCAAATCACCCAGGGTTTGTTCCAGCAAATACAGGCAACCACTGGGGGTGCAAGGCGTCAGCACCGCACGACCCTGGCTGAGGCCGCCGACGTTCTGGCTGTGGAAGCCGTCCACGTCCTTCTCCGGCAAGATGGCTTCCAGGGCGCGTAGTTCGTCCATCTGCGGCGGCAGCGGCAATTGCAGGAGGATCCCGTTGATCGCCGGGTTGGCATTCAGCTGGCCGATCAGGATCAGCAGCTGTTCGGTGCTGGTGTCGCCGGGCAGCTTGTGTTCCAGGGAGCGAATACCCACCTCTTCGGCGCGCAGGATCTTGTTGCGCACATAGACCTGGCTGGCCGGGTCGTTGCCCACCAGGATCACCGCCAGTGCCGGTTCAATGTCTTGCTCACGCAGGCGAGCCACATCCTCGCGCACTTGCAGCAGCACTCGGGCGGCGGCGGCTTTGCCGTCGATCAGTTTAGGGTCACTCACCGGAACACCACCGTTCTGTCCTGGTTGAGGAATACCCGGTGCTCCAGGTGGTACTTGACCGCTTTGGACAGGGCGACGGTTTCGGTGTCACGGCCGATGGCGACCAGGTCGTCAGGCTTGTACACGTGGTCTACGCGCTGGACTTCCTGTTCGATGATCGGGCCTTCATCGAGGTCGCTGGTAACGTAGTGCGCCGTGGCCCCGATCAGCTTCACACCGCGCTGATAGGCCTGGTGGTAGGGCTTCGCGCCTTTGAAACCAGGCAGGAACGAATGGTGAATGTTGATCGCGCGCCCCGACAGTTGCCGGCACAGGTCGTCGGACAGGATCTGCATGTAGCGCGCCAGCACCACCAGCTCGGTGCGGGTGTCGTCGACGATCTTCATCAGTTCGGCTTCCTGGGTGGCTTTGTTGTCCTTTGCCACCGGCAGGTAGATAAAGCGAATGCCCTCGCGCTCGGCCATGGGCCGCAAGTCGAGGTGGTTGGAGACGATGGCGGTGATGGTCATGTCCATCTCGCCTTTGTGGTAGCGGTAGAGCATGTCGGTGAGGCAGTGGTCGAATTTGCTGACCATCAGCATCACGCGCATGGGCTCGCGGGTGTCGTGCAGTTCCCACTGCATGTCGAAGGCCTGGGCGATGTCGGCGAAGCCGGTCTTGATCTGTTCGAGGTCGCCGGGGTGGCCGTCATTGAAGCGGAACACGGCGCGCATGAAGAAGCGGCCGCTGAAATCGTCGTCGAATTGCGCCATCTCCCCGATGTAGCAAGCGTTGTCCGCCAGGTAGGTGGTCACGGCTGCGACGATGCCGGACACCGCAGGACAGGTGACCTTGATGATGAAATGGTTTTTTTCGTGTTGCATGACACGTCCTCGGGATGATGGCGGCAGCTCATCGCATAGCGAAAAAATGTCTGAGGACAGCTGGCTCATTCCATGAGCGCGTTTTCTTGTGGGGAATAAAATATTCCTGAAATGGCTTTATAGGGGAATGGGGGCGAGGCGTCTAGGGGTTTGGGAAAGTTTTTTAACTGGGGGGAAAGTTTTTGCCGGGGGCTTTTGGGGTACATATCCGTTATTTAGGTAACGGCCGCCTATGGTTTCGCTCTTACAGCGACTCACTTTGGAAAAGCCCCAAAGTAAGCAAAGGGCTCTGCCCCGCCTATCGGCACCTCGCTAAGGCTCGGTGTTCCCTCACTCCGGCGATGCTCCGCGGGCCGCCGCGATGGGCCATCCTTGGCCCAGCGCGGCTAAACCGGCGTCCTGCCGGTTTACCCGCTCCGCACCACCTGCGTTCGGCCTCGGGCTGAATGGGGCAGTCAGATCAAGATCAAAATCTACAGCACAGCGGCCTACAGGCCGGCTTGAGTGGTAGAAGCCAGATCAAAAGCCAAAGCCAAATCTGAAACTGATGCAGCTCTGCTTTTCTGTGGGAGCTGGCTTGCCTGCGATGGCATCACCTCGGTGTGTCTGATGTACCGAGTTGTCTGCATCGCAGGCAAGCCAGCCCCCACATTTGACCGTGCCCGCTGTAGATTTTGATCTTGATGTTGCCTTTGCTTCACACCACTCAAGCCGGCCTGTAGGCCGCTGTGCTCTTGATCTGCTTTTGATCTTGATCTTAGGCGCCCCGTTAAACCACGCTGGCCGAACGCAGGCTTTGGAGCGTGGGTAACCCGGCAGGACGCCGGGTTAGCCGCGCTGGGCCAAGGATGGCCCATCGCGGCGGCCCACGGTCCAACGCCGGAGTGAGGGCACACCGAGCCTAGGCGAGGTGCCGAGTGGTGGGGCAAGAGCCTTTTGGTTACTTTTGGCTGGGCCGGCATTCCGGCTCCTTTCAAAAGTGACCCGCTGTAAGAGCGGAACCAATAGAAGCCATAACCGAAGAAACGGATATGCCCCCAATCACTCCTTATCGTTGCCATAGTTCATGATCGACAACAACCGAATCGGCACCTGCACCAACTCCTCCGGCCCATGAGGAATCTCCCCCTCAAACGTCAAGCTATCCCCGGCCTCCATCCGATACAGCTGATTCCCATGCCGATAAATCAGCTCACCCTCGAGCAAATGCAAAAACTCAGTCCCAGGGTGGGCAAAGGTCGGAAACTCTTCACTCGCGTCATCCATGCTGACCATATACGCCTCGAAGCTCTTCTTGGGCCCCCGCGTATGGTTGAGCAGGTGATAGGTGTGCCCCTTCTCGGTCCCCCGACGCACCACTTCCATCCCCTGGTCAGCCTTGACCAACAAGGCACTGCCATCCTGCTGGTCATACTCACTGAACAACTTCGACAACGGCAGCCCAAGCACATCACACAAGCGGCTCAAGGTATCGAGACTGGTAGACACCTGGGCATTCTCAATCTTGCTCAACATGCCCTGGCTGATATCGGCAATCTTCGCCACATCGGACAACTTCAGGTCCTGGGCCTGACGCTGGCGTTTGATCTGCAGCCCCAGGTATTGCTCGAGCTTGAGGCGCGGGGCGGTTTCGGTGGACATGATCATCGGCTCCTGCACGGTTTCCGTTCAGTAATATTATTTTCGCACTGGGAAAGTGCAAAGTCTGGCACTTGAAGGCCACCCCGCTTTACGTATTCCTGCGGGGAAAAGAATTTTCCCATATATACAGCACAAAAGCGCTTTGATCGGCACTTCAATCGGTCGCTCGCGAATCTGGCAAGGGTATTGCATTCCTGCAGGGAAACTAACTTTCTTTTTAGGAATAAAAAGACAGTAGGCCCACCCACACGGTTTTGCCTTTCGCGAGGAGTGACACGCAATGTTGCCAGCAGAAACCCAGCGCATCATCGACAAGCACGGGATCAAGTACGTGCTTGCGCAGTTTGTGGACATACACGGTGCGGCCAAGACCAAGTCGGTGCCGATCTGCGGGCTCAAGACGGTGGCCGAAGAGGGTGCAGGTTTTGCCGGGTTCGCCATCAGCGGCATGGGCATGGAGCCTCACGGGCCTGACTTCATGGCCCGCGGCGACCTGTCGACCCTGACCCCGGTTCCATGGCAGCCGGGCTACGGGCGGGTGGTGTGCGTCGGCCATGTGGACGGCAAGCCACATCCCTACGACAGCCGCTACGTGCTGCAGCAGCAAGTGCAGCGCCTGCAAGACAAGGGATGGACCCTGAACACCGGCCTGGAGCCCGAGTTCAACCTGATGCGCCGGGACGAGCAGGGCAAGCTGCAATTGGTCGACCCCAGCGACAACCTGGACAAGCCTTGCTACGACTACAAAGGGCTGTCGCGCTCGCGGGTGTTTCTTGAGCGACTGACCGAAGCCTTGCAGGCGGTGGATTTCGAGGTCTATCAAATCGACCACGAAGACGCCAACGGCCAATTCGAAATCAACTACACCTACAGCGATGCCCTGACCTCGGCCGACCGCTTTACCTTCTTCCGCATGGCCGCCGGCGAGATCGCCAATGACTTGGGCATGATCTGCTCCTTCATGCCCAAGCCCGACCCGAAGCGCGCCGGCAACGGTATGCACTTTCACCTGTCCATCAGCAGCGCCGAGAACAAAAACCTGTTCTTTGATGCCAGCGATCCAAGCGGCATGGGCTTGTCGAAAATGGCCTATCACTTCGCCGCCGGCTTGCTCGCCCACGGCCCGGCCCTGTGCGCGTTCGCCGCGCCAACCGTCAACTCCTACAAGCGCCTGGTGGTGGGCAACTCCTTGTCCGGTGCCACCTGGGCCCCGGCCTTTATTGCCTTCGGCGCCAACAACCGTTCCGCCATGGTGCGGGTGCCCTATGGCCGCCTTGAGTTCCGCCTGCCGGACGCCGGTTGCAACCCCTACCTGGTCAGCGCCGCGATCATCGCGGCCGGCCTGGACGGGATTGATCGCCAGCTGGAAATCGACCACGTCTGCAACGAAAACCTCTACAGCCTGAGCCTTGAGCAGATCGCCGAGCGCGGCATCAAGACCCTGCCGCAATCCCTCAAGGAAGCCTGCGACGCCCTGGAAGCCGACCCGCTGTTCGTCGAGGTACTGGGCCCGCAGATCGTGGGTGAGTTCATCAAGCTCAAGCGCATGGAGTGGGTTGAGTACAGCCGCCATGTGAGCGACTGGGAAATCCAGCGCTATACCGAATTTTTCTGACACCGTGTGACGGAGACTTGTTATGTGTGGAATCGTAGGCCTGTACCTGAAAAACCCGCAGTTGGAGCCCCAGCTCGGCAAGCTCTTTGAACCCATGTTGCAGGCCATGACCGACCGTGGCCCGGACAGTGCCGGGTTCGCTATCTACGGCGACGAAGTGGCCGACGGCTGGGTCAAGCTGACCCTGCAGGCGACCACCGAAGCGTTTGACTGGAAAGCCCTGATGGGCGAGCTGGAAGGGCGCCTGGGCTGTTCCCTGGACTGGTTCCAGAACGCCAGTGCCGCTGTATTGAAGATCCACGCCGACGAAGCCCCGGTGCGCCTGGCCCTGGCCGAACTGGCACCGAGCGTGCGCATCATGAGCGCCGGGCAGAGCATCGAGATTCTCAAGGGCATGGGCTTGCCTCAAGAGATCTCCCAGCGCTTCGGTCTGGCGAGCATGCAGGGCAGCCACATCATCGGCCATACGCGCATGGCCACTGAAAGTGCAGTGACCATGGAAGGCAGCCACCCGTTTTCCACCGGCGCCGACCTGTGCCTGGTGCACAACGGTTCGCTGTCGAACCACTTCCGCCTGCGCCAGGAACTCAAGCGCGAAGGCATCCATTTCGAAACCGACAACGACACCGAAGTCGCCGCCGGCTACCTGACCTGGCGCCTGCAACAGGGCGATTCCCTCAAGGAAGCGCTGGATCACTCCCTGGAAGACCTCGACGGCTTCTTCACCTTTGCCATCGGCACGCGTAACGGTTTTGCGGTGATCCGCGATCCGATTGCCTGCAAGCCGGCGATTCTCGCCGAGACCGACGACTACGTCGCCATGGCCTCCGAGTACCAGGCGCTGTCGAGCCTGCCGGGGATTGAAAACGCCCGTATCTGGGAGCCCGCACCGGCCACCCTGTACATCTGGGAACGCGAGTCAGCTTAAGGAGCGCACACATGAAAACCATCGATCTTTCCACCGCCAGCGTGCGCGATCTCAACCAGGCGCTGCACGCGCAGGCTATCGATAACGAATGGCGCGTCACCCATTCCAACGGTAAGCACAACCTCGCCGTGGGGGTGAACCAGGCGGTGTCCATCGATATCGAGGGCCACGCGGGCTACTACTGCGCGGGCATGAACCAACAGGCGTCGATCACCGTGCACGGCAATGTCGGCGTGGGCTGCGCCGAGAACATGATGTCGGGCTCGGTGCGCGTCAAAGGCAGCGCCTCCCAGGCCGCCGGCGCCACGGCCCATGGCGGCTTGCTGGTGATTGAAGGTGACGCGGGGGCGCGTTGCGGTATTTCCATGAAGGGCATCGACATCGTTGTCGGCGGCAGCATCGGTCATATGAGCTGCTTCATGGGCCAGGCCGGGCGCCTGGTGGTGTGCGGCGATGCCGGCGATGCGCTGGGGGATTCGCTGTATGAAACCCATATCTACGTCAAAGGTACGGTGGAGTCCCTGGGCTCCGATTGCATCGAAAAAGAGATGCGCAGCGAGCACCTGCAAGAACTCCAGGAACTGCTCGACCGCGCCGGTTTCGCCCATCAGGCGGCGGACTTCAAGCGCTACGGCTCGGCCCGCCAGCTCTACAACTTCAAAGTCGATAACGCCTCCGCGTACTGATCCAGGAGCTCCACCATGAGTGAACAAACCCCTCCAGTGTTGCGCGAGTCGGCCACCTTCGACCGTCTGACCATCCAGGAAATCCAGCGTGCCGCTGAAACCGGCATCTACGACATTCGCGGCGGCGGCACCAAGCGCAAGCTGCCGCACTTCGATGACTTGCTGCTGCTGGGCGCCAGCGTGTCGCGCTACCCGCTGGAAGGCTATCGCGAGAAGTGCGGTACCGACGTGATCCTCGGCAATCGCTTTGCCAAGAAACCGATCCACCTGAAGATTCCGGTGACCATCGCCGGCATGAGTTTCGGCGCGCTGTCGGCCAACGCCAAGGAAGCCCTGGGGCGTGGCGCGACCATCGCCGGCACCAGCACCACCACCGGCGACGGTGGCATGACCCCGGAAGAGCGCGGTCAGTCCCAGCATCTGGTGTATCAGTACCTGCCGTCGCGTTACGGCATGAACCCCGACGACCTGCGTAAGGCCGACGCCATCGAGATCGTCCTGGGCCAGGGCGCGAAGCCCGGCGGTGGCGGCATGTTGCTCGGGATGAAAGTCACCGAGCGCGTGGCCGGCATGCGCACCTTGCCGATTGGCGTCGACCAGCGCAGCGCGTGCCGCCACCCGGACTGGACCGGCCCGGATGACCTGGCAATCAAGATTGCCGAGCTGCGGGAAATCACCGATTGGGAAAAGCCGATCTACGTGAAAATCGGCGCCAGCCGGCCGTATTACGACGTGAAGCTGGCGGTCAAGGCCGGTGCCGATGTGATTGTCCTCGACGGCATGCAGGGCGGTACGGCCGCCACCCAGGAAGTGTTTATCGAGCACGTTGGCATCCCGATTCTGTCGGCCATCCCGCAAGCGGTACAGGCTTTGCAGGAGATGGGCATGCACCGTAAGGTCCAGTTGATCGTGTCGGGCGGGATTCGTAACGGCGCCGATGTGGCCAAGGCCATGGCGATGGGCGCGGACGCGGTTGCCATCGGTACGGCGGCGTTGATTGCCCTGGGCGATAACCACCCACGGCTGGACGCGGAGCTGAAAAAGATCGGCTCCGCCGCCGGCTTCTACGACGACTGGCAGAACGGCCGCGACCCGGCCGGGATCACCACCCAGGACCCGGAGCTGTCGAAACGCCTCGACCCGGTAGAAGGCGGGCGTCGGTTGGCCAACTACCTGCGGGTGATGGTGCTGGAGGCGCAGACCATGGCTCGTGCATGCGGCAAATCCCACCTGCTCAACCTCGACCCCGAGGACCTGGTGGCGCTGACGGTGGAGTCGGCCGCCATGGCCCGGGTGCCGCTGGCGGGGACCCGTTGGGTACCGGGTTCCGGTAGCGGTTACTGAAACTGGATGAAAACCTGTGGCGAGGGAGCTTGCTCCCGCTGGGGTGCGAAGCAGCCCTGAAAGAGCCGGCTCCAGCTGCGCTGTCGAACGGGAGCAAGCTCCCTCGCCACAAAAAAAATCAAATCAAGGGGCCCGCCAAGAGGCTCCCCAAACAACAACTGCTCACTGCCAGTCCCATCCCATTTCTTTTGCAGGAGCTTTGAACATGGTCAATCGTCTTCTTGGCAAATCCCTTTTCGCGTTACTGGCGGCCGCTGCCTTCGCACCCTTGGCCCAGGCCGCCGACGCCCCCACCTTGAACACCGGCAGCACCGCCTGGATGGTCACCGCCGCCGTGCTGGTGCTGTTCATGTGCCTGCCGGGGCTTGCGTTGTTCTACGGCGGCCTGGTACGTGCGAAAAACATGCTCTCGCTGTTCACCCAGTGCTTTGGCATCGCCGGCCTGGTGGGCGTGTTGTGGGTGATCTACGGCTACAGCATGGTGGTCGACACCACCGGCATGGTCGAAGGGCAGGTGACGTTCAACAGTTTTGTCGGCGGGTTGAGCCGGGCCTTTCTGGCCGGCATGACCCCCGAGAGCCTGGTGGGGGATATTCCGGAAGGTGTGTTCGTGACCTTCCAGATGACCTTTGCCATCATCACCCCGGCCCTGATCGCCGGGGCCTTTGCCGAACGCATGAAGTTCTCGGCGGCGCTGCTGTTCATGGCCGTGTGGTTCACCCTGGTCTATGCCCCGGTGGCGCATATGGTGTGGGGTGGTTCGGGTGCCTTGATGCATAACTGGGGCGTACTCGATTTTGCCGGCGGCACCGCCGTGCACATCAACGCCGGTGTGGCTGCACTGGCTGCGTGCCTGATCCTGGGCAAGCGCAAGGGCTACCAGAACACGCCGATGCCGGCTCACAACCTGAGCCTGACCATGGCTGGCGCGGCGATGCTCTGGGTGGGCTGGTTCGGGTTCAATATCGGCTCCGGTGGCGGGCTCAACGGCACCTCGGGAATTGTCATGCTCAACACCCAACTGGGCGCGTGCGCCGGGATTCTTGGCTGGATGTTCACCGAGTGGTTCAAGGTCGGCAAGCCGAGTGCCCTGGGCCTGGCGAGCGGTGCCCTTGCCGGCCTGGTGGGGATCACCCCGGCCTGTGCCTATGTGGGCGTCGGCGGTGCCTTGGCCATCGGCCTGCTGTGCGGGGTGTTCTGCTACTTGAGCGTGACGGTGTTGAAGCGTCGTTTCGGTTATGACGACAGCCTCGATGTGTTCGGCTTGCACGGCATCGGCGGCATGATCGGCGCGGTGTTGACCGGCGTGTTCTGCGTACCGTCCATGGGCGGGCTGGTGGAAGGCGTGACCATGGGCGGCCAGGTGGTTGCCCAGATCAAGGGGGTGCTGCTGACCACGGTGTATTGCTTCGTGATCAGCTGGATCATTCTCAAGGTGGTCAATGCACTGGTTGGGTTGCGCGCCCATGAGTCGGTGGAAGAGATGGGACTCGACCTCGCCGAGCACAACGAGCGGGCCTACAACCACTGATCATCCGGCTGACTTACACCGCTCAAAAATGTGGGAGCGGGCTTGCCCGCTCCCACATTGGTTTTGCGGTGTCGCTCAGCTCACCGCCAGCTCATGGGGCTGGGCGGCCCGCTGCAACTGGGCGGCCACCAGGGTGTTCTTCAGCAGATAGGCAATCGTCATCGGTCCCACACCTCCCGGCACCGGGGTAATCGCACTGGCCACGGTGCGTGCGCTCGCATAGTCCACATCCCCCACCAACCGCGTGCCGGTCTCGGTACTGATACGGTTGATCCCCACATCAATCACCACCGCTCCGGGCTTGAGCCAGCTGGCGTCGATCAGTTGTGGCCGGCCCACGGCGGCGACCACGATGTCTGCCAGGCGGCACAACGCCGGTGCATCGACACTGCGCGAGTGCACCACGCTGACCGAGCAATTGGCCTGCAACAACAGGGTTGCCATGGGCTTGCCGACAATGTTCGAACGGCCAATCACCACCGCGTGCAAGCCGCTCAGATCGCCGCAGGTTTCGTGCAGCAGACGCATGCAGCCGCTGGGGGTGCAGGGTGTGAGCACTTCCAGACCTTGCACCAGCCCTCCGACGTTTTCCCGATGAAAGCCATCCACGTCCTTGATCGGGTCGATCGCATGAATCACTGAGGCTTCGTCGATATGGCCCGGCAGGGGCAACTGCACCAAGATGCCGTTGACCGCAGGGTCGGCGTTCAGCCGGGCAATCAGCTCCAGCACGTGCGCCTGGCTGGCGTCGTCCGGCAGCCGGTATTCGAGGGAGCGAATCCCGACTTCCTTGGCCCGCAGCAGTTTATTGCGCACATAGACGTGGCTGGCCGGATCGTCGCCCACCAGCAGCACGGCCAGCGCCGGGTAGATCTGTTGCGTGGCAAGCACCTGAACCTCTTCGCGAACCTCGTCGAGAACCTGGGCAGCGATGGCTTTGCCGTCGATATCGCGGGCAAGCGTGGAGAGAGAGCTGGTCAAAAGCGTCACCATTGTCTGGAGGAGTAAAGGCGCTGAGGGGTTGCTCCCTCAGCGTTGAGATCAGGCTACCAGCTGATGGCAGCCATACACCACCAGCACACCGGCGATCAGCGTGGCGTAGGGCAGCCAGCCGGCACGCTTTTGCCCGTCATCGGCCTGGATATACAGGTCGCTGAGCATCGCGGCGGGGAAGCGGCCCTTGTCCTGCACGTAGTGGCGGTAGCAGAACACCGGCAGGATCAGCAGCGCCAGCAGCAAACCGGTGACCAGCGTGCCCGCGCCCCAGATATCTGCGCCCAGGCCCATGCAGGCCAGGTTGACGAAGCTCAGCACGCCACCCGCCGCCAGCAGCACGGTGGGCGCCTTGTACGGGCGCACCCAGTCGGGGCGGTCCAGGCGGTGGATCCAGCCGGCGTTGAGGTTGAGGAAGTTGAAGATGATGTAGCTGACGTTGGAGGCCGCGAGCACGAACACGTAGTCGGACATCAGCAACAGCAGCAGGTTGAACGACAGGTCGGTCCACATCGCCGCCGTGGGCGCACCGTGTTCGTTGGTACGTCCCAGGTATTTGGGCAGCCAGCCGTCCACCGACGCCTGATACAGGGTGCGCGAAGAGCCGGACATCGAGGTCATGATCGCCAGCAACGTCGCCAGCACCAGCATGATCAGCACGATATTGGCGACCACCTTGCCACCGCCAATGCTGTCGGCCATGACCTGGCCAACCCCCATGCCGCTGTAGATCGCCGGTGACAACAGGCCGCTGTACACCGCCGGCGTGACGATTGCGCCGCTGGCGTCGAGCACCGCCGGGGTCACCAGTTGGCCCAGCCCCAGGCTGCCTTGAAACGCCAGCGGTACCAGGGTGAACACCAGGATGCACAGCAAGCCGGCGTAGAAAATCGCTTTGAACGTGTCGCGCTTGGGGTCTTTGAACTCCCGGGTGTAGCACACCGCCGTTTCAAAACCGTAGGTGGACCACGCGGCCATGAACAGGCCGCCGGCCATCAGCGACCAGCCGGAAATATCCCAGGGCCCATCGATGACTTGCCCGGCCGCATCATGGGCCAGGGGGTACAGCGGCAGGAAATTGGCCTGGGCCGCATCCCCGGTGAACAACGGCACCACGCCCACCAACAGCAGCGGAATCAGCGAGGTGACGCCTAGCACCAGGGTCAGGCGCGCCGAACGCAGGATGCCGCCGTGCTGCACGGCAAACACCGTGAGCAGAATCAACAGGCCGATGCCGAAGGTCGCGTTGATCCGCAGCGACAGGCCGCTCTTGACCCAGCCCAGGTCCAGCAGGGTCAGTTGCCAGGTGTTGATCAGCGCATCGGCGGGAAACAGCGCGGTCAGGATATAACCCGCCGCCAGCCCCGAGCCGATGGACAGCACCGGCGACCATGCCAGCCAGTTGCACCACACCGAAACCGGTGCAATCAGCTTGCTGTAGCGCACCCAGGCGACGGCGCCGTATACCGAGGCGCCACCGGACTTGTGGGGGAACAACCCGGCGATCTCGGCATAGGTGAATGCCTGGATAAATCCGAACAGGATCGACACGATCCACACGATCCACGCCGGCTTGCCGACCGTCGCAGCAATGGCGCCAATAGAGAACAGCACCAGGGCGGGCACGCCACTGGCGACCCAGAACGCCCCGCGCCAATCGATCTTGCGGTGCAGGCTGCCCACCGAACTGGCGGCCTGCGGTACTGCCTCGAACGTCGTCGCTTCCATCTCTGTATTCCCATGTCTGAATAGCGTTTAAGTAGGGCAGTCAAAATGGGGTGGCGCACACGCGTATCGGAACGATCAACTGCGCACCCGGCTTTTGTCCGGGTCATAGAAAATCGCTGCGCTGGCCGTGGCGCTGATGCGCTTCTGCAGGCCATCGACTTTGCCAATCTCGAGTACCGTGCCGGGCTCGGCGCACGCCACATCCACCCGGCACAACGCGATGTTGCTGGCCAGCAGCGGGGAGCGGCAGGCACTGGTAATGACCCCCACCTGGGCCCGGCCCTGGTACACCGGGTCGCCATGGTGGGCGGCCTCGTTGCCGCTCAGTTGCAGGCCTACAAGCTTGTGGGTGGGGTGCGCACTGCGCCGCAACAGGGCGTCGCGCCCGATGAAATCATCGGTTTTGCTTTTCAGCGGCACGCTGAACCCGATACCCGCCTCAAACGGGTCGGTCTGGTCGCTGAACTCGTAACCGGCAAAAATCAGCCCGGCTTCGATGCGCAGCATGTCCAGCGCTTCCAGGCCAAGGGGGACGAGCCCCAAGGGTTGGCCGAGTTGCCAGATGCGGTCCCACACCCGTTCGGCGTCTTCGGGCTGGCACCACACTTCATAACCCAGTTCGCCGGTGTAGCCGGTACGGGAAATCATCAACGGACAGCCGTCGAAACCGTCCAGCCGTCCCACCAGGAAGCGGAACCAGCCGAGGGTTTCCAGGCCCGGTTGGGTGGGTGGGGTCCAGACCATCTGTTTAAGCAGCTCGCGGCTCATCGGTCCCTGCACCGCCAGGTTGTGGATCTGCTCGCTGGCGGACTTGACCCACACCTTCATGCCCAGTTTCTTTGCCTGTTCCCGCAGCCACACCCCGGCGTAGTCTTCACCGCAGACCCAGCGGAAATTGTCCGGGCCCAGGCGCAGCAAGGTACCGTCATCGAGCATGCCGCCGTGGGGGTGGCACATGGCGGAATAGACCACTTGGCCCACCGCCAGGCGCCGCACGTCGCGGGTCAGGCAGTACTGCAACAGGCTCTCGGCGTCAGGGCCGATGATTTCGAATTTGCGCAAGGCGGTGAGATCCATCACCGCTACCCGTTCGCGGCAACCGAGGTATTCCTCGATGGCGCCGTAGCTGTCGTAGCGCAACGGCAGCCACCAGTTGCGGTAGTCGGTGAAGCTGCCGGTGAGGCGGCTTGTGCGTGAGTGGAACGCAGACTCACGGGTCAGAATCGGGTCGGCATCGGCCGTTGTTCGAGTGCTCATGGCGATGGAAAAACGCTCCTTCTCGCTGTAGATGCGGACGTGGATGTCGCTCGGGTCCCAGCCATTGGCAGGGTCGATGTCATCCGGGCATGAAGTGCTGGCGCACAGCAGGTCGGCGGTGGCCCGCAACAGCACGTAATCGCCGGGACGCGACCAGGGTTCGTCGAGGGTCATCTGCTGGTGCGCGTCGATCCCTGTATTGAAGAAAAAATTGATCGCCGGCCATCCCTTGCGGGCCTGGACGCCATAGGGCGATAGCACCTGGCTGAGGTTGTCGCTGCAGTTGTCGTGCCCGAAATAGCCATGGCTTTCGTAATAGCGTGCGGCGCAGGCCAGGGCGAAGGAGTCGTGGCGGCCGACGGTGTCTTGCACCACCTCCAGCATCGGTTGCATGTTCCGGTCGAAGAACTTCGAGAACAGCCCGGGTGCCGGGTAGGCGCTGCCGTTCAGCGTGCGGGTGACGGTCTGGTCGAGGTCCAGCTCCAGCCCGCGATCCAGGGCGCGACGGTCGAGGGCGACAAAGTCCGAACATTGGCGCCCGGCTACATCCAGCACTTGCACGTACTGCCCCTTGGCGACGGTGTAGCTGTGGGCCGTGCCGGCGCGCAGGGTGAATTCGTCCAGCACCTCGCCCAACGGTTCAGGCAGGGCAGGCACCCAGAGGGGGGAGGTGTTGACTCGTGTTACCCGCAGGCGCAGTTCGCTCGGCCGGTATTGCCGGTCAACGGCGGTGGGCTCGGCCGGGGCGGCAACGATCACCAGCAAACGGTCATGGGCCGTGAAATGGCAGCTATGGCCGGGCGGGCTGTCGTCGTCCCACAGCGAGGCGGCCAGCGGCAACCGTTGCGGGTCGATGCCGCGCCGGTTGAGCGCCTGGCCTATACGCCGGGTCACGCGGCAAGCCGTTGTGCCGTGCAGTGCCCAACTGGCCAACGCACTGCGCCCGTCGGCATCGAGGGCCAGCAGTTCGCAGGTTTGCCGACCTTCGATGTCGATCACTTGCAGGCCGTCGCCGGGCTGCAAGTCCACCAGGGTCACCCCGCCGGCGGCCACGCGGTAACGTTCCAGTTGGGGGGCGCGGGCGAACAGCCCGGGCTCTCGGGGATGAGAAACACGAGGTGCATTCATCATCAGCCGACCGACTTGATGGGCGTCGCGGGCTCACCCAGGTACGCCGCCATCGAGTCATCCAGTGCCTGCAACCACGGTGTGTGGTGGGGTGGCGATTGGGTGCCGGTCATCAGCGATCGATAGGACTTGTCGCGGTAGCCCATGATGTTTTCCGCCTTGTCATGCTTCCAGTGCAGGAAGGTTTCGTTCACGGCGGCAATGTCGAAATTCGGGTAGTCGGTGGCGTCCACCAGGTGCTGGATGTAGGCGCCCTGGTACTCGAACATCTGCTGGTTGGTTTCCAGGGTCTGTTCCCGTGCGTGCCACTGTTGGCTGTCGGCGGCGCGTTCGGCCTGGCCCGGCAGCGTGATGCGCCCCAGGATCACATCGCGAGCGTACCAGGCTTGGGCGTCGAACATGTTGAAGGAGTACCACTGGTCCTGCATGCCCAGGTAGATCAGGCGCGGGTTGGGTTCCCAGAACACGCCCTTGTACAGGTTCATCGGCCACAGGCGGTTGTCGGTCTTCAGGCTCAGCTCATCCGGCAGGAACGGGAAGTGATGCTTGTAGCCGGTGCACAGGATCACCGCATCGATGTGTTTGCTGCTGCCATCGACAAAGTACGCGCGGTTGTTTTCCATGCGCGTGAGCAGCGGCTTTTCTTCCCAGTTGTCTGGCCAGGCATAGCCCATGGGCGCGGTGCGGTAGCAACTGGTGATGCTGCGGGCGCCGTATTTGTAGCACTGCGAGCCGATGTCCTCGGCCGAATAACTGCTGCCGACAATCAGCAGGTCCTTGTCCTTGAACTCCAGTGCCTCGCGAAAATCATGAGCATGCAGGATGCGCCCGGCGAACTGTTCGAAGCCGTCGAAGTACGGCACCTTGGGCGTTGAGAAGTGGCCGCAGGCGTTGACCACGTAGTCGAATTCCTCACAGGTCAGCGTGTCGTTGCTGTAGTCGTGGGCGTAGAGGGTGAAGCGTTGGGTCTGTTCGTCGAAGGTGACTTGGCGCACCACATTGTTGAAGCGGATGTAGTCGCGCACGCCGGCTTTTTCGACCCGGCCCTTGATGTAGTCCCACAGCACCTCACGGGGCGGGTAGGAGCCGATGGGCCGGCCAAAGTGCTCTTCAAAGGTGTAGTCGGCGAACTCCAGGCATTCCTTGGGGCCGTTGGACCACAGGTAACGGTACATGCTGCCGTGCACCGGCTCGCCGTTCTCGTCCAGGCCGGTGCGCCAGGTGTAGTTCCACATGCCGCCCCAGTCCTGCTGTTTCTCGAAGCACACCAGTTCGGGAATGGCGGTGCCCTGGTCGCGGGCCGACTGGAAGGCGCGAAGTTGTGCCAGGCCGCACGGGCCGGCGCCGATGATTGCTACACGTAGAGTCATGAGCGTGCCTCCTGAAGGGTTTCAGCGAAAGATCACTGTCTTGTCCTGGTTGATGAACACCCGGTGCTCCAGGTGGTATTTCAGGGCTTTGGAAAGGGCGACGGTTTCGGTGTCGCGGCCAATGGCGACCAGCGAGTCGGGCAGGTGGGTATGGTCGACGCGCTGGATTTCCTGCTCGATGATCGGCCCTTCATCGAGGTCGCTGGTGACGTAGTGGGCGGTGGCGCCGATCAGCTTCACGCCACGGTCGTAGGCCTGGTGATAGGGCTTGGCGCCCTTGAACCCGGGCAGGAACGAGTGATGGATATTGATCGCCCGACCCGAGAGCTGTTGGCACAGGCCGTCGGACAAAATCTGCATGTAGCGGGCGAGCACCACCAGGTCGGTCTGGGTGTCCTCGACGATGCGCATCAACTCGGCTTCCTGGCTGGCCTTGCTGTCCTTGGTGATGGGCAGGTAGATGAAGCGGATGCCTTCGCGCTCGGCCATGGCCCGCAGGTCCAGGTGGTTGGAGACCACGGCGGTGATGTGCATGTCCATTTCGCCCTTGCGGTGGCGATAGAGCAGGTCGGTTAGGCAGTGGTCGAACTTGCTGACCATCAGCAGCACGCGGGTCGGTTGGCGCGAGCTGAACAACTGCCACTGCATGTCGAAGCCCCCGGCGAGATCGCCCAGGCCTTCGCGCAGGGCACCGATATCACCGCTGACCCCGGTGTTGAAGCGGAACACCGCGCGCATGAAAAACTGCCCGGTGAACTCGTCGTCGAATTGCGCCAGCTCGCTGATATAGCACTGCTGGCGGGCCAGGCAGGCGCTGATCGCGGCGACAATCCCGGACGCCGCCGGGCAGGTGATCTTGAGAATGTAATGTTCGCTGGAGGCGTCCATCGAAGGCTCCTGAATCAAGTGTGGGAAGGCTCAGCCCTTGGCCGTGCGCTTGGTTTTTTCCGGGTCGTCAAAGGGCAGGGCGTGGGTAGTGGCGGTGCCCTCGAGGCTGCCGCGCACCTGCAATGCAACGCCGGGCTCGGAGCAGGCGACGTTCATGCGTGCGATGGCCATCGAGCGTTTGCTCAGGCGCGAATACATGCCGCAGGTGATCACGCCGACCTGCTGGCCGCCTTGCCACAGGGTGTCGCCGGCCTCGGCAGGGCGTACGCCGTCGAGCAGCACGCCGGTGATCTTGAAACGCTCCTGGCCGCGCAGGCGCAGGTGTTCTTCGGCGCCGCGAAATGCTTGTTTGCCAGGGGAGACGGTGAAATCCAGGCCCATCTCCCAAAGGGTGTCACCGGCTTTCTGGTCGGCGAAGGGGTACATCTGCGAGTTGTCGTAGGGAAAAAACATCAGCGAGCTTTCCACCCGCAGCCAGTCCAGGGCGGTGAAGGCGCACGGGATAATCCCCAGGCTCGCGCCTTGTTCGAGGATGCTGTCCCACAGGAAAGGCGCGTCGGCTGCTTTGCAGAAAATCTCGTAGCCGCGCTCGCCGGTGTAGCCGGTGCGGGAGATCATCACCGGGCGGTCGAACAGGCGGGTTTGTAGGTGGTGGAAGTACGGCAACTGGCGAATGCCGGGCACGTGCTCGGCGAGGAAATCCACCGCCAGCGGGCCTTGCAGCGACAGGTCGTGCAGGTCGTCATCGAACAGCACCGCCACTTGCCGGCCCTGGGCTGAGCGCACGAGCATTTCATGCCCGGTGCCGGCGCCATGCACCACCATGAATGCGTTGGGTCCGGTGCGGTAGACGATGCAGTCGTCGACGAATTTGCCGTCTTCGTCGAGCATCGAGGCGTACACCGATTTGCCGGGGTAGAGCCTGGCGATATCGCGGGTGGTTGCCCACTGCAACAGGCTCTCGGCGTGGGGCCCGACGTAGTGGACTTTTTTCAGCCCCGACACGTCCATCAGCCCGGCACGGGTGCGGATCGCCTGGTGGTGGTCGGCCAGCTCGCTGCTGTAGGTCCAGGCGGTGCCCATGCCGTTCCAGTCTTCGAGGTTCGAACCGAGCGCGCGGTGCCGCTCGGCCAATGCAGAAATACGCCATGAATGGGTCATGTGAGGGTCCTTTGGGAAAAAAGAGAGCCGGGAAAAAGCGGAGGTCAGGCCTGCGGGTCGAACTGGCTCAGCCACTCCACCAACGTGTGCCGGTAGCGGGTCATGCCCTTGTAGTCGGCGATGGGGTCGGGCAGGTCGCGCAGCACGCGGTGCAGGCGACAGCCCCAGCCGGGCTGGGTCACCAGCTCCTCCATGCTGATCAGGTAGGTGCGGATGCTGAACATCACCGCATTGCTGCGGGGCAGGCGCGCCATCACTTGCAACTCGACCCGCAGGTGCACCTGTTGGCCCACATTGCGGGCGGTGATCTGGCCGCGGTCCGCACCCCATTCGTGAAAGGTCTCGGGGGATGAATCCAGGCGCGGGTTGATGGTCAGGGTCCAGTTCAGGCGCCGCACTGGCTGGCCCGCCTGCAGGTTGAGCAGGTACTTCAGCGCACGCTCGAACACGCCCATCTGATGGGCCATGGGCACCGGTGCGTGCCACTGCTTGAAACTCATGCCGGCGTCGAATGCCAGGGACCAGTCGGCCGGGCCGGTGATCAGGCCGGCGTCCATGTAGAGGTCGCCGTCGCGCTGGTCGAGCAAGGCGAAATCCCCCTGCACCTGGCGCCCGATAAACTCCAGCGGTCCACAGGGCAGGCTGGTGGCGTCGCCGAATACAAAGTGCTGGTTGATCTCCAGCAGGCGGTTGCGCCAATGCCAGCGGTCGCCATCACGTGCCAGGCTGAACCAATGCGGGTAATCGGCGGCGAGGTGTTCCATCAGCATCTGTAACGCATCCCAGGCGGCCACTTGCATGTGCGGCATCACCAGGTAGCGACGCGGGTCCTTGTCCAGCACCAGCGCGCGTTCGGCCATTTCCGAGCGGTAGTGCTCGTCGATGTCGAAGCCATGTTCATAGATCGAGCCCGGGTCGCGTGAGGTTGCCGGCTCGATATTCACCGAGTACAGGTAACTGTCTTCGGTAAACGGGAAGGGGAAGCGGCGGATCGCCGTCGGGCTGTTGTGAAAGCTGAAGTCGTCCCGATAACTCAGCACAGGGCTCGATGGTAGAGGCATGGTCAACAACTCCTAGAGGTCCAGCGAAACGCATGGGCCGTTGCCGCGAGAAACGCAGGGCATCAGAAAGTCGGCCTGCTCGGCCGGTGTGAGGAAGCTGTCGCGGTGTTCGATGGCGCCGCCCATGTGGCGTGTCATGCACTGGCCGCACACGCCGCCACGGCAGAGGTTGGGTACCTGCAACCCGGCGGTTTCCAGGGCTTCGAGCAGGCTCTGCTCGGCCTCGACCCGCAGGCGCCGATCACTGCGCAGCAGGTGCAGGTCGAACGGCTGGCCCGGTTGCGCGCCCTTGAACGCTTCCGAGTGCACGCGTTTGGGCGGCCAACCGAGGCGCGTGGCCTGGTGCTCGACCGTGTCGAGCAGGGACTGCGGGCCGCAGGTGTAGACATGGCTGCCCAACGGCCGGTTGCCGAGGATACGGCTCAGGTCCGGGCGCCCGTCGTAGGTGTGCAGGCGTGCGCCGAGGTGCTGTTGCAACTCGTCGAGGTAGGCGTCGCTCAGGCCCGGCCTGAACAGGTAATGCAGTTCGAACTCGGCCTGCTGTTGTTCGAGGGCCGCGATGTACGCCATGAACGGCGTGATGCCGATGCCGGCAGCGATCAGGATGTGCAGGCGGGCCGTGGCGTGGGGGGCGAACAGATTGGCCGGTGGCGAGATCTGCAAGGTGTCGCCGACCTGCACCTGCCGATGCAGGTACTGCGAACCGCCACGGGACACGTCTTGCAGGCGCACGGCGATGCGGTAGTGCTGGTTGTGCGCCGGGTCGCTGGTCAGTGAATAGGCATTGCGTACCTTGCCTTCGGCCAGCGGCAGATGCACCTGCACATGGCTGCCGGGCGAGAAGCCGGGCAGGGTGCCGTCGCAGGCCACCAGGGTGAACTCGCGTACCACCGGCGTGAGCATTCTTGCCGCGCTCACCTGCACATTGAGGGCCGCGCTCATGGCTGGAACCCCGCATAGGGCTTGTCGGGGTTATTGCACACGCCGAAATAAGCCCCCAGGCGCCTGGAAAAATGCGTGCGCACCTCCAGCCCCACATGGCAGCCGATGCAGTTCAACAGCGGCTCCGGCCCGGTAGCCTGGATCAGGCCACAGTGCGCGCAATACACCAGGCGTTGGCCTGGCAGCGAGCAGGTCAGGCGGATTTCGTCGTCTTCCAGGCCGGCGGCGCGGGCCTGGCCGTGAAGGCGCCACACAAAGGCTTCATCGCCCAGCAGGTAGAGCCGACAACCCACGGTGGCGCTGGCCAGTGCCTGCTGCAAGCGCCAGGCGAAGTCAGGTTGTTCACCGTTCAGCAGCAACGGCTGGTCCAGTCCGGCGACAACCTCCATGCCAACGGTCGCCGATTGCATCACCACGATGGGGCGGTTGTGGGTGTGGGTCATGCGGGCTCTCCAAGGTGCGTTTTGTTTCCTGTTGGGAGAGATAGTTTCCTATGGGGAAAATCTTCTCAATCTGGAAAAAGGGCTATGCCTTTGGAGATAAGCCTTGCGCGACAGCCATTCGGGGCATGGAAGTTGCTGGCCTTAAGCTGACGTTGAGCAACCGGGACGGGGAGTTATCGAGAGTGCTGATACGACCAAAAGGGTGGCCGCTCTGGTTGGGGCCTGTGCGCCCCGAACAAGCGCGTAGCGTGCGCAGGCTGTTGGCCGGGTTGCCCTTGGGCGAGGCGCACGCTGACGGTGCCTTGTCGGTTTTCCTGGACCGTTTCGACGCATTGTTGCCCGCCGGCAAGCTCAACCTGATCCTCGGCGGTGAAGACCTGGGGCCGGCCCGGCGCGGGTTGATCGAGGGCTGCCAGGACGTGGCGGGCTGCCCCTGGCGTAACGCGACCGTCGCCGATACGCCCCAGGCGTGCGGCCCGTGCCGGGAACGGGGCGTGCACCGGCTGGTGTGCGCCTTGTCCGAGGGCCAGAAGGGGGCGTTGCTGCTCGACACGCGCCGGCGGGCCGGTGCCAGCTGGCGGCAACTCATGGAGGAGGCCGCGCAGGCGGTCGGTGTCACCGTGCGTTTGCGCAGCCACACCCTTGAGCAACAGCGCAAACAGGCAACGTCCCGGCACGGTGCCCTGGCCCGTGAGCTGCACGATTCGGTGGCGCAGCAGCTGGGTTACCTGTCGTTCCAGGCGCATGGGTTGCAGTCGCAATTGGGCGAGCCGGCGCGAGCCAGCGCCAGTCTGCAGGACCTGTGCGCGGGCTTGAGCCAACTGCAGCGCCAGGTGCGTGAGCTGATCACCAGCGCACGCCTGACCATGGACGGGCGCTCGCTGCGCCAGGCCCTGGCCGACTCCGTTGCGGAGTTCTCGCGGCGTTGCATCATCGTGTTCGAACTGGACAACCGCCTGGCCGACGATGCGTTGAACCCGGAAACCGAATTGCAGATTCTGCAGATCATTCGCGAAGCCCTGGCCAACGCGGTGCGGCATTCCCACGCGCGGCACGTACGCATTGAATTACGCCAGACCCAGGACGGTGATGCCTCGGTGTCGGTGGAGGATGACGGCATTGGCTTGAGCCCGGCCTGCGGTGAAGACAACCATTTCGGCCTGGCAATTATTCGCGAACGTGCCGCCAGCATCGGCGCGCGGCTGAGCATTGAAGCGATCCGCCCGCATGGGGTGCGCGTGCACCTCGGCCTGCGCCGCAACCAAGACCTGCCACAGGGGAGTCTCGATGAATTGCACAACCTTATTACTGATCGATGATCACCCATTGTTTCGCAAAGGCCTGGCGCAGTTGTTCGGTGCCAGTGACGACTTCGAAGTGGTGGGGCAGGCGGCCAGTGGCCGTGAGGGCATCAACCTGGCGGTGAGCCTGACGCCACAGCAGGTCCTGCTGGATTTGCACATGCCGGGCCTGAGCGGTTTGCAGGTGCTGGATGAACTGCGCCAGTTGCGCCTCGATTGCCAGGTGGTGGTGCTGACGGCGTCGATGGACCGCGCTGAACTGCTTGCGGCCTTGCGTCTGGGCGCCAGCGGTTACGTGCTCAAGGAAACCGAGCCCGACGCCTTGCTGGCGTATATGCGCAACTGCCACAAGGGCGCGATCGTGCTGGATTCGACACTGATTGCCCTGCTGGCCGATCAGGCCAAGCCCACGCAACATTGCGAGGCCTCGGGCAGCGATAACCTCACCGAGCGGGAAGGGCAGACCCTGGCATTGATCGCCGCCGGCATGAGCAACAAACAGATCGGCCGGGAACTGGGGATCAGCGACGGCACGGTAAAAATCTACGTGCGCAGCCTGCTGCAGAAGCTCGGCCTGCATTCGCGGCTGGAGCTGGCCGCCTGGGTGCATAGCGGCGCATTGATGAAACACGAGGAGCGCCATTAGATGAGGGAAAGCCCTGAAGCGTTTGTGCAGACGCCCCCCGTGCACCTGATGGATCGCTTCCCCGCCGCGCTGCTGGAACTGCGGGACAACGGCCAGATCGCACACTTTAACCTGGCCTGGGCCGAACTGATGGGGCAACCGGGGGCGGAGCGCAATCTGCTGGATTACGTGCACCATGAAGATCGCCCGTTATGGCGCCAGGCTTTGAATGAACTGCGTCGGCGGCCCGATACCTCATTCAACCAGCGCCTGCGCTTTGTACATCCTTGCGGCGAGCTACGCTGGTTTGAGGTGAACCTCAAGCGCGGCCCGCAGGGGTTCTACCTGGCGGCCGGGGATGTGACCGCGCACAAGCGCCGCGAAATTGCCTTGCAGGCCAGCCAGCGCAGCAGCATGAGTTTGCTCGACAGCATGCCGGGGCTGATCTATCGCGGTCGCAACAACCGCGACTGGACCATGGAGTTTGTCAGCGCCGGGTGCCTGCAATTGACCGGTTATCCCGCCGAGCGGCTGGTGGACAACCATGAGTTCACCTACAACAGCCTGATCCTGGCGCAGGACGCCGACTACGTCTGGCGCGAAGTGCAATATGCCCTGTCGCGGCGAGAGCCGTTCGAGCTCAATTACCAGATTCGCTGCGCGGATCAGTCGATCAAGCACGTGTGGGAGAAAGGGGTGGGGATCTATGCCGATACCCGCGAGGTGCTGGGGATCGAGGGGGCGATTTTCGAACGCAAAACCTTGTGGTGAGCGGGCTTGCCCCGCGTTGGGCTGCGAAGCAGCCCCATCAATCTGTGGTGAACCCGACGGGGGACAAGCCCCCTCACCACAGCAAGCCCGCTCCCACAATGGTGACTCAATGTGCGCCGGCCGCCTTGTTCAGATCACTCTCCGCCCACTGCGTATACACACACGCATCCGCCGTGGCCCAGCGCACTCGCACCGGGTCGCCGGCCTTGAGCGGCATGCCCGCGGCGGACAACGCCTTGACCGTCATCGAAGTGCCGCCCAGGGTTTTCACGCTGCAGGTCTGGCTTTCGCCGAGAAACAGCACTTCGCCCACCATCGCCGACACTTCGTTCCAGCCCGCCGCCAATGGTTGCCCGGCCGCCTGCTCGACGCTCAGCGCCAGGGCTTTTTCCGGGCGCACCATCAGCAGTACGTCCTGATCGATGTGCAGCCCGGTGGTCAGTCGAATCGACAGGGATTGGCCTTCGAACGCGCCGACGGCATTGCCCTGGGCCTTGAGCTTGAGGAAGTTCGAGTTGCCGAGGAACGAGGCGACAAACGCGTTCGGCGGGTTCTGGTACAGGTCGAAACCGCTGCCCAGGCCGACGATCTTGCCGTGGCTGAAAATCGCAATGCGCTGGGACAGGCGCATGGCTTCTTCCTGGTCGTGGGTCACGTAGACGATGGTGATGCCCAGGCGCCGATGCAACTGGCGCAGTTCGTCCTGCAAGTCTTCCCGCAGTTTCTTGTCGAGGGCGCCGAGGGGTTCGTCCATCAGCAGGATGCGCGGCTCATACACCAGCGCCCGGGCGATGGCGACGCGCTGTTGCTGGCCGCCGGAGAGTTGCGAAGGGCGGCGATGGRCGAACSCCTCCAGTTGCACCAGCTTGAGCATCGCGTCGACACGCTTCTCGCGCTCGGCACTCGCCAGTTTGCGAATCGCCAGGGGGAAGGCGATGTTGTCGCGCACCGACAAGTGCGGGAACAGCGAGTAGCGCTGGAACACCATGCCGATGTCGCGCTTGTGGGGCGGCACATTGACCAGGGATTGGTTGCCCACCAGGATCTCGCCGCTGCTCGGCGTTTCAAAGCCGGCGAGCATCGACAGCGTGGTGCTTTTGCCCGAGCCGCTGGAGCCGAGGAAGGTGAGGAACTCGCCGTCCTGGATGTCCAGGGAGATGTTGTCCACGGCGGCAAACTCGCCGTAGTACTTGTTCAGGTTGCGCAGGCTTACCAGGGGTTGCTCGTTGCCTTGCGCGGACGCTTTGATCACTGCACTCATGTTGTTCTCCAGGGCTCAGAGCCGGGTTTCTGTGCGCCGGCGAACGGCGGCGGCAATCACCATGACCAACACCGAGAGGCCGATCAGCAACGTCGACGCGACGGCGATCACAGGCGTCAGGTCCTGGCGCAGGGTGGTCCACATTTTCACGGGAAGGGTTTGCAGGGTCGGGCTGGCCATCATCACGCTGAGCACCACTTCGTCCCATGAGACGAGAAAGGCGAACAGCGCACCCGCCACCATGCCGGGGCGAATCGCCGGGAAGGTCACCTTGAACACCGCCTGCAGGCGCGAGGCGCCGCAGATCACGGCTGCGTCTTCAATCGACTGATCGAACAGCTTCAGCGAGTTAATGATCGAGATGATGGTGAACGGCAACGCGACAATCACGTGACTGACCACAAAGGCGAACATCGTCCCGGTGTAGCCGAGCTTGAGGAACAGCGCGTACACCGCCACCGCGATGATCACCAGCGGCACGATCATCGGCAGGGTGAACAGGCCGTAGAGCAATTCGCGGCCGGGAAAGCGCCCGCGCACCAGGGCGAATGCCGTGGGCAGGCCCAGCGCCACGGAGAACACCGTGGTCAGCACTGCGACCTTGAGGCTGGCCACGGCAGCGTTCATCCAGTCGGGGTTGGAGAAGAACTGGCCGTACCATTTCAGCGTCCAGCCGGGCGGCGGGAACACCAGCCATTGGGACGAGCCGAACGACAGCAGCACGATGAACACGATCGGCAGCAGCAGGAACAGGCCAATCACGCCGGTGGTGGTGTACAGGCCCAAGCGCATCCTGCGGCTCATTGCATTGGGGGTCAGGAGCATGACGGCTTACCTCGCGTTGCTGGCGCCAACCGGGGATTCCGGCTGAAGCTTCAGGTAGAAGTAGAACAACACCAGCGTGATGAAGATCAGCAACGCGGCGCCGGCACTCGCCAGGCCCCAATTGAGGAACGACTGCACCTGCTGAATGATGAACTCAGGCAGCATCATGTTCTGCGCACCGCCGAGCAGCGCCGGGGTGACGTAGTAACCGAGGGACATCACAAACACCATCAGCCCGCCGGAAAACAGCCCCGGCCGGCACAACGGCAGGAACACCCGGAAGAAGTTGGTCCAGGGGCTGGCGCCGCAGATGGAGCCGGCCTGCAGGATCATCGGGTCGATGGCCTGCATGGTCGCCTGCAACGGCAGTACGATAAACGGGATCATGATGTAGCTCATGCCGATCACCACGCCGGTCAGGTTGTGCACCATCTCCAGGGGTTGATCGATGATGCCCATCGCCATCAGCGCCTTGTTGATCACGCCTGAAGCCTGCAACAGCACCAGCCAGGAATAGGTCCGGGCGAGGAGGCTGGTCCACATCGACAGCAGCACGATGTTCAGGATCCAGCGCCCCCAGCCGCGGGGCACCAGGGTGATGGCCCACGCCAGGGGAAAGCCCAGCAACAGGCTGAACAGGGTCACCAGGCCCGCCACTGAAAAGGTGTTGAGCAACACCCGCGCATAGGCCGAGTTGGCGAACAGCTGTTCATAGTTGCCAAGCCCCGGAACCGGCTCCAGCACGCCGCGCAGCAGCAAGCCGATCAGTGGTGCCAGAAAGAACAGGCCGAGGAACAGCAGGGCCGGGATCAGGTTGCTGGAACCGCGCCAGCGCTGCGCCAGGGACGGCGTTACGGCTTTACCGCCAGCCTTGCCGGCAGCGTCCAGGGCGCTTCCGGCGGGCGTGGTTGCGGTCATTTTCATTTGACTAGCCATTCATTCCACCGTGTCGCAATGGCCGGACCGTTCTTGGCCCAGTAGGCGAAATCGAGGGTGATCTGGTCCTTGGCATACGCCGTCGGCAGGTTGGGTGCCAGGACTGAATCCAGGCGCTGCACGCTGTCGATATTCACCGGTGCATAGGCGGTCAGGTTGGAGAAGTCCGCCTGGCCTTTGGCGCTGCTGGCGCTGGCCAGGAACTTCATGGCCGCCGCCTTGTTTTTCGAACCTTTGGGTACGACCAGGATGTCGGCCATCACCAGATTCTGCTTCCAGCTTACGCCCACGGGCGCGCCGTCTTCCTGCAGGGCGTGAACGCGCCCGTTCCAGAACTGGCCCATGCTGACTTCGCCGGAGGCCAGCAGCTGTTGCGACTGCGCACCGCCACCCCACCAGACGATGTCTTTCTTGATGGTGTCGAGTTTCTTGAAGGCGCGGTCCAGGTCCAGCGGGTACAGCTTGTCGGCGGGTACGCCGTCGGCCAGCAGGGCCAATTCAAGCACGCCAGGGCTTGGCCATTTGTAGAGTGCGCGTTTGCCAGGGTAGGTCTTGGTGTCGAACAGGGCGGACCAGTCCTGGGGTTTGCCGGCGCCGAGCTTGCCTTCGTTGTAGCCCAGCACGAAGGAGAAGAAGAACGAACCCACACCGTGGTCGGACACGAAGCGCGGGTCGATCTTGTCGCGCTGGATCACCGAGAAATCCAGGGGTTCAAGCAAGCCTTCGGCGGCGGCGCGCAAGGCGAAGTCGGCTTCGACGTCCACCACGTCCCACTGCACGTTACCGCTTTCGACCATGGCCTTGAGTTTGCCGTAGTCGGTGGGGCCATCCTGGACCACGGTGATGCCGCTGGCCTTGCTGAACGGGTCGGCCCAGGCCTGTTTCTGAGCGTCCTGGGTGCTACCGCCCCAGCTCACGAAATTGACGCTTTCGGCCGCCAGGGCCGCATGAGTGGCCGTGGCCAATAAGCCCGCGAACAGCACTGCGGTGACACGTTTGTTCAACACCATTTTCACGCCCTCATTTGTTTTGTTATTGAGCGGGCTTGGTAGTGCCCGCCTATCGGGAGCAGTAGGTCCAGCAGGGCCTCTAATCAAGGCCCCGGAAGGCGACCGTGCCAAGGGCTGTTATTGGTGCTTTCCCTGGCGGGCGCACTTGGCAGAAACGTTCGGTCTATGGGATGTCATATTATGGTATTCCAAACTTTGTGCAAGCATTTTGCCTTACCGGTTATCCGTCATTCGGTGAACGCGATGCTCTCCACCACCTCAAGGTCGTAGCCCGTCAAACCGGCATATTTAAGGGGCGGACCGAGGTGGCGCAGTTTGCCGACGCCGAGGTCCTGCAAGATCTGCGCCCCGGTGCCTACTTCAGAATAGATGCGCGATTGCGAACGGTTGAATTGCCGGGGCGCCTGGGTCAGTTGCGGCACGCGCTCGAGCAATGCCTGGGATGACTCATGATTGGCCAGTACCACCACCACGCCGCTGCCTTCGGCGGCCACTCGCTGCAAGGCGGCCCACAAGGTCCAGTTGGACGGGCCGCTGTATTCAGCGCCCACCAGGTCGCGCAGCGGGTCGATCACATGCACTCGTACCAGGGCCGGTTCGTCACGACGCAACTGGCCCATGATCATTGCCATGTGCACGCCACCGTCGATGCGGTCTTCGAAGGTGATCAGGCGGAACGTGCCGTGCACCGTCGGCAGGTCGCGTTCGCCAATGCGCACCACGGTGCGCTCGGTGCTCAAACGGTAGTGAATCAGGTCGGCGATGGTGCCGATCTTGATCCCGTGCTTGCGGGCGAATGCTTCCAGGTCGGGCCGGCGGGCCATGGTGCCGTCATCGTTCATCACTTCGACGATGACCGAGGCCGGCGTGTGCCCTGCCAGGCGCGCCAGGTCACAACCGGCTTCGGTGTGGCCGGCGCGGGTCAGTACCCCGCCGTCCCTGGCGCGCAGCGGGAAGATGTGCCCCGGTTGCACAATGTCGGCCGGCCCGGCACTCATGTCGACGGCAGCGGCCACGGTGCGCGCGCGGTCGGCGGCGGAGATTCCGGTGGTCACGCCGACGGCCGCTTCAATGGACACGGTAAACGCGGTACTGAACACGCTGCCGTTGCTCGGCACCATCTGTTCCAGGCCGAGACGCTGGCAATGTTCATCGGTGAGCGTCAGGCAGATCAGGCCACGGGCTTCGCGGGCCATGAAGCTGATCGCCTCGGCGGTGCAGCAGTCGGCAGGCAGCAACAGGTCGCCTTCGTTTTCCCGATCTTCGTCGTCCACCAGGAGTACCATTTTGCCCTGGCGGTAGTCTTCGATGATTTCTGCGATGCTGTTGAAGGTCATGTAACGTGCTCGGGTTGTTGGTTGTATGTATTATGGTATACCACAAAACTTAATGTAGAGGATGTCACGATGAAGGCGTACTGGATTGCCCATGTGGATGTGGCGGATGCCGAGCAATACACGCAGTACACCCAGCGTGCGCCAGCGGCGTTTGCGAAGTTTGGCGGGCGTTTTCTGGCCAGGGGCGGGCGCAGCGCCGCGATGGAAGGCGGGCCTGCAACGCAGCGCAATGTGGTGATCGAATTCGACAGCTACGACCAGGCGGTGGCGTGCTACGAATCTGAGGAGTATCAGGAGGCGAAGGCGCACCGCGAGGGTGTGGCCCAAGCGCAGATCATCATTGTGGAAGGCTTGGCACCCTGAAGCGTATCAGCGGATAAAGTGAATCCTGCCGCTGTCGTCATTACCGATATAAATGCCATACACCCCGGCCTGGCGTTCCTCGATATAGCGTTCGAGGATCTGCCGGATCGCCGGGTAGTAGATGCTGTCCCAGGGAATGTCCTCGGGCGCGAAGAATTTGTAGTCCAGGGTTTCCGGCCCGAACTGGCCGGTAATCTCCAGCGCAATGGCGCGAAAGATGATGTACACCTCGCTGATCTTCGGCACGCTGAAGATCGAGTAGGGCGACACAATCTCCGCACGCACGCCGCTTTCTTCCCAGACTTCCCGCAGTGCCGCCTGTTCCGTGGTTTCGCCACCTTCCATAAAACCTGCCGGCAACGTCCAGGTGCCCGGGCGTGGCGGGATTGCCCGTTGGCACAGCAGGTACTTGCCGTCCTGCTCGATGATGCAGCCGGCGATGATCTTCGGATTGACGTAGTGGATATAGCCGCAGCCGCGGCACATCAGGCGTTCATGGGTATCGCCCGGTGGCAGCTGGTGACCCAGGTCACTGCCGCCGCATTTCGGGCAAAAGCCAGGGGTGAACACGGTCAGTGACCTATGCGGGGTTCTTTGAGCGCGATGGGCAGGGTGATCTCGGGGATCTTGCCGGTCTCTTCCTGCTTGCGCTTGAGATAATCCAGGGCAACGGCGGCGGCGGCGCGCACGTGGTCGACGCAGGCTTGGTGGGCCGCGAGCGGGTCGCCGCTCTTGATCGCCTGCACCATGCGCTCCATTTCCTGGTTGCTGGTACCGCGACGGTTTTCCTGGGACACCGACGTGGCCCGCAGGTAGCTGATACGCGCCTGCAGCTGACGCAACTGGGTGGCGGCAACATGGTTGCCGGAGCCTACCAGCAGAACGTCGTAGAAACCCTGTACCGAGTCGATGACCTGTTGCAGCTCACCGTCCTTGAGGGCCTTGCGGTTTTCCTCGAGGGCTTTTTCCAGGGCCTTGATGTCCTTGGCCTTGGCTCGCAGGGTGAACAACTGCACGATCAGGCCTTCGAGCACGCAGCGCAGTTCATAGATATCGACGGCATCGGCCAGGGTAATGATTGCGACTTGCGGGCCCTTGGCATCGGCGAACTCCACCAGGCCTTCGGACTCCAGGTGACGCAAGGCTTCGCGCACCGAGGTGCGGCTGACGCCGAGGCGGTCGCACAGGTCGCGCTCCACCAGGCGGTCGCCCGGCAACAGCTGGAAGTTCATGATGGCGCTGCGCAGTTTTTCCAGCACGATTTCGCGCAGGGTGACCGGGTTGTGATTGACCTTGAAGCTGTCGTCGAGTGGCAGGCGTTTCATGGGGTCTGCTCTGAATGGGGCGGTTAACTGGAGGCCTCGGCACCGGCTTTGGCGAAGGCTTCAGGAGCCAGCCGGGCCGATTGAGGGCCAAAATCTTCGGCAAGTTTATCACGCTGTGTTCTTTAAGCGACAAACCCTCACGGCCCCACGAATGGCCCCGGCAGCCGCCTCACGCCAGGGTAGGCAACGGGCCCAGCTTGCCTTTGTGGTAGATCATCGGCGTCACCGGCTGGTCGGGCAGGATCAGGTTTTTCACCGCGCCCACAATGATCGCGTGGTCACCGCCGTCGTATTCGCGCCACAACTCGCACTCGATGATCGCCGTGGCCTTGGCCAGCAGCGGGTTGCCCAGGTCGCTGAGGTGCCACTCGATGCCCTTGGCTTTTTCCTTGCCTTTGCTGGCAAATGCATAGGCCTCGGCAGTCTGGTCTGCGGACAGCAGGTGAATCGCAAAGCGCTTGCTGTCCCGCAGGATCGGGTAGGTGTCCGACGCATAGTTGGGGCAGAACAGCACCAGGGCCGGGTCAATCGACAGCGCGCTGAACGCGCTGGCGGTGATGCCGACGATGCCGCCTTCCGGGTCAAGGGTGGTCACCACCGTGACGCCAGAGGGAAACGAGCTCATGACGTCTTTGTAAATGCCGGGTTCGATCATGGTTGTGGTCTCTTAGCGCATCACGAAAGGATCAGGCATCGGTGCCTGGGAAAGGTTGATCCACACCGTCTTCAGCTCGGTGTAGGCCAGCACCGAATCGATGCCGCTTTCGCGTCCATAGCCACTGTTCTTGAAGCCGCCGATGGGCGCCATGGCCGATACGGCGCGGTAGGTGTTGACCCAGATGATGCCCGAGCGCACATCCCGCGCCAGCCGGTGGGCGCGGCCCAGGTCGCGGGTCCAGATACCGGCGGCCAGCCCGAACTGCGAGTCGTTGGCGATGGCCAGGGCTTCGGCTTCGTCCTTGAAGCGAATGACCGACGCCACCGGGCCAAACACTTCTTCCTGCATGATCTTCATCGAATTGCGGTCGCACTCGAACAAGGTCGGCTCGTAGAACCAGCCTTCGCCGAGGTTCTGCGGGCGTTTGCCGCCGGTGCGCAGGCGCGCGCCTTCAGCGATGGCATCTGCCACCAGGCCTTCGACCACGGCCAGTTGCTGCGCGGTGGCCATGGGGCCCATCTCGCTGGCGTCGTCTTGAGGGTTGCCGATGCGAATGCGTTGGGCGCGCGCCACCAGGCGCTCGACGAATTCGTCGTAGATTTCATCCTGCACCAGCAAGCGCGAGCCGGAGACGCAGCTCTGCCCGGAGGCGGCATAGATGCCGGCAATGGCGCCGTTGATGGCGCTGTCGAGGTCGGCGTCGGCAAAGATGATGTTCGGTGATTTGCCGCCCAGTTCCAGGGACAGCTTGGCGAAGTTCTCGGCGCTGCTGCGCACCACATGCCGTGCCGTGGCAGCGCCGCCGGTAAAGGCGATCTTGCGCACCAGCGGGTGGCGGGTGAGGGCGGCGCCGGTGCTCGGGCCGTAGCCGGTCACGACATTGACTACGCCCGGCGGGATGCCGGCTTGCAGCGCCAGGCGCGCCAGTTCAAGGATGGTCGCCGAGGCGTGCTCCGACGGTTTGATCACAATGGTGTTGCCTGCCGCCAGGGCGGGCGCGAGTTTGATCGCGGTCAGGTACAACGGGCTGTTCCACGGAATGATCGCGGCAACCACGCCCATGGCTTCGTGCACGGTGTAGGCAAACAGGTCGGGCTTGTCCAGCGGCAAGGTGCCGCCTTCGAGCTTGTCGGCCAGGCCTGCGGTGTAGTGGAAAAACTCCGGCAGGTAACTGACCTGGCCGCGGGTTTCACGGATCAGCTTGCCGTTGTCGCGGCTTTCGAGCTGGGCCAGTTGCTCTTTGTTCTCGGCAATCAGGTCGCCCAGGCGGCGTAACAGTTTGCCCCGCGCGGTGGCGGTGAGGCCTCGCCAGGCGGGGCTTTCGAAGGCGCTTTGAGCGGCGCTCACGGCGCGCTCCACGTCAGCTTCGTCAGCATCGGGCAACTGCGCCCAGGGCTCGGCCAGCGCCGGGTTCAGGCTGTCGAAGGTCTTGCCGGACAGGGCGTCAACCCATTCGCCGCCGATGCACATCTGGAAGCGTTCAAGTGTCATGCCACGATCCCCTTTATCGGGTGTTGTTGGGAGTGTGCCGTTTCGAGGAAGCCCAGCAACAGCTGGTTGACCAGACGCGGCGATTCGACAGGCATCATATGCCGTTGCTCCGGCAAAACGGCCACGGTCGCACCGGGAATGCGCTCGGCCAGTTGCCGGGCCATTTGCGGTGTCGAGCCGGGGTCCAGCTCGCCGGTGGCCACCAGCGTCGGTGCCTTGATGCTGCCCAGGTCGTCGGCGCGGTACATGTCCTGGGTGGCGAACAACTCATAGGTGGTCAGGTAACCCTGAGGGTCGTTGCCCGCGAGGGTCTGGCGCAAGGCGGCAATCTGCGCCGGGTTGGCGGCCTGGTATTCACGGCTGAACCAGCGCGACAGGGCGGCTTCGGCATTCGCGTCGGGCCCGTGTTCGGCGGCCTGGGCGGTACGTGCGATCACCCCGGCGCGCTGCTCCGGGCTACGATTGAACACACTGTTGAGCACCACCAGGCTTTGCAGGCGCTCCGGGTAGTGCAGGGCAAAGGCGCGAGCCACCAGGCCGCCCATGGAAAACCCGATCACCGTCGCCTGGGGCAATTGCAGGTGATCGAGCAGTTCCAGCAGTTGGTCGGCGTAGCCCAGCAGAGGCGTACCGCTCTGCGGGCGCGGGCTGGCGCCATGGCCAAGCATGTCATAGGCAATGACGCGGTACCGGGTGGCGAGGCCGACCACCTGGCCGCCCCACATTTCTTTATTCAGGCCCACGCCGTGGATCAAAACCACAGGCTGGCCTTGGCCGGTCGCCAGGTAACTGGTGCCAGCCGGGGTACGTTCAGCGGTGAGCCGAATCATGGAGCGCTCCTGCATGCCTTTTTGTTTGAGTGACGGGTCTTGCTTACTGGGCTTTTTCAGCCGCCAGCTCTTCCAGGTCGATGTAGCGGTTGCCGATGCGCGGGTGCAGGCGGCCGCCGTCGGCACAGCCCAGGACCACGACGATTTCATCGGCGCGGGGCGCGTCTTCAATCTTCATTTCCAGGGTGATGTAGTGCGAGCGCAGGCCTTCGTCGTCCTTGTGCATCATCGGGATCTGGATCGAGGTGCCCGGGCCGCCGCGCTTATTGGTGAAGCTCAGGTAGCTTTTGGCCTTGACCGCTTCACGGTAGTGGTTGCCAAAGCGCAGGGTGTGGATGATCGCCGAGGCATGTTCGATCTCTCCATCGGCACCCACCACGGCCGCCTTGCCGTAGGCTTCGATCTTCTCGGCGCCGCCGATGATGCCCACCAGGCGCTCGACCATCAGTGCGCCGAGGTCGGAACAATTGGCGCGGATTTCCGGTTTCAGGTCTTCGACAAAACCGCGGCCCAGCCACGGGTTTTTAAGCACAACGGCCAGGCCAACCATTTTGACCGGCGTGTCCGTGGCTTTGCCGCCTTCGATAAAGGTTTCTTCTACATAGCTGACGATTTTGCGGATTTCGAAACTCATGAACGGCTCCATCTGACGCAGGTGATTTGCGTATGATGGTATACCATAATACGAGAAGCGCAATAGCGTGATGTGTGTTGCCCTGGGGCAAGCTGACAAATGGCCGGAACGAGCCCGCCCGCGCTGGGCGGGGGAGGCTGGACAGGAGTGATGGGGTGCGGAGGCGGTGAGCACGTCACCGCCTTGTAGGCGGGGTTAGAACTTGAATCGACCTACCAGGCCCTTGAGCTGGCCGGAAATATCCGTCAACCGCCCGGAGCCGGTCTGTGCCGAATTAGCAAAGCCTTCCACCAGCTGGGCATCGGCATGGATCTGCGCGATGTGCCGGTTGATCTCTTCGGCCACCTGATGCTGTTCCTCGGCGGCCGTGGCGATCTGGGTATTCTGGTCGCGAATCGAGTCCACCGAGCCCCGGATCTTGTCGAAGCTGTCGCGGGCCTGCTGGATGCGTTCCACGCTGGTGTGGGAGACCTGCAGGCTGCCTTGCATCTGCAGGGTGACTTCCTGGGTGCGGCGGGCGAGGTTGCCCAACAGGCTGTCGATCTCGCCGGTGGAGTCGGCGGTGCGTCGGGCGAGGGCACGGACTTCGTCGGCCACCACCGCAAACCCACGGCCCTGGTCACCGGCCCGTGCGGCTTCGATGGCCGCGTTGAGGGCCAGCAGGTTGGTTTGCTCGGCAATCGAACGAATCGTGTCGAGGATGGTGTTGATGTTCTTGCTGTCCTGTTCGAGCAACTGCATGGTCTGGGTCGACTTTTGCAGGTCTTCGCTCAGCTTGAGCACGCTACCGGTGGCTTCGCCGATGTGCTGCTGGCCATCGTGCACATCCCGATAACCTTCGTCGGCGCTCGAGGCCGCCGCGCTGCACGAACGGGCGACTTCGTTGGCGGTGGCCACCATTTCGTTGAACGCGGTGCTCACCAGCTCCACGGCTTCGCGCTGACGGCCGGCGGCCTGGTTCATGTTGTGTGCGACTTCACGGGTGTCGGCCGCCGCGGTTTGCAGGTCGGACGAGGCGTTGCCGATACGCTGCACCAACTGCGCGATCATGCTCAGGAACTGGTTGAACCAGCCGGCCAGGCTGGCGGTTTCGTCCTTGCCCTGGACCTTGAGTTGGCGGGTGAGGTCGCCTTCACCTTCGGCGATTTCCTGCAGGCCGTCGGCCACGCCACGAATCGGGCGCACGATCACCCGGGCGAAGCTGGCGCCGACGATGGCGAAGACCACCGCCAATGCCGCCGCGATGGCGACGATCAGCCAGGTCAGGCGCGTCGCGCCGGCCATCACTTCGTCACGCTTGATCAGCCCGATAAAGCGCCAGCCCAGGCCTTGGGAGCTGACCACGTTGGCCATGTACGGCACGCCGTCAATCTCCACCTGGGTCACGCCATCGCCGCGCTTGGCCAGTTCGGCGTAGTTGGGGCCCAGGTCGGCGAGGGGCTTGAAGTTGTGCTTGGCGTCGCTCGGGTCCACCAGCACGTTGCCGTTGGCCTCCACCAACATCAGGTAGCCGCTGTCGCCCAGCTTGATGTTGCGCACCAGTTCAGTGAGTTGCTTGAGGGACACATCCAGGCCAACCACCCCCAGGATATTGCCGGTGGCGTCGGCAACGGTGTGCACGGTGCCGATCAACACCACATCGTCCGGTGCCCAGTAGTAGGCGCCGGTGCGCACGGTGGTGCCGGGCGCGGCGATGGCGGCTTTGTACCAGGGGCGCACACGCGGGTCGTAGTTGTTCAGTTTGGTGTCGTCAGGCCAACTGGCGTAGCCGCCGTCGCTCAGGCCCAGGGACAGGTAGGCGGTGCTCGGATGGCTTTTGGCGAACTGGTCGAAAATCGCCAGCAGGTCTTTGTTGGTTGGGGTCAGCGGGATTTGCGCGGCGTCGGCGCCGGCGTAGCTCTTGAGGTCCTTGGCCGCGACAACGCGCGGGTCCTTGGCCACATAGTCGACGTTCTGGCTGATGCCGTCGAAGAACTGCTTCATGCCATTGTCGATCTGTCGGATCTCGCGACCACTGCTGTCGAGGAAATTGGCCAAGGCCCCGTCGCGCACATTCAGTACGACGAGCACGGCCACCAGGATGACCGGCAGGCACGCGATGGCCGCAAAGGCCCAGGTCAGCTTCTGCTTGATATTCATGACTTCACCCGCGGGTATTTATAGTTTTTGGCAAGGAGAAAACAGTTGGGTCGAGCGTCGCATGTGTTGTGGTAGGGCGGTGTTAGCCATGCGTACCCCTGTATATCGACTGCGGGGGTACGTACTTGAGGCTGGAGGGGGGGGTAAATGGTGGGGGAGGCCAGCGGCCTCAGTCCTCGAACACGGGTCGTGAGGAGCGCTCGATCGCCGCCATGGCTTCGGCCTGGCTCATCAACCCTGACTCTTCCAGGATCGACAGCAGTGAGCGACCTTGCGCCACGGACTGACGTGCCAGCTGGCTGACGCGGGCGTACCCTAGTTTCGGCACCAGCGCGGTGGCCACCGCCATCGAGTCGCTCAGGTGTTGTTCATTGCGTTGTGCATCGGCCGTTATCCCACTGACGCATTTTTCGCGGAAGCGCTGGATGCCCTGGGTCAGCAGCGCAATGCTGTCGAATACACGGGAAGCCACCAATGGCTCGTAGTGGTTGATCTCCAACTGGCCAGCCTGCACCGCCTGTGCCACCGCTACGTCGTTGCCGATGACCGCAAAGCTCAGTTGAATCATGGCCATCGGCAGCACCGGGTTGACCTTGCCGGGCATGATCGACGAGCCGGCCTGGGCTTCGGGCAGCTTCAGTTCGCCAATCCCGCCGACAGGGCCGGACGACAGCAGGGTCAGGTCCGAGGCGATCTTGGCCAGGGACGCCGAGCAGGTGCGCAGTTCGGCGGAAACCCGGGAGAACACGTCCATGTTCTGCATCGCGTCGAAGGCATTCGACGGTGCCTGGTACTCAATGCCGGTGATCTGTACCAAGTGCCGGTACACCGAGGCACGATACGCCGCCGGTGCGCCGAACCCGGTGCCGATGGCGGTGCCGCCCAGGGGCAGGGTGCGCAGTTTGTCGCGCACGCTGGCAAGCTCCGCGCCCAGGCGATGGGTGAGGTCGGCATACCCGGAAAACACCTGGCCCAGGCGCATCGGCTGGGCGTCCTGCAAGCAGGTGCGCCCCAGGTGCAGGACATCGGCAAACTGCCCGGCTTTCTCGTCGAAGCGGGTTGCCAGTTGTTCCACTTCATCGATCAATGGACCGAGCATCGCGTACGTTGCGATCTTCAGGGCGGCCGGGTAAACATCGTTGGTCGACTGTGAGGCGTTCACATGGTCATTGGGGTGCACCACCTCATACGAACCTGCGGCATGCCCCATCAACTGTTGGGCGCGGTTGGCAATCACCTCGTTGAAGTTCATGTTGGTGGAAGTACCGCCGGAGCCTTCCAGCAGGTCGACGATCAGCGAGTCGTCGCATTGTCCGGCGATCACCTCGCTGCAGGCCTGCACAATGGCCTTGCACTGGGGCAGGGCGATGACGCCGCAGGTCTGGTTGGCCAGCGCGGCCGCCCATTTGCACTGTGCAAAGGCATCACGAAAGGCAGGGTAGTGGGCGATGGTCAACGGTGACACGCTGAGGTTGTCGAACCCGCGTACCGAGTTCACCCCATACAACTTGCCGGCCGGAATGTGCACATCACCGACGTAATCGGTTTCCAGTCGTGCAGCGGCAGAATCAAAAGTACTCACGAGCATCACCCTCATCTATTTGGATTAACGCCTCTACCCCTTTGTCCAGGGCCTTGAGCCTGGGCAGGAAGGAGTGGAGGATCACATTGCGCGCCGTTTCGCAGGCATCGGCGAAAAAGGCGCTGTATTCATCACGTCGCGCCACCAGGTACAGCGAGCGCTGCAGTTGCAGGTCCGGGGTCAGGTGCGCGGTCACTTTGTCTACCCAGGAAGACGCCTGTAAAAAACACATCGGGCTGGTCACCGCCCAGCCGATGCCCTCCCCGACCATCGAGGTCAACGCATCGGCGTTGTCCAGCTCCAGGCGGTTGGGCACTCGTACATTCAGGCTGCGCAGGTGGCGTTCGATCTGCAGGCCAACCTGGGACATCCGGTTGAAACGCACTACCGGCAGCACATTGGCCAGCGCCCGCACGTCCTCGATTGTGTTGATTTCGGTGCGCAGATGGCTGGGTGTGATCACAAAGTACTTCTCTGAAAACAGCCGGTAGCGAATCACATCGTTGGCGTCCATCAGCGGGTCGCTGGTGACGATCAGGTCCAGGTCGCGGCGCAGCAGGGATTCGCCTTGTTGCGGGCTGAGCCCTGTGCGAATCGACAACTGCGCGACCTTGCCCAGCAATTGTTTGGTGAACACCGAGCCGCAGGTCGCCGCAAAGGAGTCCACCAGGCCAATGCGCAGGTCCGGGTTCACGCCGCGTCCGGCGTCGATCACCTGGGCCTTGAGATGGGACAGTTCCTCGCTCAACACGGAACCCCGGTTGCGCAAGGCGATGCCGAACGAAGTGAGGGCGAGCGGGCGGGTGGTGCGGTCCACCAGCACCACCCCCAGGTCCTCTTCCAGCTGGCGCACCATCTGCGAGACGCCGGATTGGGAAATGCCCATGCGCGCGGCGGCTCCCGACATGCTGCCCTCTTCGGCAACCGCGATGAATACCTGGACCGCATACATGTCGATAAGCCTGTTCGCTGACATCGTCATCCCTCTTCAATGGTTTACTTCGGGGTGCGCCCCACGGGGCTGGACAGCGCCGGCGACAAGCCCGGGTCGATATCGGGCGTGACGCCAGACAAATCTTCCTTGCTGGTTTCCGGGGCAAACAAGTGGCAGAACACGCCGCCCACGATCAACACGCCGACGCAGGCGCCCAATGCCGCATGAACCCCCACATGTTGCACCGCGACGGGCAGCAGGAAGGTCGCCACCGCCGAGCCAAACCGGCTCGCGGCCACGGCCAGGCCGATCCCCGAAGCGCGAAGGTGAGTGGGAAACAACTCCGGTGGATAGACAAACTCCAGGTTCACCGCGGCCGCCATCACGCAGGCGAAGAAGCCGAAGGCGAGGATGGTCCCGAGGGGCCCGAAACCGGCGTAGGCCAGCACCGCCAGGCCCGCGGCGCTCAGGTAGAAAGTGCCGACCAGGAACACGCGTCGGGACAGGCGGTCGATCACCAGCAAGCCGAGCAGGGCGCCGACCAGCAGCAGCACGTTGTAGACCAGCCCACCGACGAACTTGTCCTGCACGTTCAACGCTTCCAGGACTTTGGGGGCGAATGTGCCCAAGGCAAAGAACGGAATCACCTGGCAGGTATAGAACACACAGCCCACCAAGGTGTTTTTACGCCAGCGCGGGCTTAACAGCTCACCCCAGCTGCCGCGCGGTTTTTTCGCACTGGCCTGGGCGACCGGAGCGGGCAGATACACGTGTGGCCCGAACTTGCTGCGCACAATGGCCAGGGCCTCATCGCTGCGCCCCCGGGCCATCAGCCAGATCGGCGACTCCGGAACCCCCATGCGCAGCGGCAAGATCAACAGCGCGGGGATGCCACTGAGGGCGAGCATCACGCGCCAGGCATCCGGGCCGATATCGCGGACCGCAAACCCTGCCAGGTACGCCGCCACGTAACCCGCCGCCCAGGCCGCCGCCAGCACACTGAGCAAGCGCCCCCGATATCGGCGGGGCGCGAACTCGGTCACCAGGGATTTGCTCACCACATAGTCAAACCCCAGCACCAGTCCCAGCAACAGGCGCAGGGCCAGCAGTTGCTCGGGGGAGGTGACAAAGAACTGCGAGGCGGAAATCACCGCGAACAACAACATGTCCCAGGCGAAGATCGTGCGCCGGCCGAATTTGTCTGCGATAGGCCCGGCAAACAGGCTGCCGAGGAACAACCCGGCCAGGGACGCGGCGCCCAGCAGCCCCATCCACAACGCCGTCAACTGCAGCGGCCCGGCCGCCATGCTCACGGCGATCCCGATAATGCCCAGCACGAACCCGTCGCTGAACTGACCACCCGTGCCGCTGAACACCGTCCGGATATGGAAGCGGCTCAGCGGAAGGTCTTCGAACGCTACTTGACCACTCATTCGTCTCTCCACTTGCTTTTTTATAGGTGTGGGATCCGGTGCATCAGCAGCCGGTGAGAGCGAGTCTAGGGCGACGACTTCACGAAATCAGCAGGCGTCGGCTGAGTATCAAGATAGCTGATACTTGGCGCCGTTTTTCGTGAAGGTCTGGGTCAAACCGGTGGCCCGGCTGAGCAGTGCGGCCTGTCGGGGGCAGTTCTGGAAGGGCAGGAGGCTAGTGGCGTGGAGGGCGGGATCAGGCCCGCCTTACAGCGGGGTCAGCACATTCATCACCGTGTCCAGCGCCACGCGTGTGTCATCCAGCTGCACCAGGGACGCATGCCGGGCGCCGAGGGCGTCGCGGTTCTGGATCGCGGTGAGGATCGCCTTGTGCCGGGGCAGGCTCAGGCCCTGGATGTCCGGGCGGCGGTTGGTGATGTTGATCGATTCGCGCAGCGGCAGCGACAGCATGTTGCACATGTAGGCGAGCAGGTCGTTGCGGGTCGCGTCGGCAATCGCTCGGTGGAAGTCCAGGTCGGCCTGTAACAGCGCGTCGTGGGTGTTCGCGGTTTCCATGCCGAGGTAGGCTTTTTCGATGGTGGCGATGTCGGCGTCGGTGGCGGTCGTCGCGGCCATGGCGGCGATTTCCGGCTCCAAAATCCGCCGAACACCGGCCAGGGTGTTGAAAAACTCGCTGTGGGGCGTCGACTGCATCAGCCAGGACAGCACGTCCGGGTCCAGCAAGTGCCACTGCGCCCGTGGCCTTACCACTGCGCCGACCTTCGGCTTGGAGATCACCAGGCCCTTGGCGCTCAGCACCCGAGTCGCTTCACGCAAGACCGACCGGCTGACTTTGTATTCCTCGCACAGGCTTGCCTCCATGGGCAGTCGTTCTTCGGGCTTGAAGCGTCCGGAAACGATGTGCATGCCCAAGTCCTGAACGATTTGGGCGTGCATGCTCTTGCGCGGCTTGGTCGGCTGCTGATCCATAACAGGAAGGCTACTCTGGCGAAATTGGCGGCATCATAGCATTCCTCCCGTCCCAATTAGTGGGAATGACGCGGCACTTCGGCACCCCGGCAGCCCACCAGGAAGTCGAAGTCGCAGCCCTGGTCTGCCTGCAATACGTGGTCGATGTACAGCTGCCGGTAACCGCCCACAATCAACTGCTGTGGCGGCGCCAGGTCAGCCATGCGTGCTGCCAGTTCGGCGTCCGGGATGTCCAGGTGCAGGCGCCCGTTGGCGCAATCGAGTTCGATCCAGTCGCCTTCTTTCACCGTGGCCAACGGCCCGCCGGCCGCCGCCTCCGGCGCCACGTGCAGCACCACGGTGCCGTAGGCGGTACCGCTCATGCGCGCATCGGAAATACGCACCATGTCCGTCACACCCTGGGCCAGCAGTTTGGCCGGCAAGCCCATGTTGCCCACTTCCGCCATGCCCGGGTAACCCTTGGGGCCGCAGTTTTTCATCACCAGGATCGAGTTGGCATCCACGTCCAGTTCCGGGTCGTTGATCCGTGCCTTGTACATGTCGAAGTTCTCGAACACCACCGCGCGCCCGCGATGTTGCATCAGTTCAGCGCTGGCCGCCGAAGGCTTGAGCACCGCACCCAGGGGAGCGAGGTTGCCGCGCAGCACGCAGATGCCGCCGTCGGCGCGGATCGGGTTGTCGAGGGTGCGGATCACTTCGTCCTGTCCGTAGATTGGTGCCTCCCTGGTGTTTTCGCCGAGGGACTTGCCGTTGACGGTCAAGGCGTTCGGATGCGGGATCAGGTTGGCTTCCCCGAGGCGGCGCAGCACCGCCGGCAGGCCGCCGGCGTAGTAGAACTCTTCCATCAGGAAGCGCCCGGACGGTTGCAGGTCGACGATGGTCGGCATGCCGCGGCCCATGCGGGTCCAGTCGTCCAGGTCGAGCTCGACGCCGATGCGCCCGGCGATGGCTTTCAAGTGAATCACCGCGTTGGTCGAGCCGCCGATGGCTGCGTTGACGCGAATCGCATTTTCAAAGGCTTCCTTGGTCAGGATCTTCGACAGCTTGAGGTCTTCGCGCACCATCTCCACCGCACGCATGCCAGACATGTGCGCCAGCACATAACGGCGCGCATCCACCGCCGGAATCGCCGCATTGTGGGGCAGGGAAGTACCCAGTGCTTCGGCCATGCAGGCCATGGTCGAGGCGGTGCCCATGGTGTTGCAGGTACCCGCCGAGCGCGACATGCCGCCTTCGGCCGCGAGGAAATCGTCCAGGGTGATGGTGCCTGCCTTGACCTGTTCGCTGAGCTGCCACACCACGGTGCCCGAGCCGATGTCCTGGCCCTTGTGCTTGCCGTTGAGCATCGGCCCGCCGGTGACGACGATCGCCGGCACGTCGCAACTGGCCGCGCCCATCAGCAGCGCCGGGGTGGTTTTATCACAGCCGGTCAGCAGTACGACGCCGTCGATGGGGTTGCCGCGAATGGCTTCCTCCACGTCCATGCTGGCCAGGTTGCGGGTGAGCATGGCGGTGGGGCGCAGGTTCGATTCGCCGTTGGAGAACACCGGGAACTCCACCGGAAAGCCACCGGCTTCAATCACCCCGCGTTTCACATGCTCGGCAATCTGGCGGAAGTGCGCGTTGCAGGGCGTCAGCTCCGACCAGGTGTTGCAGATCCCGATGATCGGCTTGCCATGGAACTGATGATCGGCAATCCCCTGATTTTTCATCCAGCTGCGGTACATGAAGCCATTTTTATCGGCAGTACCAAACCAGCTGGCGGAGCGCAGGACGGGCTTTTTCTCGGACATGGTGTGTTCTCTTATTGTAAGACTATATTGATCTAATCTTGGCTTAACATAGGCGTAAATTCCCCGGTTTGGAAGTGTTGTTGATTAAATAGTAATACTATATAGTCCGATTCAACGAGGCCTGGCCCTGGCGGTTTTCCGCGAGAGGCGACCCGCAACGCTCTATAAAAATAACAATCGGAGACTGCCCGCATGAGCCAGGAACAGCGGCTGATACGTCGCATCACGCTCAAACTGATTCCTTTCCTGATCCTGCTGTACCTGATTGCCTACGTGGACCGCTCGGCCGTGGGCTTCGCCAAATTGCACATGGGTGCGGATGTCGGCATCGGTGATGCGGCGTATGGCTTGGGGGCAGGGCTGTTCTTTATTGGCTACTTCCTTCTCGAAATCCCCAGCAACCTGATGCTCGACCGTTTTGGTGCGCGGCGCTGGTTTGCGCGGATCATGGTCACCTGGGGTGCCATCACCATTGGCATGGCGTTCGTCCAGGGGCCCCACAGTTTCTATGTGATGCGTTTTCTGCTGGGCGCGGCCGAGGCCGGGTTCTTCCCGGGCGTCCTCTACTACATCACCCAATGGTTCCCGGTACGCCACCGCGGCAAGATCCTCGGGCTGTTCATCCTGTCCCAACCCATCGCCATGATGATCACCGGCCCCGTGGCGGGCGGTTTGCTCGGCATGGACGGGATCCTCGGCCTGCACGGCTGGCAGTGGTTATTCATCGTCATCGGCACCCCGGCGATCCTGCTGACCTGGCCGGTGTTGCGTTACCTGCCGGACGGCCCGCAGCAGGTCCGGTGGATGGACCAGGTCGAGAAGGACTGGCTCACCGGCGAGCTGGCCAAAGACCTGCAAGCCTACGGCCAGACCCGGCACGGCAACCCGCTGCACGCGCTGAAAGACAAACGCGTGCTGCTGCTGGCGCTGTTCTACCTGCCGGTGACCTTGAGTATTTATGGCCTGGGCCTGTGGTTGCCGACCCTGATCAAACAGTTCGGCGGCAGCGACCTGACCACCGGGTTCGTGTCGGCAGTGCCCTACGTCTTCGGGATCATCGGTTTGCTGATCGTCCCGCGCAGTTCCGACCGCCTGAATGATCGCTATGGCCACCTCGCGGTGCTTTACGTGTTGGGCGCCATCGGCCTGTTCTTCAGCGCCTGGCTGACGGCGCCGCTGTGGCAACTGGCAGCGCTGTGCCTGGTGGCATTCGCGCTGTTCTCTTGCACGGCAGTGTTCTGGACCTTGCCGGGACGGTTCTTTGCCGGCGCCAGTGCGGCGGCGGGCATCGCCTTGATCAACTCGGTCGGCAACCTCGGCGGCTACATCGGCCCGTTCGTGATCGGCGCCCTCAAGGAGTACACCGGCAATCTCGCGTCGGGCTTGTACTTCCTGGCGTGCGTGATGGTGTTGGGGGTGGTGCTGACCGGCGTGGTCTATCGGCTGCTGGAGCGCAAGCACGTGCTGCCGCCCGACCAGTTCGCCGCCAGCGCCCGCGGCGCCACGCGTACTTAATAGGCAATCAGGAGAACACTCATGGGTTTAGTGCAGTTTGAATTGAACAACGGCGAACGCCGGGTGGGAGTGGTCGAGGGCGGGCAGGTACGCGAGGTGCAAACCGTGCGCACGGTACGCGACCTGGCACTCGCCGCCATCGAGGCCGGCGTCACCTTGCACCAGCAGGTGGAGCGCCTCGGGCTCGGGGCCAGCCACGACTATGCCGAGTTGCTGGCCGGGCAGCGGATCCTGCCGCCACTGGATCACCCGGACCCGGCGCACATGCTGGTCAGCGGTACCGGCCTGACCCACCTGGGCAGCGCGTCGGCGCGGGACAAAATGCACCAGCAGGCCGGTGACGAAAGCGCGATGACCGACAGCATGCGCATCTTCAAATGGGGCGTGGAGGGCGGCAAACCCGCTTCTGGCGAGGTGGGTGTGCAACCGGAGTGGTTCTATAAGGGGGATGGCAGCTTCGTGGTGCGCCCGGGTCAGCCGTTCCCGGTGCCGGCCTTTGCCGAAGACGCCGGCGAAGAGCCGGAAATCGCCGGGCTGTATGTGATTGGCCAGGACCGCAAGCCCTACCGGCTGGGCTACGCGGTGGGCAACGAGTTTTCCGACCATGTGATGGAGCGCAAGAATTACCTGTACCTGGCCCACTCCAAACTGCGCAGTTGCAGCTACGGGCCCGAGCTGCGTTTGGGTGAACTGCCCCAGCACCTGGCGGGCACCAGTCGCATCATGCGCAACGGCGAGGTGCTGTGGCAGAGCGAATTCCTCAGTGGCGAGGCCAACATGTGCCACAGCCTGGAAAACCTTGAATACCACCACTTCAAATACACCCAGTTCCTGCGCCCGGGGGATGTGCATATCCACTTCTTTGGCACGGCAACCCTGTCGTTTGCCGAAGGCATTCGTACCCGGCCCGGGGATGTATTTGAAATCAGCCAGGCCGAATTCGGCGCGCCCTTGATCAACGGCATCGCAGTGGTCGATAGCGTCGTGGCCCCCGCCCGCGTAGGCATTCTTTAAAGGAGACAGGCATGACCCGGATCAGCGGCCACAACTACATCGGCGGCCAGCGCAGCGCGGCCGGCAGCGTCACGCTCCAGAGTGTCGACGCCACCACGGGTGAGGCCTTGCCCTTTGATTTCTACCAGGCGACGGCGCAGGAAGTCGACGCTGCGGCCAGCGCTGCGGCGGCGGCTTACCCGGCCTATCGAACCCTGAGTGCGCAGCATCGCGCATCGTTCCTGGAGGCGATCGCCGATGAGCTGGACGCCCTTGGCGATGACTTCGTCGCGCTGGTCTGCCGCGAAACGGCATTGCCCGCCGGGCGGATCCAGGGTGAGCGCGGCCGTACCAGCGGCCAGATGCGGCTGTTCGCCAAAGTGTTGCGTCGCGGTGATTTCTACGGTGCGCGTATCGATCGGGCGTTGCCGGACCGGCAGCCTTTGCCACGCCCGGATCTGCGCCAATACCGCATCGGTCTGGGGCCGGTCGCGGTGTTTGGGGCGAGCAATTTTCCCTTGGCGTTTTCCACGGCCGGTGGCGACACCGCCGCCGCGCTGGCTGCCGGCTGCCCGGTGGTGTTCAAGGCCCACAGCGGCCATATGGCCACCGCCGAGCGGGTGGCCGATGCGATCCTGCGGGCGGCCCACACCACCGGCATGCCCGATGGCGTATTCAACATGATCTTCGGCGCCGGTGTGGGGGAAGCGCTGGTCAAGCACCCGGCGATCCAGGCCGTGGGGTTTACCGGTTCGCTCAAGGGCGGCCGAGCCCTGTGTGATATGGCGGCCGCGCGCCCGCAACCGATCCCGGTGTTTGCCGAGATGTCCAGCATCAACCCGGTTATCGTCCTGCCCCAGGCCCTCCAAGACCGGGCAGGCACCGTGGCCCGCGACCTGGTCGCCTCAGTGGTACAAGGCTGCGGCCAGTTCTGCACCAACCCGGGCCTGGTGATCGGGATTGCGTCGCCTGCGTTCCGTGCATTCATCCATCAGGTCGCTCAGTTAATGGGCGGCCAACCGGCACAAACCATGCTCAACGCCGGCACGTTAAGCAGCTATGGCAAAGGCCTGCAAAAGCTTCACGCCCACCCTGGCATTGAACACCTGGCTGGCCAGGCGCAAGCCGGCAACCAGGCGCAGCCCCAACTGTTTAAAGCGGATGCCAGCCTGCTGATCAACGGCGATGAAGTGCTGCAGGAGGAAGTGTTCGGCCCCACCACGGTCTTCGTGGCGGTCGCCGACCAGGCGCAACTGAGTGCCGCGTTGCACGGCCTGCACGGCCAACTGACGGCGACAATCATTGGCGAGCCGGCAGACTTCGCGCAGTTCAGCGAATTGACACCGCTGCTGGAACAGAAAGTCGGCCGCATCCTGCTCAACGGCTACCCCACGGGCGTCGAGGTGTGTGATGCGATGGTCCATGGCGGACCTTACCCGGCGACTTCAGATGCTCGCGGCACCTCGGTGGGCAGCCTGGCGATCGATCGTTTCCTGCGACCTGTGTGCTTTCAAAATTACCCTGATAGCCTGCTTCCCGACGCACTGAAGAATGCCAACCCCTTGCGCATTCAGCGTCTGGTGGATGGGCAGCCGTCTCGCGAGGCGCTGTAACCCTTACCGCCTGAAAACAACCAGAACGCAGGAGGTTTCATGTCGTGGACCGCAGTGACACCGCACCGGGCCCGGTTGGGCGAAGGCCCGTTCTGGGACGTGCCGGACCAGGCGCTGTATTGGGTGGATATCATCGGCCAGCAGGCGTTGCGCCTGCAGGGCGGGCAACTAAACACCTGGCAACTGCCGGAGCCCGTCTCGGCCTTTATCCCGTGTGCAAGCGGCGACGCACTGGTGACCCTGAGCAGCGGCGTGTATCGGCTCGACCTCAATTCGGCGCCGACCGATCCACGCCTGACCCTGCTCTGCGTCGCCGACCCGCAACCGGGCAACCGTGCCAACGAAGCCCGTTGCGATGCCCGGGGACGGCTGTGGTTGGGCACCATGCAGAACAATATCGGCGCACAGGGTGAAGACCTGCCGGTACTGCGGCGTTCCGGCGGCTTGTTCCGGGTGGATGTCGACGGGCAGGTCACGCCGTTGCTGCAAGGCCTGGGGATTCCCAACACCTTGTTGTGGAACGACGAAGCCACCCAGGTGCATTTTGGCGACAGCCTGGACGGCACGCTGTATCGACACGCGATCACCGACGCTGGGCAGCTGGCACCCGCAGAATCCTGGTTTGGGCCTCACCCGCGCGGTGGCCCGGACGGCTCGGCCATGGACGCCGAAGGCTATATCTGGAACGCCCGCTGGGACGGCAGTTGCCTGCTCCGGTTGACGCCGGGTGGCGAAGTCGACCGTGTGATCGAGCTGCCGGTCAGCCGGCCCACCAGTTGCGTGTTCGCAGGCCCTGATCTCAAGACCTTGTACATCACCAGTGCCGCCAGCCCGCTGAATCACCCGCTGGACGGTGCGGTACTGGCGATCGAGGTCGATGTGCCGGGGAAAATCTGCCACCGGTTTGCAGGATAACCCCCGGGCTACACCGCTGTTCAACGTACTCAAAAACAACAACAAGGAGTCACCCTATGAAACGTCGTCGTGGTATCCGTTCCCTGTGCTGCGCCGCTGTGGCGGTCTCGGCCGTCAGCCTCAGCAGCCTGTTGCTGGCTGCAGAACCGGTGAAGATCGGTTTTCTGGTCAAGCAGGCCGAAGAGCCCTGGTTCCAGACCGAATGGGCTTTCGCCGAAAAAGCCGGCAAGGACAAAGGCTTTGAAGTGATCAAGATCGCCGTGCCCGACGGCGAGAAAACCCTCTCGGCCATCGACAGCCTGGCCGCCAATGGTGCGAAGGGCTTTGTGATTTGCCCGCCGGACGTATCCCTCGGCCCGGCCATCATGGCCAAGGCCAAAGCCAACGGCTTGAAAGTGATCGCTGTGGATGACCGTTTTGTCGATGCCAAGGGCAACTTCATGGAGGACGTGCCTTACCTGGGCATGGCTGCTTTTGAAGTCGGCGAGAAGCAGGGCAGCGCCATGGCCACTGAAGCGAAAAAACGCGGCTGGGACTGGAAAGACACCTACGCGGTGATCAACACCTACAACGAACTCGACACCGGCAAAAAACGCACCGACGGTTCGGTCAAGTCCCTGAAAGCGGCGGGTATCCCGGACGACCACATTCTGTTCGCCGCCCTCAAGACCCTCGACGTCCCCGGCAGCATGGACGCCACCAACTCGGCGCTGGTGAAACTGCCCGGCGGCGCGAAAAACCTGATCATCGGCGGCATGAATGACAACACCGTGCTCGGCGGCGTGCGTGCGACTGAAAGCGCCGGCTTTGCCGCCGCCAATGTCATCGGTATCGGCATCAACGGCACCGACGCCATCGGCGAGTTGAAGAAAGCCAACAGCGGCTTCTTCGGCTCCATGCTGCCCAGCCCGCACATCGAGGGCTACAACACCGCGAGCATGATGTTCGAGTGGGTCACCACCGGTAAGGAACCCCCGAAGTACACGGCGATGGACGAGGTGACGCTGATCACCCGCGAGAACTTCAAGCAGGAGCTGGAAAAGATCGGTCTGTGGAACTGAAGACCGCTGGCGTTCCCCGGCGGCCCTGCTGACAGGGCTGCCTGACCTGTGTGAAGAGGTGCTTATGCACGCGCAACTGAAACAACCCGACAGTGCCGGCGCCAGCCTGTGCTTCAGCGGCATCGGCAAGACGTTTCCCGGGGTCAAGGCGCTGGATGGCATCAGCTTCAGCGCCCACCCCGGACAGGTCCACGCCTTGATGGGCGAGAACGGCGCCGGCAAATCCACGCTGCTGAAAATCCTTGGCGGCGCGTACGTGCCGAGCAGCGGCAGCGTGCAGATCGGCGCGCGCACCATGGCTTTCAAGTGTGCGGCGGACAGCATCGCCAATGGCGTCGCGGTGATCCACCAGGAGTTGCACCTGGTGCCGGAAATGAGCGTGGCCGAAAACCTGTTCCTCGGGCATTTGCCGGCCAGCTTTGGCTTGATCAATCGCAGTGCGTTGCGCCAGCAGGCGTTGGCGTGCCTCAAGGGCCTTGCGGATGAAATCGACCCCCAGGAGAAAGTCGGGCGGCTGTCCCTGGGCCAGCGCCAGTTGGTGGAAATCGCCAAGGCGCTGTCTCGTGGCGCTCATGTGATTGCCTTCGACGAACCCACCAGCAGCCTGTCGGCGCGGGAGATCGACCGCCTGATGGCAATCATCAGCCGCTTGCGGGACGAGGGCAAAGTGGTGCTGTACGTGTCCCATCGCATGGAAGAGGTGTTCCGTATCTGCAACGCGGTGACGGTGTTCAAGGACGGTCGCTACGTACGCACCTTCGAGGACATGAGCACGCTGACCCACGATCAGTTGGTGACCTGCATGGTCGGTCGCGACATTCAGGACATCTACGATTACCGCCCCCGCGCGCGGGGTGCGGTGGCGCTCAAGGTCACTGGCCTGCTGGGCCCGGGCTTGCGTGAGCCCGTGAGTTTCGAGGCCCACCAGGGCGAGATTCTCGGCCTGTTCGGGCTGGTGGGCGCCGGGCGCACCGAGTTGTTGCGGCTGCTGGGTGGCCTGGAGCGCACGACCGCCGGCGGCCTTGACCTGTGTGGCACGGCCCTGCGCCTGCGCTCACCCCGTGACGCCATCGATGCGGGCATCTTGCTGTGCCCCGAGGACCGCAAGAAGGAGGGCATCGTGCCGCTGTCCAGCGTCGCCGAGAACATCAATATCAGCGCGCGCGGTGCACATTCGCGCTTTGGCTGGTTGTTGCGCGGCGGTTGGGAGAAGCACAACGCCGCCACGCAGATCAAGGCGCTCAAGGTCAAGACGCCCACGGCCGCGCAGAAGATCATGTACCTCTCCGGCGGTAATCAGCAGAAGGCCATTCTCGGTCGGTGGCTGTCGATGCCGATGAAAGTCCTGCTTCTGGACGAGCCCACCCGGGGCATCGACATCGGCGCCAAGGCCGAGATTTACCAGATCATCCACGACCTGGCGGCTCGCGGAATTGCGGTGATTGTGGTGTCCAGCGACCTGATGGAAGTGATGGGGATTTCCGACCGGATCCTGGTGCTGTGTGAAGGCGCAATGCGCGGCGAAATGCTGCGCGAACACGCGAATGAATCCAACCTGCTGCAAATGGCCCTGCCGCGCCAACGCGCCGACGGCCAGGGGAACTGACGAGGTGACTATGACAAGCCAAAACACTGCTTTGCCTGCGGCGCGCAAGCCCCTGGACCTGCGCAGCCTGCTGGACAACTGGGCGATGCTGTTGGCAGCGGTGGGGATCTTCGTGCTCTGCACCTTGCTGATCGACAACTTCCTGTCGCCCCTCAACATGCGCGGCCTGGGGCTGGCGATCTCCACCACCGGGATTGCCGCGTGCACCATGCTGTATTGCCTGGCGTCCGGGCATTTCGACCTGTCAGTGGGCTCGGTGATTGCCTGCGCCGGGGTGGTAGCGGCGATCGTGATGCGCGACACCGACAGCGTTTTTCTGGGTATCGGCGCAGCGCTGCTGATGGGCCTGGTGGTGGGGTTGATCAACGGAATCGTGATCGCCAAGCTGCGGGTGAATGCGCTGATTACCACGCTGGCGACCATGCAGATCGTGCGCGGGCTGGCCTATATCTTTGCCAATGGCAAGGCGGTAGGTGTGTCCCAGGATTCGTTCTTTGTCTTTGGCAACGGCCAGTTGTTGGGTGTGCCGGTGCCGATCCTGATCACCATCGTGTGCTTCCTGTTCTTCGGCTGGCTGCTCAACTACACCACCTACGGGCGCAACACCATGGCCATCGGCGGCAACCCGGAAGCGGCGTTGCTGGCGGGTGTGAACGTGGATCGCACCAAGATCATCATCTTCGCCGTGCACGGCGTGATTGGCGCCCTGGCCGGCGTGATCCTGGCCTCGCGCATGACCTCCGGCCAGCCGATGATTGGCCAGGGTTTTGAGTTGACGGTGATTTCTGCCTGCGTGCTGGGCGGGGTGTCGTTGAGCGGCGGGGTTGGCATGATTCGCCATGTGATTGCCGGGGTGCTGATCCTGGCGATCATCGAGAATGCGATGAACCTGAAGAACATCGATACCTTCTACCAGTATGTGATCCGGGGCTCGATCCTGCTGCTGGCCGTGGTGATCGACCGCATGAAACAACGTTGATCGCTGTGGGAGCTGCCGCGCTGAAGCCCGGCAGCTCCCATCGGTTTACTCGGCGGAGAATTTCAGCACGGTGTTATGGGTGTAGGCCTGGCCAGGGTCGAGGCGGGTGGAAGGGAAGTTCGGCTGGTTGGGCGCGTCGGGGTAGTGCTGGGTTTCCAGGGTAAACGCGCTCCAGTGGGCGTAAGGCTTGCCACCCTTGCCCTTGAGCGAGCCGTCGAGGAAGTTGCTGGTATAGAACTGCACGCCCGGCTCGCTGGTATAGAGTTGCAAGCGGCGGCCGGACTGCGGGTCGCTCACCTCGACGGCCACTTTGCCCACATCGCCCTGGGTATCCAGCACCCAGTTGAAGTCAAAGCCTCCTTGTTTCGGTTCGGCGAATTTCAGCTGGGGATGATCGTCCTTGATGTGCTGGCCGATGGCGGTGGGTTTGAGAAAGTCCATCGGTGTACCGGCGACCGGGGCCAGCTCACCGGTGGGAATCAAGGTGCTGTTGACCGGGGTGTAATGGCTGGCATGCAGGGTGGCCAGCTGTTTGAGCACGTCACCGTTACCGGCGCCGGCGAGGTTGAAGTAACTGTGGTTGGTGAGGTTCAGCACCGTGGGTTTGTCGGTGGTGGCCTTGTAGTCGATGTGCAGCTCGTTTTTGTCGTTCAGACTATAAGTGACGTCGACTTTAAGGTTGCCGGGAAACCCCATCTCACCGTCCTTCGACAGGTAGCTCAAGGTCACGCCCACCGAGTCCTTTTGTTTGACGGGCTGGGCTTTCCACACGTGCTTGTCGAAGCCCTGGGCGCCGCCATGCAACGAGTTCGGCCCGTCGTTGAGGGGCACCTGGAAGTGCTTGCCGTCCAGTTCGAACGCGCCCTTGGCCAGGCGGTTGCCGAACCGGCCGATGGTCGCACCAAAGAACGCAGTGCCGGCCTGATAGCCCTGGACGTTATCGAAGCCCAGTACCACGTCGGCGAACTGACCGTGTTTGTCCGGTACCTTGAGCGACTGCAATACAGCGCCGTAGGTGATGACCGTGGCTTGCATGCCATGGCTGTTACGCAACACGTACTGCTCGACGGCGGTGCCGTCATTGGTTTTGCCGAAGGGTTTGTGTTCGCTGGACAGGCCAGCGGCATGAGCGCCAAGGCTGGCCATCGCCAGGGAGAGGCCGAGGCTGGTAAGCAGGAATCGGGATTGCCGCATGACGGAGCTACCTTTTATTGTTGTTGATTAAATAGTTCGACTATTTATTGTGTTTCGATCACATGCAGTGCTGATATATAGACATAAACGCGAAATTTGCAATATAAAATAAGACTAAATAGATCGGAGTGACCGTCACATGAACACTGAGAAACAGCCTGTAGCCCACGCGACGTACCCGGACCTGCGGGATAAAACCGTGTTGATTTCCGGTGGCGCCTCCGGGATTGGCGAGTCCATGGTGCGTGCCTTTGCACGCCAGGGCGCCAAGGTGGCGTTTGTGGACCGGGCACAAGGGCAGGGCGACCGGTTGGCGGCGATATTGTCGGCCGAGGGCCATGCCGTCGAATTCGCCCATTGCGACATCACCGACGAGATCGCCTACAAGGCCGCGATCGGGCGCCTTGCGCAAACCCTGGGGCCGATCAACGTGCTGGTGAACAATGCCGCCAACGACGTTCGGCACACCCTGGATCAAATCGACTCAGCGCTGTTCGACCAGCTGATTTCGGTCAACCTCAAGCACGCTTTTTTTGCCACCAGGGCCGTGGTCCCGATGATGAAGGCCGCGGGAGGCGGGTCGATCATTAACCTGGGTTCCGTCGGCTGGATGATGGCCTCCAGCGGCTACCCGGTGTACGCCGCCAGCAAAGCCGCCGCCCACGGCATGACCCGCGCACTGGCACGGGAACTGGGGCCTGGACGGATCCGGGTCAATACCCTGGTGCCGGGTTGGGTGATGACCGAAAAGCAACTGGCGATGTGGGTGGACGATGCAGCCCGGGAACTGATCAGCCGCAGCCAGTGCCTGCCGGGCAGTGTGCAGCCCGAGCATATCGCCAACATGGCGCTGTTTCTGGCGTCTGATGTGTCGGCGATGTGTTCGGCGCAGAATTTTATTGTGGATGGGGGGTGGGTCTGAAACGCCGGTGCCAAACGTGATATCTAAGTTTCTCAAACGTCATCAACCATTTTTTTTCGGCGTGATACGCTAGCGTTACTTTTGAATTGGCACTGGTCGTTCCCGCGTATACGGCGACAGTGAGGAGTGAACATGTCGAAAATTTCCCACCAGGATCTACGGCGCTCGTTTCGCGAGTTGCTGGCCTCCCAACACTGCTTTCACACGGCCTCGGTATTTGACCCTATGTCGGCCAGGATCGCCTCGGACCTGGGCTTTGAAGTCGGTATCCTGGGAGGCTCGGTGGCGTCGCTGCAGGTCCTGGCTGCACCGGACTTTGCGCTGATTACCCTGAGTGAGTTCGTCGAGCAGGCCACCCGGATCGGTCGGGTGGCGCAACTTCCAGTGATTGCCGACGCCGATCATGGCTACGGCAATGCGCTGAACGTGATGCGCACCGTCCAGGAACTGGAGCGTGCGGGCGTTTCGGCGCTGACGATTGAAGATACCTTGCTGCCCGCACAGTTCGGGCGTAAATCCACCGACCTCATCAGCACCGAAGAGGGCGTGGGCAAGGTCAAGGCGGCGCTGGAGGCGCGGGTCGACCCGCAGCTTTCGATCATCGCCCGGACCAACGCCGCCGTGCTGCCGGTGGAAGACGTTATCCATCGTACCAAGGCGTATCAAGAGGCCGGTGCAGACGGCATCTGCATGGTGGGTATCCGTGACTTCGACCACCTTGAACAGATCGCTGAAGGCCTGACGGTGCCGCTGATGCTGGTGACCTACGCCAACCCGAACCTCAACGACAATGAACGCCTGGCGAAACTGGGCGTGCGGATCGTGGTGGCGGGCCACGGCGCCTACTTCGCCTCGATCAAGGCCACCTACGACAGCCTTCGCGAGCAGCGCAACCTTACGCGCAGCACGTCAAACCTGACGGCCAGCGAATTGACCCATACCTACACGTTCCCCGATACCTACGTGAACTGGGCCAAAGAGTTCATGGACGTTCAAGAGTGAAACCCTGCAGGAGCGAGCAAGCTCGCTCCTGCAGAGGCTCTAAGCTAATTCCATAAAATTATTTATTTTATTTTTTATAGATCAATATCATCTAACTGAGTTGACCCTTGGAGAGCCGGGAACCGCGCTGCTCAAGTCTTATCCGCTCAGGAATCTATAAAAATGAAAACGCTGAAACTGGCCCGGAATCTCTTCTCGGCTGTGGGCCTCGCTGTCCTTTCCCTAAGTGCTCAATCCGCTGACCTCACCTTCGGCTACATCAACGGCATCGACCCGATCAAACGCGCGATTGCCGATGGCGAATATGAACAGGGCATTGGCCAGAAAATCGATTGGCGCGCATTCGATGCGGGCCCGGCCGTGTTGGCGGCCATGGCGTCCGGCGATGTACAGATCGGCAACCTGGGTTCCAGCCCGCTGGCCGCAGCAGCTTCGCGCAACATGCCGTTGGTGGCGTTCATTGTCAGCGCACAGATTCGCAGTTCCGAGGCTCTGGTGGTGCGCGACGGCAGCGGGATCAAGAACCCTGACGACCTGATCGGCAAAACCGTCGCCGTGCCGTTTGTCTCGACCTCCCATTACAGCCTGCTGGGTGCGCTGAAGCACTGGAACCTGGACCCGCGCAAGGTCAACATCGTCAACCTGACACCGGCGCAAATCACCGCCGCCTGGGCCCGTGGCGATATCGACGGGGCATTTACCTGGTCGCCTGCCCTGGGTGAAATCCGCAAGACCGGCAAGATCCTGACCGACGCTGGCGAGGTTTCAAACTGGGGCGCGCCGACCTTTGAAGTGTGGGTCGCACGCAAGGATTTCGCCGAAAAGAACCCCAAGGTCGTGGCCGACTTTGCCAAGGTCAGCCTGGCAGCCATTGCCGATTATGCGGCGCATAAAAAGGACTGGACCGCTGACTCTGCCCCTGTGAAGAGCATCGCCCGGCTCACCGGGGCCAACGCTGCGGACATTCCCGAACTGCTCGAAGGCTCTTCGTTCCCGACAGCCGCCGAACAGAAAAGCGCCCAATACCTCGCCGGCGGCACTGCCAAGGAAATCGCCAAGACCGCCGAATTTCTGAAGGAGCAGGGGAAAATCGAAAAGGTCCTGCCGGACTATTCAGCCTTTGTCAGCGACAAGTTCGTCGGAGAGTAATCATGGGCCAGACACTTCATCCCCTTGGCCCTGCCATCGGCGCCGAGGTTGAGGGGCTGGATATGTCCCGGCCTCTGACTGACCAACAGCGCGACTGGGTGGAGCAAGCACTGCTGCAGCATCAGGTGTTGTTCTTCCGTAACCAGGCCATTACCCCAGCGCAGCACGTAGCGTTTGCCGCGCGGTTTGGTGATTTGCACCGGCATCCTATTTATCCGCACGTTGATCAGCACTCGGAACTGCTGCTGATCGACACCGCCGTGACCGATGTACGCGACAACGCCATCTGGCATACCGACGTGACCTTCCTCACGGTGCCGGCGATGGGCTCCGTGCTGGCGGCCAGGCAAGTGCCGGCCTTCGGCGGGGATACGTTGTGGGCCAATGGCGTGGCGGCGTTCGAAGCGTTATCGGCCCCCCTCCGGCGCCTGCTTGATGGCCTGACCGCTACCCACGAGTTGACCAAGTCCTTTCCCACCGAACGGTTTGGCAGCACGCCCGAAGCATTGGAACGCTACGAAAAAGCCAGGAAGGATCACCCGCCGCTGTCACACCCGGTGGTCAGGACCCATCCCGCTACGGGTCGCAAGGCATTGTTTGTGAATGAAGGCTTCACCACGCGAATCAACGAGCTTGAGGCGGCAGAAAGCGAGGCGCTGCTGCGGCTGTTGTTCAGCCACGTGAGCCGCCCGGAATTTACCGTGCGTTGGCGGTGGAAGGCGAATGATGTAGCGTTTTGGGATAACCGCATTACCCAGCATTACGCGATTGATGATTACCGGCCGCAAAGGCGGGTGATGCACCGCGCGACGATTTTGGGTGACGTGCCTTTTTGATGGAGGATCAGTCGATGGACCTGCCCCTGGTGATCAACCCGGACGACTATCTGGAAACCGAGTTCGGCAGGGAATTCACGCCTGAGCGAAATCGACAGGCATGGCAGCTCGCGTATGCGCGGTTGAGGCTCGTGCTCTCAGAAGCGTCAGAGGGCGCTCATGTGTATGTGGTCATGGGCGTGCAAGGGGCTGGCAAGTCGCGCTGGGTGTCGGAGAACCTTGAGCGATTGGGGCGCGGGGCGATCGTCTTTGATGCAGCCTTGCCGGCGCGGCGTCATCGGGAGGAGCTGCTTTCCATCATCAGGGAATATGCAATCCCGGTAACGGGCATCCTGGTGAGCGCACCCTTGGAGCTGGCGTTAGCGCGAAACGCACAACGCAGCGCTGACAAGAGGGTGCCGGAGGAGGCGTTGAAAAGCGTGTTCAATATGCTTGAACCGCCTGATGAAGACGAAGGGTTTGTGCGGGCACAGACGATTGTAAGCGGCTAAAGGTATTCGCACTCTTCCCGCAGCAGCGACAGTTGTACCAGGTCTTGGTGACTTCCGTTCCAGTAACCGGCCTGCCTCAATGTGCCTTCACGCACGAACCCGGCTTTTTCAAGCAGGTTCAGCGACGGGGTGTTGTCGGGGTGGACCAATGCTTCGATCCTGTTGAGCGCCATGTGCTGGAACGCCCATTGAACGGCGGCGTAAACCGCCTCCGTCATGAGCCCGCGGCCTTGTGCCGATTGCGCTAATTCAAACCCGATGGCGCAGCTTCGCCACCCACGATTCCATTTGAAGAATCCACAGGTGCCGATCAGCGCTGCCGTGGCGGTGTCCTCAATCCCCCAGCGAACCCCCGGATTGGCCGAGGTGCGCCAACTGGCAAACAGCTCGATCAATTGCTCCGCTTGCCGAGGCTCGGTCAGCGGATCGGTGCCGAACCACTTCATCGCCTCCGCATCGCCATGAATCGCAAACAGCACCGCTGCGTCCTGCGGTGTCAGTTCCCTGAGCCGCAGGCGTTCGGTTTTGATGAGGGGGAAGTCGGACACGGTGGGCGTCACCTTTTGGAAAAACGATCCCTACGGTGTGTTGTACGGCGCAAAAAATCAATCAGGCGGGAGGCAAACACACTCTCCTGATCAACCGAGATCCAATGTGGGAGCTGTCGAGCCCCACATTGGTCTGAGCGATCACTCCTCGCGTTTCACCACCAACGTCAAGATGTCATAACTGGCCACCAACTCACCCAACTGGTTGGTCACCTCCACATCCCACGCCACCACGCCCTGGGGAATGCCCTGCGGGCTCTTCTTGCCCTGGTCGATCTTGCGTTTGCACGTCAGTCGCGCCTGGATGGTGTCGCCAATGCCCACCGGGTTGATAAAGCGCAGGGTGTCGAGCCCGTAGTTCGCCAACACCGGGCCCGGCGCCGGGGACACAAACAGACCGGCCGCCGCCGACAGCACAAAGTAACCGTGGGCGATGCGCTTGCCGAATTGCGATTCCTTGGCGGCGATGTCGTCGAAGTGCATGTAGAAGTGGTCGCCTGACAGGCAGCCGAAGTTCACCAGGTCGGCCTCGGTGACGGTGCGGCGGTGGGTCAGCAGCGATTCGCCAATCTGCAGGTCCTGGAAGAACCGGCGGAACGGGTGCACTTCGGTCTCGATGACCTTGGCGCCGCGCACGTATTCGCCGGTGACGGCCGCCAGCATGGTCGGCGAGCCCTGGACCGCCGCGCGTTGCAGGTAGTGTTTCACCGCGCGCAGGCCGCCGAGTTCTTCACCACCACCGGCGCGGCCCGGGCCGCCGTGTTTGAGCTGGGGCAGGGGGGAACCGTGACCGGTGGACTCGGCGGCGGATTCGCGGTCGAGCACCAGCAGGCGGCCGTGCCAGGCGGCTGCCACCGGGATGGCTTTGGCGGCAATCTGCGGGTCTTTGGTGATCAGGCTGGCGACGAGGCTGCCTTTGCCGCGTGCGGCCAGGGCGAGGGCTTCGTCCAGGTCGTCGTAGGCCATCAGGGTGCTGACCGGGCCGAAGGCCTCGATGTCGTGGGCGCCACCCTCAGCGTGCGGGTCGCGTGCCTGCAGCAGGGTCGGGGCGAAGAACGCGCCCTGGCTGACGTTTTCACCGCGCGGCTCAAACCCGTCGCGGGCGCCGAACAGCATGTCGCTGCTCTGCAACAGGCTTTCCAGGCGCTCGGCCACGTCTTTCTGTTGATCGTGGGAGGCCAGCGCGCCCATGCGCACGCCTTCCACCGACGGGTCGCCCACCACGACTTTTTTCAGGCGGTCCCGCAGGCGAGTGGCAACCGCATCGATGTGTTTGGCCGGCACGATGGCGCGGCGAATGGCGGTGCATTTCTGCCCGGCCTTGGTGGTCATTTCCCGGGCGACTTCCTTGATGAACAGCTCGAATTCTTCGTCGTCCGGGGTGACGTCCGGGGCGAGGATCGCGCAGTTCAGCGAGTCGGCCTCGGCGTTGAACGGCACCGAGTTGCGGATCAGGTTCGGGTTGACCCGCAGCTTGGCCGCGGTGTCGGCGGAGCCGGTGAAGGTCACCACGTCCTGGCCTTGCAGGCGGTCGAGCAGGTCGCCGGTGCTGCCGATCACCAGTTGCAGGCTGCCCGGTGGCAGCAGGCCGGATTCGTCCATCAGGCGCACCACGGCTTCGGTCAGGTAGCTGGTGGCGCTGGCCGGCTTGACGATGCACGGCATACCCGCCAGAAAGCTCGGGGCGAATTTTTCCAGCATGCCCCAGATCGGGAAGTTGAACGCGTTGATGTGCACCACCAGGCCGCCACGGGGCACCAGGATGTGCGTACCGGCGAAACTCCCCAGCTTGCTCAACTGCATTGCCGGGCCTTCGTGGACGATATTGCCCGACGGCAATTCCCGCGAACCGAGGCTGGCGTAGGTGAACAGCGTGCTGTTGCCGCCTTCGATATCGATCCAGCTGTCGGCACGGGTCGCGCCGCTGTGGTGGGAGAGGGCGTAGAGCTGCTCTTTGCGCTCGCTCAGGTACAGGGCTATAGCCTTGAGGCGCTGGGCCCGTTGCTGGAAGTCCAGGGCCATCAGCCCGCTGACACCCTGGCGGCGCCCGTGCTCGATGGCTTCGGCGAAGTCCGGACGTTCTTCATGAGTGCGCGCAAGCTCGTGGCCGTCGATGGCGCTGCGCAGCACCTGGGCGCCGTGTTGGCCGATCCAGCGGCCAGCGATAAAACTTTGCAGGGTAGGGGCGTGAGGCATCACGATTCCTCCGGGTTGGATAAAGAGAGTTAGTGTTTGCTGGCGCCTGCGGCACCAATGCCGGTCATGGAGCGGATGAACTGCGCCAGGTAGCGGCCGCGCTCAATGGCGGCGCGGGGCGAACGGTCGGTGACGGAAAAGGCCCAGGCGCTGAAAAACGCCAGGCTCATGGAGAACAGGGCCGGGTTGGAGTACGGGAACAGTGCCTTGTCGTAATGCAGCACGTTGACCCACACCGCCGGGCTCAGCACCAGCAGCACGATGGCCGAGACCAGCCCCGCCAGGCTGCCGGTCACCGCGCCACGGGTGGTCAGGCCCTTCCAGTACATCGAGAGGAACAGCACCGGGAAATTCACCGAGGCGGCGATTGCCAGTACCAGGCCGGACAGGAACGCAATGTTCTGCGACTCAAACAGCAGGCCGAGGATGATCGCCAACACGCCGATGCACAGCGTGGCGATGCGCGACACGCGGATTTCCTGCTGCTCGCTGGCCTGGCCCTTGCGGATCACGCAGGCATACAGGTCGTGGGACACCGCCGATGCGCCGGACAACGCCAGCCCGGCCACCACCGCCAGGATGGTCGCGAAGGCCACCGCTGAAATGAACCCGAGGAACAGGTTGCCACCCACGGCCTGGGCCAGGTGCACGGCGATCATGTTGCCGCCGCCGATGATTGCGCCATTGGCATCGCGAAAGCTTGGATCGGTGCCCACCATGACGATGGCACCGAAGCCGACGATGATCAGCAGCAGGTAGAAGTAGCCAATGAAACCGGTGGCGTAGAACACGCTTTTGCGCGCTTCCTTGGCATCGCTGACGGTAAAGAAACGCATCAGGATATGCGGCAGCCCGGCGGTGCCGAACATCATGCCCAGGCCCAGGGAAATCGCATCGATCGGGTTCGACAGCAAGCCGCCCGGCGCCATGATCGCGTTGCCTTTGGCATGCACGGCGGTGGCCCCGGCGAACATCGCTTCGGTGCTGAAACCAAAGTGCTTGAGCACCATGAACGCCATGAAGGTGGTGCCGAACAGCAGCATTACCGCCTTGATGATCTGCACCCAGGTGGTGGCGAGCATGCCGCCGAAGGTCACGTAGAACACCATCAGCACGCCCACCAGCATTACCGCATACAGGTAGTCGATGCCGAACAGCAGCTCGATCAGCTTGCCGGCGCCAACCATCTGTGCCACCAGGTACATCAGTGCCACGGTCAGGGTGCCGAAGGCCGAGGTCAGGCGCACCGGCGTTTGCTCCAGCCGGTAGGACACCACATCGGCAAAGGTGTATTTGCCCAGGTTGCGCAGGCGTTCGGCGATCAGGAACAGGATGATCGGCCAGCCGGCCAACACACCCAGGGCGTAGAGCAGACCGTCATAGCCGTTGAGGAACATCATCGCCGAGATGCCGAGGAATGACGCGGCGGAGATCATGTCGCCGGCAATCGCCAGGCCATTCTGGAAACCGCTCATGCCGCCGCCAGCGGTATAGAAGTCGCTGGCGGAGCGGGTGCGCAGGGCGGCCCAACGGGTGACGCCAAGAGTGAACAGCACGAACACCAGGAACATGCCGATGGCGTTCCAGTTCAATGGCCGGGACGCGCCATCGGCGGCCACCGCCAAGTCCGTGGCCAACGCCAAAGGCAGGAGAAACCACGCCACCAGCCGGCTCATGCTGCGCACTCCTGCTTGAGTTTGTCGTTCAGCGGGTCGATCACATGATTGGCGCGGTACACATAAAAGCCGGTCAGCGCGAACGCCAGCAGCACAATCACCACACCCACCAACATGCCCACGGTGGTCACGCCGCCGCTCAACGACTGCCCGAGGGTGGCCGGGGAGAACGCCACCAACAGCACAAATCCGAAATAGATCACCAGCATGATCAGCGACAGCGACCAGTACAGGTTTTGTTTGCGGCGTACCAACTGGATGAAATCGGGATGTCGACAGATGCGTTCGATATCGTCGGGGGTCATGACGGTGTGCTCCTTTTTATTGTTGTGGTTGTGGTGTTGCGGCACGCGTTACAGCTGATCGAAATCCAGTACCACCTTGTCGCTGACCGGGAACGCCTGGCACGACAGCACATAGCCGGCGGCTACTTCGTAGTCTTCCAGGGCGTGGTTGCTGTCCATCTCCACTTCGCCTTCGATCACCTTGCATTTGCAGGTGGAGCACACGCCGGCCTTGCACGAATACGGCAGCTCGGCGCCCTGGGCGTTGCCCGCGTCAAGAATGCTCTGGCTGTTGCGCGGCAGGTCGAAGGCCAGGGCGCGGCCATCGCTGATCACGGTGATCTGGCTGACCGCCGCATCCACTTGCCGCGCCGCTTCACGCGCCTCGCGTTTGTGCTGGCTGCCGACGGCGGCGAACAGTTCGAAGTGAATGCGCTCGGGCGCCATGCCCTTGGCCTTGAGGCTGTCGCGCACGGTTTCGGTCATTTCCTGGGGGCCGCAGATAAAGGCCGCGTCGAGGGCTTTTACGTCGAGCCAGCGGGAGAACAGTTGCTCGCATTTGTCGGCGTTGATGCGGCCGTTGTAGAGGTCCACGTCCTGCTGCTCGCGGCTGAACACGAAGATCAGGTTCAGGCGCTGCAAGTAGCGGTTCTTCAGGTCTTCGAGCTGTTCGCGAAACAGCGCTCCCGAGCTGGAACGGTTGCCGTACAGCAGCGTCACGCGGCTATGGGGCTCGGTTTGCAGGGTGGTCTTGATGATCGAAAGGATCGGCGTGATACCGCTCCCGGCCGCCACCGCCAAGTAATTGCCATGGCGCGCGGGATCAAGGTCCACATGGAAATGCCCGGCGGGCGGCATCACTTCCAGGCTGTGCCCGGCCTTGAGCTGCTCATTGGCAAACGCCGAGAACCGACCGCCGGCCACGCGCTTGATGGCGATGCGCAGTTCACCGTCATTGACCCCGGTGCAGATCGAATAGGAGCGGCGCACTTCCTCGCCATCCAGCCGGGTGCGCATCACCAGGTGCTGGCCCTGGGTGAAGTGGAAACTGTCTTGCAGGTGCTGCGGAATCTCGAAGGCGATGGACACCGCGTCACGGGTCTCGTTGCGCACATCCTTGATGGTCAGGCTGTGAAATTTGCTCATTGTTGTTCTCCAACCAAGCGGGCCACTGGCCCCTCAGATGCACTTGAAATAGTCGAACGGTTCGAGGCAGTCGCGGCAGCGGTGCAGCGCCTTGCAGGCGGTGGAGCCGAATTCGCTGAGCACTTCGGTGTGAGAGCTGCCGCATTGCGGGCAGGCAATCACCGGGCTTTCGCCGAGCAGGCTGCGCTTGCTGCTACTGCCTTGGGGCGGTGCGATGCCGTAGGCCCGCAAGCGTTCGCGGCCACTGTGGGTGATCCAGTCGGTGGTCCAGGCCGGGGTCAACTTGCGTTCCAGTTGCGGCGCACGAAAACCCGCTTGCTCCAGGGCATCGCGGATATCGCCCTCGATCACCTCAGTGGCCGGGCAGCCGGAGTAGGTCGGCGTGACCACCACGTGCAGATGACCGGCCTGCCAGTCAAGGTCGCGCACTATCCCCAGGTCGACCACGCTCACCACCGGCACTTCCGGGTCCATGACCTGGGCGAGGGTGGCCCACGCGGCGGCCAGGTCGGTGGGTTGCGCCGGCCGTGCGCCCTGGTCGCTGGCGATCAGCTCACCAGGTTGCATCGGGGTACGCTCGGGGCAGGAATTGCATTTCCGCCAGCAAAATCCCCAGGTGCTCGCTGTGCAAGCCACGGCGGGCGTCCAGGTAGAAGTAGCTCGCGGCAGGCGGCAGGGGCAGGGTGGCGCTGGTGAAGATCTCGCTGACCTTGGCCTGCCACGCTGCGCCGACCTGGGCGGAGTCCGGCGTGATGCCGGCGGCGTTCAGGCGCTGTTCGCTGTCGTCGGCGCTGGTCAGTTCCACGGTGAAGCGCCACAGCTCGGGGATCGCCGCGAGCATGCGCGTGTGGCTTTCGTCGGTGCCGTCTCCCAGGCGCTCCACCCATTCGCCGGAGCGGCGCAGGTGATAGGTGACTTCCTTGACAGCCTTGGCGGCGATGCCGGCGATACGTTCGTCACTGGATTGGGCCAGGCCGCTCAACACCGGCAAGTGCCAGGCGTCATACAGGAATTGCTTGAGGATGGTCACCGCGTAGTCGCCGTTGGGTTGTTCCACCAGCAGCAGGTTGCGATAGGCGCGCTCGTCCCGGCGGAAGGCCAGGTGATCGGCGTCGCGCCCGTCGTCCAGCAACTCGGCGGCGTACTCCAGCCAATTGCGCGCCTGGCCCACCAGGTCGAGGCCGACGTTCATCAGCGCCAACTCTTCTTCCAGCGCCGGCGCGTGGCCGCACCACTGGCACAGGCGCTGGCCCTGGATCAGGGCGCTGTCGCCGAGGCGCAGCAGGTATTCGATCAGATCGGTTTCAGTGTTCATGGTCGACCTCACATGTGTCCGACTTCAGCCGGCAACTCATAGAAGCTGGCGTGGCGGTAGACCTTGTCGTCGGCGGGGTCGAACAGCGGGTCTTTCTCGTCCGGCGACGAAGCGGTGATCAGCGCCGAAGGCACCACCCACAGGCTCACGCCTTCACTGCGCCGGGTGTACAACTCCCGGGCGTTTTCGATAGCCATGGTGGTGTCGGCGGCATGCACGCTGCCCACATGCTTGTGATTCAGGCCGTGCTTGCTGCGCACGAAAACTTCAAACAGGGTCCATTCAGACATAACGGTGACTCCACATCAGGTGGCCGATCAGGCGGCGTTCTTGTTCTGTTTTTTGCGGGCGTGGGCGACGGCGGCTTCGCGCACCCAGGCACCGTCTTCAATGGCTTTGCGGCGGGTGGCGACGCGTTCCTGGTTGCACGGGCCATTGCCCTTGAGCACCTCGTAGAACTCGCTCCACTGAATCTCGCCGAAATCGTAATGGCCGCGCTCGGCGTTCCACTTCAGGTCCGGGTCGGGGCAGGTGCAGCCCAGCAACTCCAACTGCGGGATGGTCTGGTCGATAAAGCGCTGGCGCAGCTCGTCGTTGCTCTGGCGCTTGATCTTCCAGGCCATGGACTGGGCGCTGTTGGGGGAGTGTTCGTCGCTGGGGCCGAACATCATCAGCGACGGCCACCACAGGCGGTTGATCGCGTCCTGGACCATGTCTTTTTGCGCCTGTGTGCCCTGGCGCATCATGGTCAGCAGCAGCTCATAGCCCTGGCGCTGGTGAAAACTTTCTTCCTTGCAGATGCGCACCATGGCTCGGGAGTAGGGGCCGTAGGAGGTGCGCTGCAGCACCACCTGGTTGACGATCGCGGCGCCGTCTACCAGCCAGCCCACTGCGCCCATGTCGGCCCAGTTCAGGGTTGGGTAGTTGAAGATGCTGGAGTACTTGGCCTTGCCGCTGTGGAGCTTGGCGATTTCTTCGTCGCGGTCGGCGCCCAGGGTTTCCATGGCGCTGTACAGGTACAGGCCGTGGCCGGCTTCGTCCTGGATCTTGGCCATCAGTTGCAGTTTGCGTTTGAGGGTAGGGGCGCGGGTGACCCAGTTGCCTTCGGGCAGCATGCCGACGATTTCCGAGTGGGCGTGCTGGGAGATCTGGCGGATCAGGGTTTGACGGTAGGCGTCGGGCATCCAGTTCTTGGCTTCGATCTTGATTTCGGCATCGATCTTTTCCTGGAAGGCGCGCTCCTGGTCGGACATCTCCGAGAGGTCCTTGATGCGCTTTACTCCGGTTTCTACAAGCTGTGCGTACATGGGGGGTCTCCCGCCTTGTGTTTTGTCGTAGGCATGGAGAACTTTATAAGCGATACGGAAATTAATATCAAACACAAAATTTAGTGTCGGTATTGGGTTTTGTATCGCTTTGGGTGGGGGGTATATCCATTTCTTCGGTAACGGCTTCCTATGGTTTCGCTCTTACAGCGACTCACTTTGGAAAAGCCCCAAAGTAAGCAAAGGGCTCTGCCCCGCCTGTCGGCACCTCGCCTAGGCTCGGTGTTCCCTCACTCCGGCATTGCTCCGCGGGCCGCCGCGACGGGGCGTCCCTGCCCCGTCGCGGCTAAACCGGCGTCCTGCCGGTTTACCCGCTCCTCAATCCCTGCGTTCGGCCTCGGGCTTATTGGGGCAGTCAGAGCCAGATCAAGATCAAAAGCAAGAGCACAGCGGCCTACAGGCCGGCTTGAGTGGTAGAAGCCAGAGCAAAAGCCAAAGCGAAAGCAGAGCTGCTTTTCTGTAGGAGCCGGCTTGCCTGCGATGGCATCACCTCGGTGTGTCTGATGTACCGAGTTGTCTGCATCGCAGGCAAGCCAGCTCCCACATTTGACCGTGCCCGCTGTAGATTTTGATCTTGATGTTGCCTTTGCTTCACACCACTCAAGCCGGCCTGTAGGCCGCTGTGCTGTTGATCTTTGATCT
>NZ_JARIXR010000020.1:0-125865 GCF_029269205.1 Pseudomonas sp. 1912-s | reverse complement strand
CCAGAGCGGGCACGGTCCAACTGTAGGAGCTGGCTTGCCTGCGATGGCCTCGCCTCGGTGCATCTGAAAAACCGAGTTGTCTGCATCGCAGGCAAGCCAGCTCCCACAGAAAAGCAGAGCTGCATCMGTTTCAGATTTGGTTTTCGCTYTGGCTTTTGATCTGGCTTCTACCACTCAAGCCGGCCTGTAGGCCGCTGTGCTCTTGCTTTTGATCTTGATCTGACTGCCCCAATAAGCCCGAGGCCGAACGYAGGGATTGAGGAGCGGGTAAACCGGCAGGACGCCGGTTTAGCCGCGACGGGGCAGGGACGCCCCGTCGCGGCGGCCCGCGGAGCAATGCCGGAGTGAGGGAACACCGAGCCTTAGCGAGGTGCCGACAGGCGGGGCAGAGCGTTTTGGTTACTTTTGCGCTTTTCAAAAGTGACCCGCTGTAAGAGCGGAACCATAAGCAGCCGTTACCTAAATAACGGATATGTACTCCCCCCCAACAACTGCTCAGCGCCGCCTAGCGAACAATCTTGTCCACCTGAATCCCCAGCTTCTTCAACCGGTACCAAAAGCTGCGCTCGGAAATCCCGATCTTCTGGGCCGCCGCAGCCTGCACCCCGTTGCTCTCCTGCAACGCGGCCATGATGTACGCCTTCTCCACCTCGGCCAGCGCCGCGTCAAGATCCTGGGGCACACCCGGCCCGTTGCTGAGTATCGCGCCCACGCCGTCTTCAGCCGGTTTGGAAGCAAACAGATACGCCGGCAAATCAATGTCCTCGATCACCGGCGTCGCCGCGACGATGGTCGCCCGCTCCACGCAGTTTTGCAGCTCGCGAATATTGCCCGGCCAGGAATACGCCGCCATCGCCTGCAACGCCTCGGGGCTGAAACCGGTGATGCGTTTACCGGCGGTGGCGCTCAAGGTCTGGGCAAAGTGCCGGGCCAGCGGCGCGATGTCTTCCACCCGCTCACGCAGGGCCGGCAGGGGAATCGGGAATACATTCAGGCGGTAGTACAGGTCTTCACGAAATTCTTTGTTGGCCACCGCATCCAGCAAATTCTTGTTGGTAGCCGCGATCACCCGCACATCCACCTTGCGCTCGCGCGGGTCACCCACCGGTTCAATCACCCGCTCCTGCAAGGCCCGCAGGATTTTCGCCTGCAACGCCAACGGCATGTCGCCCACTTCATCGAGAAACAACGTGCCTTTATCGGCCTGCATGAAGCGCCCGACCCGGTCCGCCACGGCGCCGGTGAACGCGCCCTTGCGGTGGCCGAACATCTCGCTTTCCAGCAAGCCTTCGGGAATCGCCGCGCAGTTGACCGCCACAAACGGCTTGTCGGCGCGGTTGCCGTGTTTGTGGATGGCTCGGGCGACCATCTCTTTACCGGTGCCGCTTTCGCCCGTCAGCAGCACCGTGGCGTTGCTGTCGCGCACCGAATCCACGGCATGCAGCACGCGGCGAAAGGCCGGGCTATCCCCCACCAGGCTGTCGAACTGGGCGTGTTCATCCAGCTCGGCACGCATGCGCGCGTTGTCGCGCATGATGTCGCGAAACTGCAGGGCCTTGGCCACGGTGATGTCCAGCTCGTCGATGTCGAACGGCTTGGCAATGTAGTCGTAGGCCCCGTTGCGCATCGACTGCACCGCGTTTTTCACAGTGCTGTAGGCGGTCATCACGATGACCGGCAGTTGCGGATAGCGCACCTTGATTTCCGCCAGCAGCGCCGGACCGTCCATGCCGGGCATGCGCCAGTCGCTGATCACCAGGTCGATGTCTTCCTGCTCCAGCACCTTGAGCGCGTGCAGGCCGTTGCCGGCGGTAAATACCTGGATCCCACTCTGGCTCAAGGCCGACGAGAGCAAGTCACAGAGCTTGGGTTCGTCGTCGACTACCAATACGTTATGCGTCATCACCATCCTCATCATCGCCGTCGTCGTCACCCTGGGCCGGAATGTACAGGCTGAAGGTGGCGCCGGCATCTTTCTCGCTGACACATTCAATGCTGCCGTCATGACTTTCCATGATCGAGAAGACTTTGGCCAGACCCAAGCCCGTACCCGAGGCCTTGGTGGTGACGAATGGCGTGAAGATCCGCTCGATCATGTCCGGCGGAATACCCTCGCCGGTATCGGCGATGCTGATCACTGTGTTGCCGCCCACGCTGTGGATGCCCAGGGTCAGGCGACCGCCGCCAGGCATCGCGTCGATGGCGTTGAGAATCAGGTTCAGGCAGGCCTGCTTGAGCTGCTTGGCATCGGCATAAATCGTCGCGCCGGGGGCCTGGTCATCGATTTGCGCATCGATGTTATGGGTCGACAGCTCAGGCCCGCAGAAGCCGAGGATTTCCTCCACCACCGGCCGTGCCGCTTGCACTGTGCGCAACGGCGCGCTGGGTTTGGCGAAGTCGAGGAATTCGGTGATCAGGTCGTTGATCCGGCTGACCTCGCTGATCACGTATTCGAGGTGACGCTTGTCGGTTTCCGGCAAATCGACGCGGCGGTGCAGCAACTGGGTCGCGGTCTTGATAATGCCCAGCGGGTTGCGAATTTCGTGGGCCAGGCCCATGGCGACCTCGCCCAGCGCATGCAGGCGGTCGCGGCGGCGCAGCTGCGCCTCCAGGTGATGCAACTCGCCGAGGCGCTCGGTCATGTGGTTGAAGGTGCTGCTCAGTTGCGCCAGTTCGTCGCCGCCGCTGACCGCCACGCGATGCTGATAGTTACCCGAAATCACCGCGCTGACGCCTTCGGACAAATCCCGCAGCGGGCGGGTCAGGCGTTGGGACACCAACATCCCGGCCGCCAGGGACAAGGCCGAACTGAGCAGGAAGATCAGCACGAACAGGTTGCTCTGGTTCACCAGGCCCACCAGGCTGGTGTGCCGCAGCAGGCCACTGAAAATCACCCCTTGCAGCTCGCCGGCATCGTTGAAGATCGGCCAGTACAAACCGCTGTAGTTATTGGTGAACTGTTCGCTGGGCTGCTTGGTGCTGCGCAGCGCGGCTTCGATATTCGAAGGAATCCGGTTGGGGTGATCGACAAAGCGCTGGGTGGAGAAAATTTCCGAGAAACCGGTGGGGTTGGCCAGGTACAAGCGCAGGTCCAGCGAGTGCACATCGGCCACGCTGGTCAGGAAACTGCTGTCCAGGTACGTGGCCACCAGCAGTTGATAGTCAACGCCGTCCTCGCTGGTCTCGAAGGTCGACACCACCACGCCGGTGGTCACGCCAGCCACCTCGACCGTCTGCAACACCGCATTACTGGCCAGGTTGATTTGCTTGACGATGTCATCGGCGGCCGTGCTGAAGACAATCTTGTGGTCACTGCTGCGGATCAGCGCGACCACATCGATGTCGGTGGCGGCGGCAATGTCGGCGGTCAGTTTGTCGTGCTTCTCGGCCTGGCGCGACGACGGCGGCTTGGTGTAGCGCAGGAACAGCTGGGCGACCCGGGCGTTGTCGTGGAGGATGTCGCCGATCTCGTCCTTGACGATCTTGGTCGACTCCTGCAGCCAGATCCGCACGTTGCTGTCGAAAATCTGCGACAGCGTTGTGGCGGCCAGCTCCGCCGCGATCATCGTCGGGATCACGGTCACCAGCCAGAACGCCAGCACCAGCTTGCGCTGGACGCTCCAACGCGAAATGGCAAAGGGGCGGGCTTTTTGGCGGGTCTTGTTGATCATCAGGTTTCGCTTATCGCAGCAGCCATGGCAGGGTCGGATCGATCCGGTCGGAGAAACACTTTTGCAACGAACAGCGCACGGTTGACCAGCCAGTTGCGGTGGCGGAAAAACATACTGTTGCCCTGGAACTCGCAGCCCAGCAGCAACTTGCTGGCATAGCCGGCCTGACCGCACTCATACAGCGCAATGTCATGGCGAATACAGTAGTCGATATTGGTTAACCAACTGCGCACCGCCAGGCTGTATTCGCGGCTGTAGTCACTGTCTTCGCCGAAAAACTTGTCAATCAGGCGATCCTGGTTCAGCAGGATCAGGTTGAACGCCACCAGTTGCTCGTCCACCCAATAAAGCACACAGACCGCACGTTCTTGCAGCTGTTCAAGGATACCGGTGAAATAGCCCGCCGGCAGTCGCTCGAACTGCAGGTCGGAACGTTCCAGGGTGGCCTCGTAAAGCGCCATGATGCGCGGCAGTACGTCGTCGATATTACGTCGCCACTCAATGCGAGGGCCAGGCGCACGCAGTTTGCGGCGCAAGTCCTTGCGGGTGGCTTTGTCCAGGGAACCCAGGTAGGCGTCCACTGAACCGAAAGGAATCGGCAATAATGCCGTGGGCAGGCTGGGCATGCTCTGGAAACCCGCGCCAAGGCAGCTGTTTGACCAGCCTTCGTCCTTGGTCGGTGCATCCTTGACCGCCACCAGCCCGACGCCGAACGCATCGGCATCCCGGCGTGCGGCGGCGAGTAACTGCGCAAGCAACGCCTCGCGCCCGGATTCGGCAACATGACTGGCGACACCCGCATTGCACTGTTCCGCCACCGGCGAGCCGATGGCATACAGGCCCAGCTTCAAAACACCCGGCCACAGTCGCTCCAGGCGCTCGGTAAAGCGCTTGCCTACGCCCGACACCGTGGTGTCGAGGCGATAACGCGTAATGAACGCCGGCGCGACCGCCACCAGCGTTGCCTCGTCAAACACCGCGAGATACCGCCACTGAAAATCATCAATGGCGGCATTTTCCACGGCCACGTAATAGTCCCAATCCTCCAGGGCATCGGGAAAACAGTCGTTCCAGGCACTGCGTTCGATGGCCCGAATGGTCGAAAAGGCTTGGGCGGTGATCACGTCAAATCCTTAGGGTTCAAGCCAGCTGTCGATAATCTTCAGGTGCCTCTGTGGCGTGTGCGTGTTGCCCGACAAACTCGGCGCTCAACTCGATCACCCGGCGGTATTGCAGGTCGACGGTGATCATGTGGTAGCAGTTGTCCAGCAGGATCTTGGTCACGGGGCCGCCGAGGTGGCGCTCCACGTAATCGGCGTTCCAGCGGCTGGTGATGTCATCCTCGATGGAATGCAGTACCAGGGCCGGGGTCTTGATCGATGGCATGAGCTTCTTCACCACGGCATTCATCCAGTGCAACTCGCGCACCGTGACGCCCTCCATGGTCAACAGCCCCGCTTCGCTGCTCTCCCCTTCCTTCATCTGCCGCTCGACGATAGCCCGCAGGCGCTCGTTCTTGATGCCGTAGGGCGGCTTCTCAGTGAAGCGGAACAGGCGCACACCGAAGGGAATACGGATCAGCAACGGCGTGATGAACGCCATCTTGTTGATGCTCCAGCCGTCGTACTTCAACGTGGTGGAGTACATCAACAAGCCGGCGACCTGGCCGGGAAACTGCGACGCCACGTACATCGACATCACCGCGCCCATCGACAAACCGCCGACAAATACCTGCTCGTGGCGCTGCTTCACGCCGACGAACGTCTTGCGGACGCCTTCGTACCAGTCCTGCCAGCCAGTGGCTTGCAGGTCGCTGTTGTCCCCGCAGTGGCCGGCCAGGGTCGGCACGTACACCGTGCAGTTACCGACCTTGGCCAACCCCTGGGCCACCCGACGGAGTTCCGTCGGGGTGCCCGTCAGGCCGTGGATCAACAGGATCCCCACCGGACCGCTACCGAGAACGAAGCCGGCATCACCTTCACCGAGGTCGATCTCGTGGCTGATCACCGTTTGGTCGCTCGCACAAGCAGTTGCTCGAGCAGCTTCAGGCCCAGGTCGATTTCCGGGTAGCTGATTTCCAGGGACGGTGCCAGGGTGATCACGTTTTTGTAGTAGCCGCCCACGTCGAGGATCAGGCCGAGTTTCTGACCGTCAACCACCATGTCGCCCTTCATGCCTTCCTCGACCATGTAGTCCAGGGTGGCCTTGTCCGGCGTGAAGCCGTCCGGGGCGCAGATTTCGCAGCGCAGTGCCAGGCCCAGGCCGTCGACGTCGCCGATGATCGGGAAGCGTTTTTGCAGCTCTTGCAGGCCGGCCAGGAAGTATTTGCCCTTGGCCATGACCATCGCGCCGTAGTCGACTTCGCTGGTCATCTTGAACATTTCCAGACCTACCGCGGTACCCAACGGGTTGGACGCGAAGGTGGAGTGAGTGGAGCCTGGCGGGAAGATTTTCGGGTTGATCAACTCTTCCCTGGCCCAGATGCCGCCCAGCGGGTTCAGGCCGTTGGTCAGCGCCTTGCCGAAGACGATCACGTCAGGTTTGACGTCGAAGTGTTCGATCGACCACAGCTTGCCGGTACGCCAGAAGCCCATCTGGATTTCATCGACGACCATCAGGATGCCGTGCTGGTCGAGGACCTGCTTGAGCTCGCTGTAGAAGTTCATCGGCGGGATCACGTAGCCGCCGGTGCCCTGGATCGGCTCGACGTAGAAGGCCGCGTATTCGCTCTGGCCGACTTTCGGGTCCCACACACCGTTGTATTCAGTTTCGAACAGGCGGGCGAACTGCTGCACGCAGTGGCTGCCGTATTCTTCCTTGGTCATGCCTTTCGGGCCGCGGAAGTGGTACGGGAACGGGATGAAGTTGGCGCGCTCGCCGAAGTGGCCATAGCGGCGACGGTAGCGGTAGCTCGAAGTGATCGAGGACGCGCCGAGGGTACGGCCGTGGTAGCCGCCTTCGAACGCGAACATCAGGCTCTTGCCGTTGGTGGCGTTACGTACCACTTTCAGGGAGTCTTCGATGGACTGCGAACCGCCCACGTTGAAGTGCACGCGACCGTCGAGGCCGAATTTTTTCTTGGCGTCGACTGCGATCATTTCCGACAGCTCGATCTTGCCTTTGTGCAGGTACTGGCTGGCGATTTGCGGGAGGGTGTCGATCTGCTGTTTCAGCGCGTTGTTCAGGCGCGGGTTGGCGTAACCGAAGTTAACGGCCGAGTACCACATTTGCAGGTCGAGGTAAGCCTGGTCTTCGGTGTCCCACACGTAGGAGCCTTCGCAACGGCTGAAAATACGTGGAGGGTCGATGTAGTGAACGGTGTCGCCGTAGGAGCAGTACTTGGCTTCTTTATCCAGAAGAACCTGGTCTTCTGCGGTGGCAATACGGATATCAGACATGGTGGAAGAGTTCCTGATTGTCGGAAGAGGTGCTGAAGGAGGTGGCGTTGGCGGCGATGCCCTGAGGCAGCTTGGCCAGCAATGCCGGCAGTTCGGCGAAGGTGTCGAACCGCACGTAGGGGATGTTGTTGGTTTCGCAGTAGTCGGCCAGGCTGGCCTTGGCGAAGACGAAGTCGGCGGTGGAGGCCACGCACATGTCGGACTTGCCGTCGCCGATCACCAGCACGCGCTTGTTACGCGGGGTGGACTTGCACTTGCAGTTGCCGGAAGCCGCGCGGCAGGCGTCGCTGGAATACGGGAAGTCGATGCGCCAGCTGTTCTGGTCGACCTGGCGCAGACGGTTGGCGAGGATCGGCAACAAGGTCACGTAGTTGCGCGACAGAATCCGCGCGATGCCTTGTTCGATGCCATCGCTGACCACTTCAATGGAAGCGCCGAGGCCCATGACATGGTCGACGAAATCCGGGAAGTCCGGGTCGATCTCGACGCTGTCGAAGTAGGCCAGCAACTCGGCGGGAGTCGCCTTGATCAGCGCCAGTTGACGGCTCAGGCATTCGCGCGAACCGATGTGCCCATCCAGCCATTCCTGTTCGATGGTTTCCCACTCGGGGCCGGCGAAGCGTTGGAGGACGTTGTCGATGACGTCGGTGGGGGTGATGGTCCCGTCGAAGTCACACACGATATGCCAGTGAATCATCTGCATTTACCTATGAAGTAGGAACGCGCTGTTGCGCTTGCAGGGGATAGAGCACGGAGTGTGCCAAGTGCCAGCAACCCCTGTTTTCAAGGGGTTTGGCGGATATCGGCGTGTGGTTGTGTCGGAACTGGCTACAATTTTTGTAGCTTGCTACAACCTAGATGAGTGCTTGCCTAAGGCAGGGTGTTTGCGCGTTCATGCGCGCATGTTCACAAAAGGAAATGGCTCCATGTTCAGGGTTACTTTTGCTGTATTCGCCGGTTTGCTGGGGCTGTGGGGTGTTTCCGGCGCTGCGCTGGCGGACGGGATCACCGGCGAGGTCGGCGCGGGCGTCAGCTATCAGCCCCATGATCCGACGGGCAGCCGCTACGAAACGCGGCCCATTCCTTACTTCGATCTGGATTGGGGGAGTGTCAGCCTGGGTACCGACGATGGGCTGACCTGGAGTGCCCTGAATACCCAAGGCTTTACGGCCGGGCCTTATATCAATTACCTGCCGGGGCGGACTGCCAACGGGTCGTTGCGGGGCCTGCGGGATGTTTCGGACATGGCTGAGGTCGGGGGCTTTATTCAGTACGCACCGGCTGAGTTCTGGCGGGTGTATGCGCAAGTGGGCCAGGCCGTGGGCGGTGCGCGGGATCAAAGTGGCGTGGTGGGCAAGCTTGGGGGTGAGCTGGGTTATCCGTTGGGGAGCGGCATCATCGGCAGCACCGGCTTGATGGCGCACTTTGCCGATGCGCGTCAGGCGCAGACGTTTTTCGGGGTGGATGCGAACGAGGCGGCGGCTTCGGGGTTTCGGCCTTATAACGCCAGTGCCGGGTTTCAGAACCTGACGTTGACGCAGAGTTTTGAGTTTCCCCTGGATGCGAAGTGGTCGCTGTTGACCAGTGCCAGCTGGATTCACCTTGTTGGTTCGGCGGCCAATAGCAGCATCGTCAAGGAAACCGGGGATGTGAATCAGGGGCAGGTGCAGACTGCGATCAGCTATAAGTTTGATTGAGCTGGGGGTATATCCGTTTTTTGGGTGATGGCTTCGATTGGTTCCGCTCTTACAGCGGCTCACTTTTGAAAAGCGCAAAAGTAAGCAAAACGCTCTTGCCCCACCACTCGGCACCTCGCCTAGGCTCGGTGTGCCCTCACTCCGGCTTTGGACCGTGGGCCGCCGCGATGGGCCATCCTTGGCCCAGCGCGGCTAACCCGGCGTCCTGCCGGGTTACCCACGCTCCAAAGCCTGCGTTCGGCCAGCGTGGTTTAACGGGGCGCCTAAGATCAAGATCAAAAGCAGATCAACAGCACAGCGGCCTACAGGCCGGCTTGAGTGGTGTGAAGCAAAGGCAACATCAAGATCAAAATCTACAGCGGGCACGGTCAAATGTGGGAGCTGGCTTGCCTGCGATGCAGACAACTCGGTACATCAGACACACCGAGGTGATGCCATCGCAGGCAAGCCAGCTCCCACAGAAAAGCAGAGCTGCATCCGTTTCAGATTTGGTTTTCGCTTTGGCTTTTGATCTGGCTTCTACCACTCAAGCCGGCCCGTAGGCCGCTGTGCTCTTGCTTTTGATCTTGATCTTGATCTGGCTCTGACTGCCCCAATAAGCCCGAGGCCGAACGCAGGGATTGAGGAGCGGGTAAACCGGCAGGACGCCGGTTTAGCCGCGACGGGGCAGGGACGCCCCGTCGCGGCGGCCCGCGGAGCAATGCCGGAGTGAGGGAACACCGAGCCTAGGCGAGGTGCCGACAGGCGGGGCAGAGCCCTTTGGTTACTTTGGGCTGGGCCGGCATTCCGGCTTTTCCAAAGTGACCCGCTGTAAGAGCGGAACCAATAGCCGCCGTTACCAAAAAAACGGATATGTACACCGATCAGCCTTTGGAAGCCTCACTGATAATCTGCCGAATCGCCCCGACAAACGCCTCAGCCGGCTGCCCACCACTCACCGCATATTGATCATTAAACACAATGGTCGGCACCGAGCTCACCCCGCGCGACACCCATAACTGCTCCTGCTCCCGCACCTCGGCCGCATACTCATCCGAAGCCAGAATCTCCTCTGCCCGCACACGATCCAGCCCAACCCCCTCGGCAATAGCTGCCAACGTCCCATGATCAGACGGATTCTGCTGGTCAGTGAAATACGCCTTGAACAACGCTTCCTTCAGGTTGTACTGCAACCCCTCAAGCCCGGCCCAATGCAACAGGCGGTGCGCATCAAAGGTGTTGTAGATCCGGCTCTGCCCGTCAGTGCGAAACGCAAACCCCAACTCCGCCCCCATGTCGCGAATCCGCGCGCGGTTAGCCTGGGATTGCTCAGCCGTAGAGCCATATTTCTCAGTGATGTGTTCAGTAATGTTCTGGCCTTCAGGCGCCATGTTCGGGTTCAGCTCAAAGGGCTGGAAATGAATCTCGGCCTGCACCTCCGGCCCCAACTGGTCCAGGGCTTCGGTCAGCCCGCGCAGGCCGATGATGCACCAGGGGCAAGACACGTCGCTGACGAAATCGATTTTCAGGGGAGTACTCATGACTAGGCAACCTCGCTGGCTTCAAACGCCGGAAAGGTCCCACGATACACCCCGTTACGCCCTTACAAAACCTTGGCGGGCGTCACCGCGTCGATCTGCGCCCAATGCGCCGCATCCTCGCGATGGGCCTGCAGGTACGGCAATACCGCCGCCAGCAACGGCGCCTTGAACGCCTCCTGGAAACGATGGGCCAGGCCCGGGATCAGCCGCAACTGGCTGCCCTGGATATGCGCCGCCAGATGCACGCCGTGCATCACCGGCAACAGCGGGTCGGCGGTGCCGTGCACCACCAGCGTCGGCACCCGCAGCTGGTTCAGCAACGGCACCCGGCTGGGCTCGGCAAGGATCGCCATGATCTGGCGCTTTACACCGTCGGGGTTGAACGCCCGGTCGTAAGACTGCGCCGCCTGTTGCAACAGCACCTTGCGGTCATCCTTCACATAAGGGCTGCCCAACGCGGCCAGCAGGTCGGCCTGTTGTTCCAGGGCCACTTCGCGATTGGGTGCGCTGCGCCGCGACAACAGTTGCACCAGGGCCGCACTGGGGGCGGGCAGGCCTTCGGCGCCGGAGCTGGTCATGATCAGCGTCAGGCTTTCCACCCGCTGCGGCGCCATGGCCGCCAGGTGCTGGGCGATCATCCCGCCCATGCTTGCGCCCAATACGTGGAATTGCTGGATGTGCAGGCCGTCCATCAGCCCCAGCGCGTCGTCGGCCATGTCCGTCAAAGTGTAGGGCGCCGCCACCGGCAGGCCGAGTTTGTAGCGCAGCACTTCGAAGGTCAGGTTGGCGCTGGCGGGCGCCTGGCGCCAGGTGGACAGGCCGACATCGCGGTTGTCATAACGAATCACCCGAAAACCCTGCTCGCACAGGGCAACCACCACTTCGTCCGGCCAGTGGATCAACTGCCCGCCCAGGCCCATCACCAGCAGCAAGGCAGGGTCGGACGCACGCCCGATACTCTGGTAGGCGATGCTTACCTGAGCCAGGTCGACCGTTTGGGTCGGGACATTGACATCACATCGAGACGCCGCAAAAGACGGCAGGCCGAACAGTAAAGCGGCCAGTAAAAACAACACGCGCATGAAAAACACCGAAACGCAGAACCCCAGTAGAGCGCGAGTCTGATGAAGTTTGTTCAAGCGCGCTGCCACAGTTCCATGACAGTTTGATGAAGAGTGCCCAGCGGTCATTGCGACATCGGGATACCACTTCATGCCCTGCGCACTCACGTGTAATCGCAGGCTTGAAGAGGAGCATCCCGCCCCTCCCCACGTAACCCATCTCACTATGACTGACGAACACAACACAACAGAGCGCTTCGCGCGCATCGACGAGTTCAACTATTCAAGCCACCTGGGGCGCCTGTGGGTCGATGAAAGCCTGTTGCTTTCGGCGACCCAACGCTGGGCCGACTGCCAGCAGGCAATGCTCGACCTGATGGCGGGTATTCCCGACACCCCGGGCCTGGTCACGCGCCTGCTCAGGGAGCAACTGGACGTAGATGGCAATACCGCCGGCCTGCGCGGCACCAACAACGCGTTTATCAGCTTGAGCAATGCACTGGTCTTTGTGCAGCAGAACCCGATGCTGCCTGCCTCGCTTGACCAGGATTACATCGTGGTCGGCCTGGACCGAAAACACCGACTGTTTGAGCTGTCCCCGCGGCAACTGCTCGACCACCTGAAGACCGCTGACCTGAACCGCTTCGTCGCTGAGCACTGGGACCGCTACTGGAACGCACGGGCACCGCACACGCCGGTTTCGCGTCGGACCCGAGTCAACCAACTGTATAAAAGCCACTTCGAAGCCGCTGCCCAGGTGGCCTTTGCGCTTGGGCAGCTGAGTACCGATCAACTCAAGCCCGTCCTCACGATGCTGGACCTGCCCAACGCCCCTGACCGCACCGTGTATGCCGAGCGGCTGAGCTTCAAATCGGCCGATGGCCGGGCCCTGCCCCTGCACACCGCGCTGGTACTGAGCATCGACACCGTGCCCTTGACCGCCCAGTTGCTGTACACGCCCTTCAGGCAACCGGTGTTCCAGCTCTTCAGCGAACGCACCGAGTTGGAAAGCTGGTTGATTGCGCAACAGGATGAGCTCCTGGGATCGACCCCAAAAAAACCGGCCAGTGAAATCGACTACACACTGACCACCGCCCACCTCACCGACGCCATGGACGCCTGGCTTGCCGAACGCGGCTCCCGGCTACAAGCAGCGCTGAGCGAAAACACTGGCACTGACCTGGCCACCCATGGCCCCACAGCCCTGGACGCCGCCGACCAGCGCTACCGCAACCTGCGCGTAGAGGGATTTTTCACGGCAGTGCCGTCCTCCCCCACTCCGATAACGGAAGACCCAGACACTACCCCGCAACCCTTTGGCCTGCTCAATGCCGACCTGCCGCTCAACGTGCGTCTGGCCACACTCAGGCAGCAGCGCCTGGCCCTGGAAGCCCTGCTGGACCCTGAACACGCCGACCCATTGCACAACCTGAAACCGCATCTGGACACCTTGAGCGCGGCACAAAATGCCGCCGAAACCGCCGCCACTTTGCTCCTGAAAAACAAAACCGGCCTGCAGCTGCGACAGCTGCGCCACACCCTCGAACCGGCCTACCACGCGCTCCACGCAGCGCGCCTGGAGGGTGTGCGCGCCGAAGCCGAGATCCAGCAACTGCTCGGCCAAATCAGCCACGACGAATACCTGCGACTCAAGGCCGTACTGGATTACCCCAATCGCCGGGATCGCAGCCTGCCGGTGGCCGCCTGCCGCGTGGTGCTCAGCCAGAGCACACGCAGCGTTGATCACGGCAGTACCGTCGTGCGCAGCCAGGATCTCAATGGCCCGCTGGCGATCATCGACGCATCCGCGCTGATCGAGCCCGTGGCAGACGTGGCGTTATTGCTCTACTGGCCAGGCCAGGCGGGCGGCCTGCAACGTTTTGCCTCGCTGCAGGCGTTGCAAGCCAAGCTGTTCGGCATTCACGGCGACGATGATGTGCTCAGCTTGCACCTCGCGGAGGTGCTCACCGAACCGTTCGACTACAGCCTGCAAAGCCAGCTGCAGGATTGCGCGCAAAAAGCCGTGCAGATCATGGCCCTGCACCCTGACGCAACCCAGCAGTCCCAACAAACCGCCGCGCTGAACGCGCTGGTGGAAAAAAGTCTCCCGGAATGGCAAGTACACCGTCACGCCGCACGGGAGCTGGCGTACACACAACTGCTGGAGCAACAACGCAGCGTCGAACTGGCCCGTCAACGTCCGCAATGGGTCAGTGCACTGTCCAATGACCAGGTGGCCGAACTCAAGCCGGCGATCGCCGCCAGTGTTGATGCCATGCGCCACTCCCAACAGTTGTTTCAGCGAGACCTGCCCTCCGCCAAAAGTTTCAGCCAGCAGCAGGTGGATCAACGCCTGCGCCGGGACTTTTCCCTCAAGCAAAACTTTACGCTCACGCTGGACCTGCCGGAAAAGGTTGAACAGCAGGTACTCGTGGGCAAAGGCGCACCCGGTTCTTTTTCACCACGAACCGTGAACAAACCAAGTGCCGCGCGCAGCAAGGTCAAGCTCCACGAACTGGCACTGTTTACCGTCGACAAAGCCTTGCAGGATCGCCTGGAGTTCATGAAAGTCGAAGTCACCAGCACCGATGAAGCCGAGCGCCAACGCCTGCTCAGAGGAGTCGACGCGCCGTACGCAAGACGGCTGATTTCGGAGCTGGACGTCGCTCAACAATACGAAGACCGGATCGTCGCGACCTTCCTCGGCCGCCCCGGCCAGTCCACTTTCAGCGACGAATACCAAGCGCAAACACTGCTGGAGAACTGGCGCTTGCTGCTCCAGTTGCAAAGCCGTATCGCGCAGGTGCGTGGCCACCTCAATGCCGACGCACTGCAGATCCTGGGCATCGCCATCGACGCCAACTCCCCTGAAGCCTGGAACGCAGGTAACCGCCGGATCGTGCTCAAACCGGCGTCTCTCACCGTCGGCGGCAGCGACACTGGGAGCTACAGTGCCACGTTGCTCGGCGTGACCTTTATCGAAGAACAGACCAGCGGCGTCACCCTCCTGTATTTGCCGGACCGCATCGACGGCCAGTTTTTTTATCGTTTCGACAACCTGGAATCGGCCCGCAAAGCCCTGTTCAACTGGTGCCTGCGCGACGAAATGAGTCAGTACCTGGCAGGTCGGGCACTGGGCGGCGAGGTAGAGAAACATGCCCACCGTATCAAACAGGCCGTGCTCAGAAATTACGATGCAATCATGGGTGTTGGCGTCCCCTGGCCCGCCTCGACCTCGCTGGCGAAAAACCTGCTCAACGTCCACATGGGTCAAGTACTGGAAGCCCATCGCGCAACGTCGCGTTCCAACAGCACGCAACTGATGCGCGAGCTGGCGGGCAGCGGCGCCCAGGCGGTGTACTTCATCAAGCTGGCCATGGGTTTCGTGCCGTTTATCGGCACCGCCATTGGTCTTTACGATGCGTGGGTGATGGCGAACCTGGCCGTGGCGGCGTTCCTGCGCGGCGAGTTGCAGGACGGTTTTGACGCCCTGGCTTCGTGCCTGCACGCGCTGATCGACGCCGGCGTCGACCTCGGCACCGGGATGGGCGTCGCCCAAAACGCCAGCAAATCCCGCGTGCGCCTGCGCCAATTGGAAGGGCTGAGCCAGAGCGCGGGCGCCTTGTCCCCGCCTTCGTTGCGCAAGTCGTTAAACATCGCTGGACGCTTCGCCGGGTACGAATACGAACAACCGATCTCCCTGCACGGCCTGCAACCTCACCACGAAGGCATCTACCGCAACGTTTATCGGCACCCTCAGGGGGATTTCATTCTCAGCCAGGGCCGTGTCTTCGAGGTGCAACTGGATGTCGACCTGCACACCCTGCGCATGAAAGGCACCCGCACCCGCAGCTACAAACAGCCGATCGTGCTTGACGAGGCCGGCGAGTGGAACACCCACGGTGCGGTGTACGGCACCCTGGTCAACGGTGGCCTCGCCGGTGGCGGTGGCGTGCTCGGGCACCTGGCGGACCGGCTTGATCCGATCTGGCCGCTGGCGATTCGTGAGCGGTTGCCGGTCTGGTGGACGGATCGCGCCTGGCGCCAGCAGTTGCGTCTGCAGGACGAAGCCATGGCTCTGGGTAATGAGCTAAGCAACCGGATCCAGCGGGCGAAGCGACTGGAATTGATTTACCTGAATGCAGAACCGCAAAACAAACCGACTGCCCGGAACGAACTGTACGAGTCCTTGCGCGCTGCGAATGATGTGGCGATCCGTCACGATCGTGCCGTAGAACAACTGCCCAGGCCGGTCGGCCGGGAGGCGATCAATGGACGACAGGGCCTGCGCCAGGCCAATGCCGCAATCATCGTGAGAAACAGCATTGAGCTTGCCAAAGGTGCTCGCCGCGACCTGCAGGTGCAAGTCACGCAATTCGGCGCACTGACCATCGACAGGATCGACACCGCCAGCGTGATCAACCTCCTCAAACAACGCAAAACCATCAGCATCAAGGTTCGCGAGACGCTCGATGACCTGGAGCAACACGCTCAAACGGCCAACGCCTGGCACGATAAAATCAGAAACGAGCGGGAGTTCCAGTACACCGAAACCGATCACACGCGCTTGCCAGACCACCGCAGATCCCATACCGAGCTGAGCGCTGATCTGGCAGAGTTGAACACCAATTTCGGCGCGGATTATCGCCGCTACCTCAGGTTCAGTTTCAGCCTCGAAACGCTTCACCACTTCGAAACTATCAGCGAATTTTCCTGGTTCTATTTGCGCCAACAGACACTACAACGCCATATCGAAGTCGCACGCACCCTCTATGTCCACTACACACTGGACCGCTCCAACGCGACCCGCTCTCAACGTGTCACCCTCCTGGAAGGCTGCATCCAGGGCTATGAGACATTCAGCCGCGACCTGAAAACCTGGAACCTGGGTTATCCGCAACATTTCGACCAACCGCGCCTCATCGAACTGCTCACCGACCTGGAAAAAATGGTCGAGCTGGCCCACCGAGACATGGGCCTCACGCCCACCCGGCCGCGAAACGCCACGTTCAATGTATTTACCACCGACGAAAACCAATTGCTGATCGGCACCGAAACAACGCCCCCGAATAGCAGAACGCGCCAATTCACCATCGAAAATCCTGCGGGCCCGATCGAAACCTGGAACGTTGACCCACAGAGCAACCGCGCACGCCTGGATGCTCCTCCCCCTCGGCAATCCGCGCCGACCACCGACAGCAGCCTTGCACGCAGCACCCTGGTCAATGAAGCGCAATCCCGGCTCAATGGCCTGGACGGTTACAAACACAAGATCCAGAACTATGCGCAGCAGAACACGGCACCTGTGGACCTGGAGTACATGCTGGTCAGCGAAGCCGGCGAGCTGACGGTGCGCGCCAACCGTATCCAGCGCGTGGCGCCCGACGAAGCCATCATTGGTCAACTGCGCAGCAAAGCCCAAGAGCTGACAGCGGCCGGGCGCAGCCTGCGTATTCAGCAGTCGATGATCAGTCAAACACCGACCGGCGCGTACCTGGACCACCTGCTTACGCCCCATCCGACGGACCCAAAGCGCTATGTACGCCTGAACAAACTGGGTGAACGTATCGCCAACGGAAGACGCCAGGACGGACGCCCGGACTTTTACCAGGAGTACGCCGTACATGACCTCACCCAAACCGGCGAGCCAGTGCTGTGGTACGCCCACGCCCATTACGACTCGGCGAGCACGCCGTTCGACACCGTGGTCAAAGCCCACCTGAAACTGCCGGAGCAGCGCAACCTGGGCCTGGAATGGCAAAAGCAACAACCCGCCCACAACCCGATTTGGCGCGGTGATATCAGCCGCACGCTGTTCATCAAACACTTCGCCAACCTCTAAACCTGCATGCACCACGCCGCCCTCCCGGGCGGCGCGGTCGCCATTTAAACAACCGCTCCACTGTCGACAGGCATCGCAACATGAGACAAACTCACCCTATTCGAATTTGTCACAAGTTATATTCATGGAGAGCCCGTGCTCGAAATCCGTCATCTCAAGACCCTGCACGCCCTGCGCGAAGCCGACAGCCTGGTGGAAGCCGCTGAACGCCTGCACCTGACCCAGTCCGCGCTTTCCCACCAGTTCAAGGAGCTTGAGGAACGCCTGGGCATGCCGTTGTTTGTGCGCAAGACCAAGCCGCTGCGCTTCACCAGCGCCGGGCTGCGCCTGCTGCAACTGGCGGACGCCACCCTGCCCCTGCTGCGCGGCGCCGAGCGTGACATCGCACGCCTGGCCGGCGGCACGGCCGGTCGCTTGCACATGGCCATCGAGTGCCACAGTTGCTTCCAGTGGCTGATGCCGACCATCGACCAGTTCCGCGACGCCTGGCCGGAAGTCGAGCTGGACCTGGCCTCCGGCTTCGCCTTCGCGCCGTTGCCGGCCCTGGCCCGTGGCGACCTGGACCTGGTGGTGACCTCCGACCCGCTGGAGCTGCCGGGCATCACCTATGTGCCGTTGTTCACCTACGAGGCCATGCTCGCGGTGGCCAACCAGCACCCGCTGGCGAACAAGCCGTACATCGTGCCCGAAGACCTGATCAGCGAAACCCTGATCACCTACCCGGTGGAGCGCGACCGCCTGGACATCTTCACCCGCTTCCTGGAACCGGCCGATGTGGAACCGGCCCAGGTGCGCACCTCGGAGCTGACGGTGATGATGATGCAGTTGGTGGCCAGCGGTCGCGGTGTGTGCGGCATGCCCCATTGGGCACTGCATGAATACAGCTCCCGGGGGTATGTGAAAGCCAAGCGGCTGGGAGAGAAAGGCCTGTTTGCCACGCTGTACGCCGGGATTCGCGCCGACATGCTCGACGCGCCGTACATGCGCGACTTTTTGCTGACGGCCAAGGACACCTCGTTCTCGACCCTGGATGGGGTCAGCGCCGTACGCTGATGAACAGCGGGTACCTGTGGTGAGGGAGCTTGCTCCCTCACCACAGTTTCACGCACCCGTTAGAGACGCGCGGTAGAACGGCAGGATCAGGTCCCGGGTCAGGGGCGCAAGGTGCAAATCGCCGTCGCCGGCCGGGTCGATCCAGCGCACCTCTTCAATCTCGGCGGCCGGGGTCACCGGCACGTCGATGTGCACCTGGAACAACTCGGCCTGCACCACAAACCCCGGCTCATTCGCCGCCGGGGCCGAGAACTGGCCCAGGTACACCGCCGCCGCCGGATCAATCCGCAGGCCCAGTTCTTCGTGCAGCTCGCGGGCCAGGGCCTCGGCAGGTTGCTCGCCGGCGTCGATCTTGCCGCCCGGCTGCATAAAGGCCTGGGTGCCGCGCTTGCGCACCAGCAGGGTCTGGCCGTCGCTGCCGATCAGCAGGGCGGCGGCGATGCGAATGGTGGAGGTCATGGGAGGGTCGCCTTCGATACAAAGGCGCAAGGATCCCATGAACCGGCCTCAACCCGAAAGCAGCGCCTCATCCGGCGCTTTGATAAACACGCTGTACTTCGCCCCCTCCATGGCCTCGAACGCAATCAGCTTGTCCACCAGCGGCAGGTTCAGCACCTTGCCGGCGTTGAGCAGCAACATGCCGTTGTCGGCGTTGAGATTACGCGCCAGTACCATGCCTTCGGCCAGCTCGCGGGTGGTCAGGACTTTCACGGTCGGGTCGCCCAGGGTCACGTCGCTGAGGAATGCGGCGCAGGCCTGGACAAAGTCTTCCACCATGTCCGGGTCGTAAAGACGCCCGGCGTATTTGCGGATGTAGAGCAGCGCTTCGTCGCTGTTCATTTGCCGCTCCAGGATCAGGCCGCGTTGCAGTTCGATAAAGTCCACCGCCAGCTTCAACAGGCGCGAGCCGAACGGAATCGCGTCACCCTTGAGGTGGTCGGGAAAGCCGCTGCCGTCCCAGCGCTCCTGGTGATGGCGGATCAGGCGCGCGGCATCTTTCATCGGCTCCAGGGTCATCAGCAACGATTCACTCTGAGCCGGGTACGCGCGGTAGCGTTCACGGTCGGTGCTGTGCAGCAGGTCGGAGGGCGACACCATCATGCTGTCGCTCCAACTCAGCTTGCCGATGTTATAGAGCGCGGCGGCCATGGTCAGGTCGCGCGCGCTGGCTTCGTCCATGGGCTGGAACTTGCAGTACACGCGGATCAGTTCGATCAATTGGCGGTTGGTCTGTTTTTCCTTGGGCAGCCGCAGGTTGGCCAGCAGCGAAAACACCTCGGTACCGGTCACGTAGCTGCGCTTGAGCTCATCGTAGGCCAGGTCGAGCATGTCGGCGGTCTGCTGCAGCTCGGAGGTGCGCGCCACGACGCGTTTTTCGAGGGTCGCATTGAGGGCTTTCAGCTGGTCGTTCTGCTCGCGGGTCAACTGTTCAAGGCGCAGCCGCTCACGCTCGGAATGCTGGTGCTCCAGGGACTGGCGCAAGGTCAGGAGCATTTCCTCGTCGTTCCAGGGTTTGCTGATGTAGCGGTGGATCTGCCCTTCGTTGATCGCCTTGATCATCATGCTCATGTCGGCGTAGCCGGTCAGCAGGATGCGCGTGGTGGCCGGGTACAGCCGGTGGGTCTCGGCCAGCAGCATCGCACCGTCCATGGCCGGCATGCGGGCGTCGGTCATGATCAGGTCGATGGGCCGGGCCGCCATGATTTCCAGGGCCTGGGCGCCGCTGCCGGCCAGCAGCACGTCATAGGGTTGGCCACGCAGCAGGCGGCGCAGGCTGTTGAGGATCGACTCTTCGTCATCGACCAGAAGAATCGTGGGGGTGTAGGGGGCAGTCGTAGCAAGTTGCTCGTCCATGGCGACACCTCCTCTCAATGACACAAAATTGCACCATTGCGCCCCGGTCATCATCAATCGCTGTACTTGCAGGTGCATTGAGCGCTAGATGAAGACGGGGGTAACTGGCGTTGATTTGACGCCAACTGGCCGACTTATTCAAGGGAGCCAACTATGCTTGTGGCATGAAGCCCATGACCGCCCCTGTTTACCGATGCACTCAAGGTAAGGAAGCCACATGCGCCAGAAAATGCAGTTGAGCGCCTCCCGGAACCGCTCGTGAACCCGCGCTCCACACGGGCCAACCGGCGAATCCTGATCGTCGACGACACCGCGTCGATCCACGAAGACTTCCGCAAGATCCTCGAGGCCGACGCCAACGGCGGCCAGTCCCTGGACAGCATCGAAGAGACCCTGTTCGGCACCGCCCCGGCGGTGCGCCAGACGTTCCTGCTGGACTCGGCCTACCAGGGCCAGGAAGCGCTGGCCCTGGTGACCAGGTCCCTGGCCGCCAACACGCCCTACGCCCTGGTGTTTATCGACATGCGCATGCCCCCGGGCTGGGATGGCCTGGAGACCATCGAACAGCTGTGGGCCGTCGACCCGCACCTGCAAATCGCCCTGTGCACGGCCTACTCCGACTACTCCTTCGAAGCCATCGAGGCGCGGCTCAAATACGACGACCAACTGCTGATCCTGAAAAAACCCTTCGACAACCTCGAAATCCGCCAGATGGCCAGCGCCCTCACCTGGAAATGGCAACTGGCACAAGATGCCGCGCTCAAGCTGATGGGCCTGGAGCGTACGGTGGAGGAGCGGGTGCAGGAACTGCTCAAGGTCTCGCACCTGCTGCAATACGACGCCCTCACCGAGCTGCCCAACAGCACCTTGCTGGGCGATCGGCTGACCCAGGCCATCGCGGTCTGCAGGCGCCACGACACCCAGTTGGCGGTGATGTTTATCGGCCTGGACCGCTTCAAGCGCATCAACAACGCCCTGGGCCACCCGGTGGGCGATGAAGTGCTCAAGCAAGTCAGCCAAAGCCTGGTGGCGACCGTGCGCGAATCAGACTCGGTGTTTCGCTATGGCTCCGACGAGTTCGTGCTGATCCTCAACGACGTTCATCATCCCCAGCAAACCCAGCACATTGCCGAAAAAGTCCTCAAGGCCGTCAGCCACATTCGCTACGTGGCCGGCCACGACCTGAGCGTCACCGCCAGCCTGGGCATCAGCATTTACCCCAACGACAGTTTCAGCGCCGTGGAGTTGATCAAGAAAGCCGAAACCGCCATGCACGCCGCCAAGGATCATGGCCCCAATGACTTCAGCTTTTTCATTGATGACATGAACCGCCGCGCCCAGGAACAACAAAGCCTGGAGACCGCGATTCGGCTGGCCCTGCAACGCGATGAGTTTGTCTTGCACTACCAGCCGAAACTGGATTTGAACAGCGGGCGGATCGTCGGCGCGGAGGCCTTGATTCGCTGGCATCAGCCCGACCATGGCTGGGTCTACCCGTCGGCCTTTATCCCGGTGGCCGAAGACAGCGGCCTGATCGTGCCCCTGAGCCAATGGGTACTGGGCCAGGCCTGCGAGCAAGCCCAAGCCTGGCAGGCCTGCGGCCTGACCCCGTTGTGCATTTCGGTGAACATCTCGGCCATCGATTTTCGCCAGCGGGATTTTGTCGCCAACCTGGCGGCCATCCTCGAACGCACCCACCTCGCGCCGGGCTTGCTGGAGCTTGAGATTACCGAAAGCGTGCTGATGCAAAACGTCGAGGACACCCTGACCACACTGCGGGCAATCAAGACCATGGGCGTGCGCCTGGCGGTGGATGATTTCGGCACCGGCTACTCCAGCCTCAGCTACCTGCGGCGGTTTCCGATTGATGTGCTGAAAATCGACCAGTCGTTCATTCGCGGCTTGAGTAAAAACACCCAGGACGCGCAATTGATCAGCGCGATCATCAGCCTGGGTAAAAGCCTGGACCTGAACATCATTGCCGAAGGCGTGGAGACGGTGGAGCAGCTGGATTTCCTCAAGGCCCACCACTGCGAAGAGGGCCAGGGTTTCCTGTTCAGCAAGGCCGTGCCCGCCGAAGAGTTCGCCCAACTGATGCAAGCCGGGCGACGCACCCTGATGCCCAGCCAATAACCTTCTGCCCCAAGGAATCATCGCTTGAGCGACGCCACGCCACGCTACGTTCTCCGGTCTTCCCGGGCGCCCGGGCTCGCCATCACGCTTTGGCTGGCGACCTGCCTGCCGGTGATGGCCGCACCGCTGGATGAACCCCTCAAACCGCTGCCGCCGCTGCCGTTGCTGGACGTGGCAACGGTGGAGCTGGGGCGTCAGTTGTTCAATGAAACACGGCTGTCGGTCAATAACACCAAGTCCTGCGCCAGCTGCCATGACTTGCAAACCGGCGGCGTCGACAACCGGCCCTTCTCCCTGGGTTTCGACGGCAAGCCGGTGGCGCTGAACACCCCGACCGTGTTCAACGCCAGCCTGAACTTCAAGCAGTTCTGGAATGCCCGGGTCGACACCCTGGAGGCACAGGTCGAGCAGGTGGTCACCAGCCCGATGGAGATGGGCAACGACTGGCAAACGGTGGTGACAACCTTGTCGGCACTGCCCCATTACCAGGCCACATTTCAGCAGATCTACCCCGACGGCATCACACCCGCCAATGTGCAAAACGCCCTGGCGACCTATGAGCGCACCTTACTCACCCCGCATTCGCGCTTCGACCAATACCTGGAAGGCAACACCGACATCCTCACCCTTAAAGAAAAATACGGCTACCAGCGCTTCAAGGAATACGGCTGCATCGCCTGTCATCAGGGTGCCAATATCGGCGGCAACATGTACCAGAAGTTCGGCGTGATGGGCGACTACTTCAAGGCCCGTGGCAACCCCACCGAGGCCGACCTGGGACGCTACCTGCTGACCAAGGACGAGGAAGACCGCAACGTGTTCAAAGTGCCCAGCCTGCGCAATGTGGCGGTCACCGCACCGTACTTTCACGACGCCTCGGCCAAGACCCTCGAAGAAGCCGTCGACGTGATGTTCAAGTACCAACTGGGTCGCGTTCCCTCGGCTGAAGACACGACCCTGATCGTGCTGTTCCTGAAAACCCTGACCGGCGAATGGGCAGGCAAGCCACTATGAAACTCTCACGCCGCGCCACCCAGCTCATGCTCAGCACCATGACCCTGATACTCGCCTCGACCCTGGTTTTTTTGTACCTCAAGTCGTCGAGTGACCAGACCACCACCTACACCGAGTCCCGCGACCTGATCCGCGAAATCAAGCAACTGAACTCACAATGGGACAGTGAAGTGCTCAAGGCCAGGATTGCCCTGACCCACAACTACGACCCACTGGTGGCGCCCCTCAGCGAAATGAACCGCCTGTGGGCCAGCCTGGAGCGGCGCGAATCGCAACACCGTCACGAAGACCCGGCCCGCTGGCAGGCCGGCCAGGACGCCTATCGCCAGGCGATCCAGGAAAAGGCCCGGCTGGTGGACCAGTTCAAGTCCCACAACGCGGTGTTGCGCAATTCCCTGGCCTTCCTGCCCACCGCCGAGGACGATATCCAGGCGCAGTTCCTGGCGCTCACCGACACCGACAAACTGCTCCAGCAAAGCATCGCCACCGACACCTACGACGTGCTCCTCAGCAGCCTCGAATTCGCCCAGGTGACCAGCGACGACAAGGCCGCCGACATCCTGGTGGGCCTCAATAAACTGGCGATCAACAAACTGAGCCTGCCCGAGTCGTTCCAGGTGCCGGTGGAGATTCTCAGCAATCACATTTCGCTGATCCTGCGGGAACAGCCCGTGGTCAACGGCCTGCTTGAACGCATCGCCGCCGTGCCGCTGGCCGAACGCCTGGACGACCTGACCAACCAGCTCAACCAGGACCAGACGGCGGCCGACCTGCTCGACCAGAAATACCACCGCTATCTGCTGGTGTTTTCCACCTTGCTGGTGGCGCTGCTGCTGTACCTGGCGATTCGCCTGTTGCGCAGTTTTGCCGAGATCAACCGGGTCAACCGGGCCCTGCATGTGGTTAACGAAAGCCTTGAGCAGCGCGTTGAAGAGCGCACCCGGGAACTCAAGGATGCCCAGGGCGAACTCCTGGACAGCGCGCGCCAGGCCGGCATGGCAGAGATCGCGACCAACGTGCTGCACAACGTCGGCAACGTGCTCAACAGCGTGAACATCTCTGCCGAGCTGGTGGCGCGCAAGCTGCGCACCAGCAAGGCGCTGGGGCTGGGCAAGGCCATGCAGTTGATCAACGAGCACCGCCATGACCTCGGCACCTTTCTCACGGAGGATGAAAAAGGCAAGCTGCTGCCCGGCTACCTGAACCAGTTGGTCGAGGCCATCGCCACTGAACAGCAGGGCCTCACCGAGGAACTGGCGCAACTGAGCAAAAGCGTCGACCACATCAAGGACATTGTGTCCACCCAACAGTCCTACGCCGGTGCGTCCACGCTGCTGGAGCCGGTGCATATCAGTGCGTTGATGGAAGATGCCCTGCGCATGAACTCCGGGGCCCTGAGCCGCCACCATGTGACGGTGGTCAAGGACTACCACGACGTGCCCGAGATCATGGCCGACAAGCATCGGTTGCTGCTGATCCTGGTCAACCTGATCAGCAACGCCAAGTACGCCATGTCCAACCTCACCGACCGCACCCGGCAAATGACCCTGACGGTGCTGCCGCTGGACGACGGCACCTTGCAGATCAGCGTCAAGGACGAGGGCGAAGGCATACCGGCAGAAAACATGACCAGAATCTTCACCCACGGTTTCACCACCCGCAAGGAAGGCCACGGCTTCGGCCTGCACAGTTGCGCCCTGGCCGCCCTGGAAATGAAGGGCCGCCTGACCGCCCACAGCGACGGCCCGGGCAAAGGCGCGGTGTTCACCTTGCACATCCCCCTTGACCCCGCACGGACATGAGCATGAACCAACCACCGAACCGGCGAATCCTGCTGATTGATGACACCCCGTCGATTCACCAGGACTTCCGCAAGATCCTGACGCCGCTCGTGGAGTCGAACCTGGAACTGGACGAGATGGAAACCGCGCTGTTCGGCGACAGCGTCAAACCCCAGGCCCAGGCGTTCACGCTGGATTCAGCCTACGGTGGCCAGGAAGGGTTGCAGCTGCTGTGCCAGGCCATGCAACAAGAGCGCCCCTACGCCCTGGCCTTTGTGGACATGCGCATGCCCCAGGGCTGGGACGGCGCGCAAACCATCGAAGCGCTGTGGAAAGTCGACCCGCACCTGCAAGTGGTGGTGTGCACCGCCTACTCCGATTATTCCTGGGAAGAACTGCTGTTTCGCCTGCACGCCCATGACCGCCTGCTGATCCTGAAAAAGCCCTTCGACAACATCGAAGTCCAACAGATGGCCAGCACCCTCGCTGCCAAATGGGACATGGCCCGGCGCGCGTCCCTGCAAACCAGTCACCTGGAGCATCTGGTGGAGCAACGCACCCAGGCGTTGACCCTGACCAGCCAGGCGCTGCAACTGGAAATCGATGAGCGCAAGCAACTGGAAAGCCAATTGGTGCAATCGGAAAAACTCGCGTCCCTGGGCCAGCTCGCGGCGGGCGTGGCCCATGAAATCAACAACCCGGTAGGGTTTATCTCCTCCAACCTGAGCACCCTGGACGGCTACTTCAAACAGTTGCAACAGATGCTCGACGCCTATCGGCAGGCCGAAGAAGCCCTCGCGCCCGGCGAATGCCTGACGCACTTGCAAAGCCTGCGCAAGGCCATGGACCTGGAGTTTCTCAAGGAAGACATCCCGGTTCTGATCCACGAATCCAAGGACGGCATTGGCCGCGTGGCCCAGATCGTCAAGGACCTGAAGGATTTCTCGCGGGTCGACAACGACGAGCAATGGCAGTGGGCAAACCTGCAACAGGGGATCGACTCGACCCTGAACATCGTCGCCAGCGAACTCAAGTACAAGGCCGATGTGGTCAAGCATTTCCAGGTGCTGCCGGACATTGAATGCCTGGCCTCGCAGCTCAATCAGGTGGTGATGAACCTGGTGATCAACGCCGCCCAGGCCATGGGCCCGGAACGCGGCACCATCACCCTCAGCAACGGCGTGGAGGGCGACAAGGTCTGGCTGGAAGTGGCGGACACCGGCTGCGGGATCGCGCCGGAGAGTGTGCAGAAAATATTTGACCCTTTCTTCACCACCAAGCCGGTGGGCGAAGGCACAGGCCTGGGGCTGTCACTGTCGTACGGGATCGTGAAGAAGCATCACGGGACGATTTCGGTGAACAGCGAAGTGGGCAAGGGCACGACGTTTCGGGTGGTATTGCCGATTCGCCAGACGGCAGATCCCCTGTAAAGGCGCGCCTCTACAGGGGACAGGCTCAGGCTTCGGCGTTCTTCGGGGCCGAACCAAACGACGCAAAACGCTTGTTGAAGCCGGCGATGCGGCCTTCGGACTGGGTCTTGCGCTGCTGGCCGGTGTACACCGGGTGCGAGGCGCTGGACACGTCGAGGAGCACGTAAGGGTAGGTGTTGCCGTCGCTGTGCTTTTGCGTACGGTCGGTTTCCACGGTGGAACCGATCAGGAAGAACACATCGGCGGCGGTGTCGTGGAACAACACGGTACGGTAGTCGGGGTGGATACCAGGTTTCATAAGGCCTCCGGGGCGTCTGGGTGATCAATCAGTGTTATACAGTAACACAAATGATGCGCCCAAACGAGAACCGATTGCAATAAGAATAGACCTCAAGCTTCTATGCGGCTTCCTGGAAATCCATCTCCGGTGGTTGCTGCGAAAAGCCCCGGGTCAGGAAACCCAGGTACACCAGGCCAATCGCCAACCAGCTCAGGCCCAGGTAAATCGCCAGGTGATCGAGGCTGACCATCAACCACACATCCGCCAGCAGGCCGATGGTCGGGAACACCAGGAACAGCACCAGCTCCCGCAGCCCAAGCTGTTTGGCGCCGATCCAGTAGTGGAAGATCACCGACAGGTTCACCAGGCTGAAGGCCAGGAAGGCGCCGAAGTTGATGAACGAGGTGGAGGTGGTGACGTCCAGCTTCAGCGCCAGCAACGCAACCACGGCGCACAGCAGGATGCTGTTCACCGGCGTACCGAAACGCGCATGCAACGTGCCGAAGAACGACTTGGGCAACACCCCGTCGCGGCCCATCGCAAACAGCAACCGCGAACCGCTGGCCTGGGCCGACAGCCCCGAGGCGAACTGGCCGACGATCAGGCCGATCAGGAAGATCGACACGAACAGGTCGCCGCCAATGTTGCGGGCAATCTCATAGGCGGCCGAGTCCACGTCGGTAAATTCGAACGACGGGTGGGCGATCTGCACGAAGTACGACACGCCGACGAAGATCAGCCCGCCGATCAGGGTGATCAACATGATCGCCCGGGGAATGGTGCGGCGTGGGTCACGGGTTTCCTCGGTCAGAGTGCTGACCGCGTCGAAGCCCAGGAACGAATAGCAGGCGATCGCCGCGCCGCTCATGATCAGCGGCATTTGCATCTGGCCGTTGAAGAACGGGGTGATGGTCCACAGCGGCTTGCTGGCGTCACCGCCGATGTAGTGGATGCACAGCGCGACGAAGGCAATCAGCACCAGGAACTGCACCAGCATCAGCAAGGCGTTGATGCCGTTGGCGAGTTTCAGGCCGATGATATTGATCACGCTGGTGACCCCGATAAACGCCAGGACCCATACCCATTGCGGCACGGCCGGGAAGGCTGAATGCAGGTAGGCCGCGCCGATCAGCCAGATGGCCATGGGCAGGAACAGGTAGTCGAGCAGCACCGCCCAACCGGCGATAAACCCGAGCTTGGGGCTGATGGCCTTGCGCACGTAGCTGTAGGCCGACCCGGCCACCGGGAACGCCGAGGCCATGCGGCCGTAGCTCATGGCGGTGAAGAACATCGCCACCAGGGCGGCCAGGTAAGCGGCCGGGACCATGCCGGCGGTGGATTGCGCCAGGATGCCGAAGGTACCCAGGACAATGATCGGTGTCATATAGGCGATGCCAAACAGCACCACCGACCCTAACGACAGGGTGCGTTGCAAACGAGCCATGAGCGATTCTCCGCGCAATTATTAGAGTTATGGCAGAACTGAAGTCGGTGTTGCGAATGTCTTTATTTTTTATGTAAGGCACAGCCTTTGTGGTGAGTGGGCTTGCCCCGCGCGAGGCAAGCTCGCTCACCACAGCAATTCCATTTGCCAGTGAGATCAGGCCTTGGGGATCAACAACTCCCGTGTACCGTCCTCGCGCTCAATCACCTCCCCCGGCAATTTCAAGCGCTGGTCATCCAGGTAGCGATAGTCCTGTCGCGCTGCCGCCAGTTGTCCAAGGTCCAGCTCGACCCTGAACTGGCCTTCTTCACGCCCGGCTTCAAACAGCAAGGTGCCGAACGGGTCCACCAGGGCACTGCCACCGGCGAACATCAGGCCGTCGTCACCCGCTTCCACCCGGTTGACCATCAGCGCAAACGCCTGGTTTTCCTGGGCGCGGGCCATGATCGCGGTGCGGTGAGTCGGGCCATAGGGGTCCATGTTGCCGTTGGTGACGATCAACACTTCAGCGCCCACCTGCGCCAGGGCGCGGGCGGTTTCCGGGAATTCGATGTCGTAGCAGATCAACAGGCCCACGCGCACGTCGTTCCACACGCAGGTGGCGTAGCGATCACCCGGGGTGAACACGCCGCGGTCCGAGGCCCACAGGTGGGTCTTGCGATAACGCAGGGCGATGCCTTCGGGGGTGATCATCAAAGTGGTGTTATAGAATTGGCCCGCGTCGTTCTCGGCCATGCCGATGACCACGGCGATGTTGCGCGCTCGCGCAGCCTGGATAATGGCCTGCACGGTCGGGCCGTCCACCGGTTCGGCGACGTCCGCCACGGTGCTGGCGGTCGGGAAGCCCATCAGGTGGGTTTCCGGGAACACGACCAGTTGGGTATCGGCCGCACACGCGGCAATCGCCGCCAAAGCGCGCTCAAGGTTGTAAGCTGTGCCGTTATCGCGGCCTGCCAGTTGGGCAAATTCGACCTTCATGGTGTGTCCTGTTGTTTTAACTGTGGCGCAGTATGCGCAGGCCGCAATCACTCGGGAAATCACGCAGCCGGGTTAACCCTATGGGGGTAGATGCATGACATTGTCGCTGGAAGACATCGCCTGGCACCGTTCGGTGGGGCAAATGATAGACGCCCTGGACCAGCCCAATTTCTGGACGCAACTGGTCCGGTTGCTGGACCAGTACGTGCCGTTCGACAGTTGGGTGGTGTTGCTGTTCAGCAGCGAGCACAAGCCGTTGGTGTTCGCCGAATGCCCCGGCCAGGACGGCGAGCCGGACCATCTGTTCCAGGACTACCTCAACGGCCTGTACCTGCTCGACCCCTTCTACATCGCCAGCCGCGAACACTCGCGCACCGGACTGTTTCGCCTGGCCGAAGTGGCACCGGAGCATTTCGAGCTGACCGAGTACTACCAGCGCTACTTCCGGCTGAACGTGGTGGCCGATGAAATCCAGTTCAATTGCCAGCAACCGGACGGGCGAACCTTATGCCTGTCCCTGGGTTCCAAACAGCGTTTCGCCCCACAGCAGATTGCCCTGCTGTCGCTGATCCAACCCTGGGTCTTGAGCCTGCTGCGCCAGCGCCTGCCCCATGAACTCAACCAGGTGAGCGCGCCGCAGGCGCCGATCCAGAACGATGACTGGGGTGCACAGTTAACCGCACGCGAGCTGGATGTGGGGCGCTTGATGCTCAGTGGCTGTTCCAGCAAGGAAATTGCACGCAAGCTGGAAATCTCGGTGGAAACCGTGAAGGTCCACAAAAAGCACATGTACAGCAAGCTGGGCATCAAATCCCAGTCGGAGCTGTTCTCGATTTTCCTGCAGGCTCAGACGAGCTAGATCGGCCCCAGGAACTCAACCAGTCGAGGAGTTTGAGCACGACTTCCTTGACGAACGCCGGTGTGGCTTCATTTTTGGCGACGGCCTCGGCATAGCCTCTGAAGATTGACATCAGGTTCCCCTGTGCGGCGCCACGGATCGACGTTTCCAGGCCGTCGTTCAGGGTTTTCTCCAGCCCGGTTTTTGCACCGGCCATCATGCCGGCGGCGCTGCCATCCGACTTTTCTACACCCAGGGCCATGTTGCTGAGGCCGGGGAACATCCATGTTTTGTTGCCGACGGCACCGGCGATGTTCTGCGTCATGTTCTTCGGGCTATCGTCGGGTTTTCCCGACGGCGCAAACGGCGACGGATAGCGATCGGGAGCAACTGAAGCACTGATTCTCATAAGTAATTCACCCAAGGACAAAGTTGACGTACGGGGTTCGCGCCCCAAGCCCGTAGTGGCAATTTCCCAAGGAACGGTTCCGGAACCAAGGCCTGTAAAACGCGCACCAGAGCGGTCAATCCTTGTCCGGGCTTTGAGTACTGGCGCAGAATGGCGGATCGACCTGTAGAGTTGAACCTGAGGAAAAACCGTATGAGCCTGTCGTTACTAAGCCGTTACGCGTTCTTTGCCGTCTGCGTCATTTTCACCCTCGCCAGCATGCCGTTTATCGAACACGAATGGCTGTGGCCGATCGCCGTGGTCACCGGCATTCTCAGCCTGATCGGCATTTTCGACCTGATGCAAAGCCCCCACGCGGTGCGCCGCAACTACCCGATCCTGGGCAATATCCGTTACCTGGTGGAAGGCATCCGCCCGGAAATCCGCCAATACCTGCTGGAATCCGACAGCGACGCCCTGCCATTCTCCCGGGCCCAGCGCTCGCTGGTCTACTCCCGCGCCAAGAATGAAAGCGCCGACAAACCGTTCGGCACGCTGATCGATGTGTACCAGTCGGGCTTCGAGTTTATCGGCCACTCCATGCGCCCCGCACCGTTGAGCGACCCCAGCGCCTTTCGCGTGATCGTCGGCGGCCCGCAGTGCAAGCAGCCGTACTCGGCCTCGGTGTTCAACATCTCGGCCATGAGCTTCGGCTCGTTGAGCGCCAACGCGATTCGCGCCCTCAACCAGGGGGCCAAGCTCGGCAACTTTGCCCACGACACCGGCGAAGGCAGCATCAGCCCCTACCACCGGGAAAACGGCGGCGACCTGACCTGGGAACTGGGCAGCGGCTATTTCGGCTGCCGCACCAGCGACGGCCGTTTCGACCCGGAACGCTTCGCCGTGCAGGCGCAGAACCCGCAGGTGCGGATGATCGAAATCAAGATGAGCCAGGGCGCCAAGCCGGGCCACGGCGGGATCCTGCCCAAGCACAAAGTCACCCAGGAAATCGCTGATACCCGCGGCATCATGATGGGCGAAGACTGCATCTCGCCGTCGCGGCACAGTGCGTTTTCCACCCCGATCGAGATGATGCAGTTCATCGCCCAGTTGCGTGAACTGTCGGGCGGCAAGCCGGTGGGTTTCAAGTTCTGCCTGGGCCACCCGTGGGAATTCATGGGCATCGCCAAGGCCATGCTCGAAACCGGCATCCTCCCGGACTTTATCGTGGTGGACGGCAAGGAAGGCGGCACCGGCGCCGCGCCCGTGGAGTTCACCGACCACATCGGCGTGCCGCTGCGCGAAGGCCTGCTGTTTGTGCACAACACCCTGGTGGGCCTGAACCTGCGGGACAAGATCAAGCTGGGCGCCAGCGGCAAGATCGTCAGCGCGTTCGACATCGCCAGCGTCCTGGCCATCGGCGCCGACTGGGCCAACTCGGCGCGGGGTTTCATGTTTGCCATCGGCTGCATCCAGTCGCAAAGCTGCCACACCAACAAATGCCCCACCGGCGTGGCCACCCAGGACCCGTTGCGCCAACGCGCCCTGGTGGTGCCGGACAAGGCCCAGCGGGTGTTCAACTTCCACCGCAACACCCTGAAGGCCCTGGCCGAAATGCTCGCCGCCGCCGGCCTCGATCATCCGTCGCAACTGTCGGCCAAGCACCTGGTGCGGCGCATGTCGGCCACCGAGATCAAGCTGTTCTCGCAGCTGCATGTGTTCCTCAAGCCTGGGGAACTGCTGACCGGCGAAGTGAATGGCGAGTTTTATTCGCGCATGTGGCAGATGGCTCGGGCGGACAGTTTTGAGCCGAATGAAATCGCGGCGGCCTGAGTCGCCTACACTGAAAATCCCGCTGAACCGGACCACCGAACGGCATCGTTGAAACAAGGAGCTTCACCATGCCGTTACTGGACTTCACCGCCCTCGCCGCACAACTGCCAGCCACCTGGAAATCCACCCGCCTGGGCCAGGTCGGCCCGGCGCGGATCAAGGTGCTGCGCATGGATGCGCAGGCCTACGCAGAAGAAACCCACGACTACAACGAAGGCCTCCTGGTGATCGACGGCCATTTGCGCCTGTCGATCGGCGAGCAGGCCGTCGACGTCGGCGCCGGCCAGATGTACCTGGTGGAAGCCGGCATCGCCCACGCCGTACTTGCCGGCAGCCACGGCACGCTGGTGATCATCGATGTTTAAACGCCGCGATGAGACATTCAGTAAAAACTGAGCTTTGCAATTGCTTACAAATACCGCCAACCTGCGCCCGCCCGACGTACGGCACGACTAAAGCCGTCGCCTGCTTGTCATTACTAAACCCCTTGTTCAAGAGCCCGCTGCCATGCTGAACGGACGCGACCCGCGCATCGATTTTTTTCGGGGCCTGGCGTTGATCTTCATTTTCTGGGATCACGTACCCCACAACCCTCTGGGCCAGATCACCCTGCGCAACTTCGGTTTCAGTGATGCAGCGGAAGTCTTTGTGTTCCTGGCCGGTTATGCGGCGGTGCTGGCCTACGGCAAGATCCTGCAGCGCGACGGCTATTTGATCGCCTGCGTGAAGATTTGGCGGCGCACCTGGGTGCTGTATGTGGTGCATATCTTTCTGCTGGCGATGCTGATGGGCATCGTGTTCTTCGCCAACAGCCATGTGGAAACCCGCGACCTGGTCGAAGAGATGGGCCTGACGCATTTCGTCACCCACCCCCAGCAAGCGTTGGTGGATGAGCTGCTGTTGCGCTTCAAGCCCAACCTGATGGACCCGCTGCCGCTGTATATCGTGCTGCTGGGTTGCCTGCCGCTGGTGCTGCCGTTGCTGCTGCGCAAGACCTGGGCGGTGGTGGCGGTTTCGCTGGCGGTGTACCTGTTGGCACCGCACCTGGGCTGGAACCTGGCGGCGATCGCCGACGGTGTGTGGTACTTCAACCCGGTGACCTGGCAGTTGCTGTTTGTGCTGGGCGGTGCGGCGGCGATTCATGCACAGCAGCCACGCCCGGCAGAAACCCGCAGGCTGCTGCGTCAGCCGTTGTTCGTGGCTGCGGCGGTGTACGCCGTGGTGGCGGGGGTGCTCACGATCTCGTGGCGCTGGCCGGAGATCCACGACGCGCTGATGCCGTCGGTGCTCAGTGACCTGCTGTACCCCATCAGCAAGACCGACCTGTCGCCCGTGCGTTTGCTGCACTTCCTGGCGCTGGCCTATGTCACCGCCAAGCTGCTGCCCGGCCATGGCTGGACGCAAAACTGGCTGGCACAGCAAACCTGCCGCATGGGGCGTTACTCCCTCGAAGTGTTCTGCCTGGGGGTGCTGCTGGCGCCGCTGGCGGACATGATCAATGCGATCACCGGCGATGCCTTCGCCATGCAAATCTTCACCGCGATGGTGGGCGCCGGGCTGATGGCGCTGCTGGGGGCCTGGCTGGACTTGAACAAGCGGCTCACGCAACCGACACGCGTCGCTACCGCCTGAAAAACAAAAAGCCCCGAAAGGGGCTTTTTGTTGAGCACCGAAAAATCAGCTCGCGGTGCGCGCCGCAGCCTGGGTCGGCTGCAACTTGAACACGTAGAACAACACGGTCAGCAGCACCAGGAACGCCGGGCCGACATACAGCGCCACGCGGGTATCCGGGAAGTACGCCATCAGGCCCACCACCAGCAGCAGGAACGCCAGCGCCAGGTAGGAACTGACCGGGTACAGCCACATGCGGTACTTGAGGGCTTTTTGCTCGGCCGGGCTCAGGCTCTTACGGAATTTGAGCTGGGCCAGCAGGATCATCAGCCAGGTCCAGATCGCGCCGAAGGTGGCGATGGAGGTCACCCACACAAAGACTTTTTCCGGGACCATGTAGTTGAGCAGCACGCCCAGCAACAACACGAAGATCGACAGCAGCAGCGCCTTGCGGGGTACACCGTTGCTCGACGTGGTGCCGAACGTGGCCGGGGCCTGGCCGTTCTGCGCCAGGCTGTAGAGCATGCGCCCGGTGCTGAAGATGCCGCCGTTGCATGACGACAACGCCGCAGTGATCACCACGAAGTTAATGATGCCGGCGGCGGTCTTGATGCCTAGACGCTCGAAGGTCATCACGAACGGGCTGCCCTGGGTGCCGATTTCGTTCCACGGGTAAATCGACAGGATCACGAACAACGCACCGACGTAGAACAGCAGGATGCGCCAGAACACCGAGCTGATAGCACTCGGGATGGTCTTCTGCGGGTTCTTCGCTTCACCGGCGGTCAGGCCGATCATCTCGACGCCCAGGTAGGCGAACATCACCATTTGCAGGGACATCAACACGCCCGTCACGCCGTTGGGCAGGAAGCCGCCGTGGGCCCACAGGTTGGAAATCCCCAGCGCCACGCCGTCGTTGCCGAAACCGAACGCGATGATGCCGACGCCGCCGATCACCATGGCAATGATGGTGACGATCTTGATCAGCGCGAACCAGAACTCGAACTCACCGAACGCCTTGACCGCGATCAGGTTGATGGTGCCCATGCTGACCAGTGCGCCAAGGGCCCAGATCCAGCGGGGCACATCGGGGAACCACACGCCCATGTACACGGCGACTGCGGTGATTTCCGCGACGCAGGTCACCAGCCACAGGAACCAGTAGTTCCAGCCGGTGAGAAAGCCCGCCAGCGGGCCGAGATAGTCTTGTGCATAACGGCTGAACGAACCGGCGACCGGGTTGTGCACGGCCATCTCGCCGAGGGCGCGCATGATCACCAGGATCGCCAGGCCGCCGATGATGTAGGACAGCATGATTGCCGGGCCGGCCATTTCAATGGCCTTGGCCGAGCCCAGGAACAGACCGACACCGATACAGGCGCCGAGGGCCATCAAGCGAATATGCCGTTCGCCGAGTTCGCGTTTCAGCGGACCGCCCTGAGCGGTCTCGCCATGGGGCAGGTGATTGCCAGCTGGCATAGGGATACAACCTCGTCTTGTTATTGGATATGAGCCACCGAGTCCGGGGCGTCGCGGCGGGTGGCCGGGGCGCCCTGATAGCGGGCCTGCCTTTTGGGCAAGACCGTCTGGCCGGGCCAGATCAGCGGGGGTGCAGTATAAAAAGCTAAACCCAGGGGTTTTCACTCTATAAACGACAAGATTCAGCGGGAACTCGCGGTAAAGCCCCCTTTGGCGGAGGAGCATTACCTGTTCCGCGTAGGAATCATCGCCAACAAACGGCGGCGAGTATTGCACGGTAATGGTGCAGCGTCATGCCCCTACCTTTGGCGGATTTACCGGTGGGGGGAGGCTCTAGGGCGACAGTTGTGGGTCATACGCATGACCTGTGGCGAGGGGGCTTGTCCCCCGTTGGGCTGCGAAGCAGCCCCAGTAAAGACACCGCATTTCTTCAGGCAGATCCTCATGGCAGGTTTTGGGGCTGCTTCGCAACCCAACGGGGGACAAGCCCCCTCGCCACAGACAAGCCCCCTTGCGACAAAAAGGTACCTACGCGAAACACGCTGACACTGAACTGCAAGGGAGCACTCCACAGCAACTGCTAGCGTCAATTGACTACTTCCCCCAAGGAGCAACGGAATGCTTCCCCAGCCCAACTCTCGTCTATTACGCCGTGGTCGATATTCAGAATCAGGCCGCCCTTACCTGATCACCGCCGTAGTTCACAATCGACAGCCCCTGTTCAACGACTTCCACTTGGGAAGACTACTGGTAGCAGAATTCAGGAAGACCCATGAATTGGGCATGGTTGACTCTCTGGCATGGGTTGTCATGCCAGATCACTTTCATTGGTTGTTTGAGCTGCAGGATACAAAGTTGTCGCACGCCGTGGGACGGACCAAATCCCGGAGCACCCTCACCATTAATCGCGCACGCGGAAGCAAAGAGCGATTCTGGCAACTCGGCTACCATGACCGAGCAGTGCGTACCGATGAAGACCTTCGCAAAATTGCCCGCTATATCATCGCCAACCCGTTGCGTGCGGGTCTGGTCGAGAACATTGGTGACTACCCGCTGTGGGATGCTGCCTGGCTCTGATTTTTCCTGTGGCAAGGGGGTTTGTCCCCTCACCACAAAAAGCCCCTTCCCCACAGAACGAACCATTTCGTCTCAGGAAGCGAATATTCACAAATCCCCCCCACTCGCCCACCACCGTCTAAGCTTCAACCAAGTCCGATCAATCTACGTAAATGGATCAATCGACTATGGGCGCTTTATGGCAAAACGCTTCGACCAAGGCTGCGGTATCCACCGATAGCCCGGATGAACAGCCGTTGCCACAAAGCCCTCCTCCCCGCCGGCGATTGTGGTGGCGGCTGGTCTGGCTGGTGCTGCTGATTGCGCTGGTCGCCCTGGGCTTTGCCGCCCTGCGGGAAATGCACACCTCACGGCTGCAGGCCAAAACCTTCACCGACCTCGCCTCAACCCTCACCTACCAAATGCATGCAGGCCCCAGTGATGCGCGGGTTTATCCCGGGGCCGGGCCGTTCGACAAGCGCCTGGGCTACAGTGCCCTGGGCGAGTTCCTGCCGCGTCTGATCAAGCGGGACTACCTGATCCAGGCACAAGCACGCTTCTCCCCTGATCTGATGGCCTACGCCCAGCGCGGCCTGTTTGTGCCCTACCCGGAAAAAATCCAGGCCGGCCTGACCATCACCGATTGCCGCGCCGCACCGCTGTATCAGTTCACCTATCCACAGCAGTTCTACCCACGCTTCGCGGCGATTCCGCCGGTGGTGGTCAGCAGCCTGCTGTTTATCGAAGACCGCGACCTGCTGGACCCGAAAAATCCCCAACTCAACCCCGCCGTGGATTGGCCACGCTTTGCCAAGGCCGCCTGGTCACAGGTGGCGAAGCTCTTGCACCTGCCCGGCCAGACGGCGGGCGGCAGTACCCTGGCCACTCAATTGGAGAAATACCGCCACTCGCCCGACGGCCTGACCCTGTCCGGCGGCGAGAAAATCCGCCAGATGATTTCCGCCAGCGTGCGGGCTTACCAGGACGGCCCGCAAACCCTCGCCGCGCGCCAGGACATCGTGCGCGATTACCTCAACAGCGTGCCCCTGTCGGCAGTACCCGGCCACGGTGAAGTGCACGGCATGGCCGAAGGTCTGCGCGTGTGGTACGGCGCCGACTTCAACCAGACCAATGCATTGCTCAACAGCACCGACCCCAAACAGCTGCCACAAAAAGGCCTGGCCCTGCGCGAGGTGTTGTCGCTGATGATCGCCCAGCGCCGCCCGTCTCATTATTTGTCCAAGGGCCACAAGGAACTGGCCGACCTCACCGACAGCCACATCCGCCTGCTTGCGCAAAACAACGTGATCGACCCGGCGCTGGCCAAGGCTGCCCTCGCCAGCAACGTCACCTACCGCGACTGGCAGCAGCAGCCAACGATCCAGCCGATCGAAAGCAACAAGGGCATCACCGTCGCCCGTACGCGCCTGGCCGCGCTGCTCAACCAGCCGCTGTACGACCTTGACCGCCTCGACCTCGCCGCCACCAGCACCTTGCAAGCCGACCTGCAACGCCAGGCCAGCGCTTACCTCAAGCACCTCGCCGACCCGGCCTTTGCCACGCAGATCGGCCTGATCGGCCCGACCTTGCTGACGCCCGCCAGCACCGCCCAGGTGCGCTACAGCTTCAACCTCTACGAGATGACACCCGACGGCGCGCGGGTGCGGGTGCAGACCGACAGCACCGACCAGCCCTTCGACATCAACGAGGGCAGCAAGCTGGAACTGGGCTCCACCGCCAAGCTGCGGGTGATGACCACCTACCTGCAAATCGTCAGTGAACTGCACGACAAATACGGCGCGATGCCGGCTGCCGAGCTGCGCACAGTCAAGGTGGACGACCAGGACCGCATCACCCGCTGGGCCCTCGACTACCTGACCCAGAACAGCGACCGCAGCCTGCCGGCCATGCTCGACGCGGCCCTCAATCGCCAATACTCGGCCAACACCAGCGAAGGTTTTTTCACCGGCGGCGGCCTGCATCACTTCCACAACTTTCGCAGCCAGGACAACGGCCGTAACCCGACGTTGATCGAAGCGTTGCGCGAGTCCATCAACCTGCCGTTCATTCGCCTGATGCGCGACCTGGTGCGCTACAGCACCTACCAGGGCCCGAACAACAGCGCCGAATTGCTCAAGGACGACAACGACCCGCGCCGCCAGGAATACCTGGCCCAGTTCGCCGACCGCGAAGGCACCACGTTCCTGCTGAAGTTCTGGAAAAAGTACCGCAACAAGAACACCCAGGCCCGCCTCGACACCTTCCTCGACAGCATGCACCCCACCGCCATACGCCTGGCCGCCGTGCACCGCTACCTGCTCCCCAACGCCAGCCAGGCGAGCTTCAACAGCTTTATCCGCTCACACCTGAGCAGCGTTAAAAGCACCGAAAAACTCACCGACGAGCGCCTCGACAAGCTCTACCAGAACTACGGCCCGGGCGCCTACGACCTGCCCGACCAAGGCTATATCGCCAAGGTCCACCCGCTGGATTTGTGGCTGATGGGCTACCTGCTGAACAACCCCGACGCCACCTTCACCCAGGCCACCGCCGCCAGTGAACACGAGCGTCAGGAGGTTTACAGCTGGCTGTTCAAAAGCCGCCACAAGAGCGCCCGCGACAGCCGTATCCGCACCATGCTGGAGATCGAAGCCTTCCTCGATATTCACCAGCGCTGGCAAAAAGTCGGCTACCCGTTCGACCACCTGGTGCCGTCGCTGGCCACCGCCATCGGCAGTTCCGGCGACCGCCCGGCCGCCCTCGCGGAACTGGTGGGGATCATCCTCAACGACGGCGTGCGCCAACCCACGCTGCGCATCGACAGCCTGCGCTTTGCCGCCGACACGCCCTATGAAACCCGCCTGATCAACGACCCCAATCGCGGCAAGCGGGTCATGCCATCGGAGGTCGCCACCGCCCTGCGCGGGGCCTTGTCGCAAGTGGTGGACGCCGGTACCGCACGCCGCGTGTCCGGCAGTTTCAACCTGGCCGACGGCACACCGCTGGCCATGGGCGGCAAGACCGGCACCGGCGACAACCGGATCGAAGCCATCGGTGCCGGCGGGCGGATCCTCAGCTCCAAGGCGATCAACCGCACGGCAACGTTTGTGTTCTATATCGGCGACCACCATTTCGGCGCGCTGACCGCGTTTGTGCCCGGCGCCTCGGCCCAGGGTTTCAAGTTCACCTCAGCGTTGCCGGTGCAGGTACTCAAGGGCATGGCGCCGATTCTCACGCCCTATTTGCAGCCGGGAAACAACACCCTGTGCCAGACTCCGACCACCACCGCCGCGCGCTGAAAGGGAGGCGGTTGGCATGAGCAATCGGCAGGCAGGGGCCACCACAAGCCTCTAAACACCACCGTCATAGGTCGAGCGGGCCTTGTCAGGGCACGCCCATTACCAGCACGCCGCTCCCGTTTATGGGCCCGGCGGCAGGCAGGGTCCCCGCTCGCTTGACCAGCGCAAACGTCACATCGTCGCCCCCCGCGTTGTTGGTAATCTGGCTCAGGAACGAACCGTTTACCCTAACCGCACTCCCCCCACGGACAAGGGCGGTCCCCACATCCGGATTGCTCATCGTCAGCAGGTTGGTGTTGAACGAGGACGGGGTGCCTTGGTAGGTGATGGTGATCGGGCTGGTGATGCTCCCCGGGCCCGGGCATGAGTAGTTCAAACGGCGGTTAGTGCGGACGGTCGATGTCAGCGGGTCGGTGCCGATTGCCCGTTGGTGCACATCGTTGAAGTCGATCACGATTGGGTTGTTGTTGTTGATCGTGCAGGTTGAGGGGGAGACGGTGAAGTTGTTGGCCGCGGTGTAAGTGAGCGTGAGCGGCGACCCAACCTCAATGGGTATTGAATTGTTTGTCTGGTGAATACGTAACGTTCCGAGATTGTCCCCTATTCGAATATCAATAGGCGTCACCGGACTGTTACGCGTCAAAATATAGGGCGTTATATCGATCGGGTAAGTCACCGCGTTGTCAGGCATGGTGTTCGTTCGGATGCCAATAGGAACAGGGGTGTTTCGGAACACGCCGTTTATTCGTAACCCTGTGCCTTCGCGAGCAAATTTGGGGCCGGGCGTCCAGGGTGCGCCGTTTCCGGTTGTCCAGTAGTCCTCTCCTCGAGACGGTGTCTGAGGGCCGATGGTGTATCGGCATTCGAGCCTCGCCCCTTCAAGGGAGATTCGGTCCGGACCGGTCTGCAGCACGACGGTGACGGGAACCTGCAGATTGATAACCCCGCCGTTGCCTACCGTTACCCATCCTCCGCCATTCACACGGCAACTCACGGCTGCCGCGGTTGTGGTAACACTCATCAGGGAGAGGAGCACAATGGCTCCATAGAGTCGTTTCATGTTGTTCTCTCGTTGCTCCGCCTGCGAACTGATGTTCACGACTACGGATAATCCAGCGTAAAAATAGAGCTGACCCTGTAGGCACCATGCCCAATGGTCTGATCCCTGATGGCGTTCGGCTCACCCTGCACAAAGGCTTTGAGCTCAATGACGTTGTTGCCATTGCTCAACCGCTGTTCGTCGCTGACGGTATTCACGGGCAGTAGCTTATTGCTCAGCGTTTCTATACCGAGCCCGATACCTGAGGCGCCGCTTCCACCATCCAGCGCAAACAACCCGGGCAATTCACGGTTTTCCACACCGCCGAAGGTGATGCTGACCGACTCGCTGATGGTGGTGTCACAGTCGTCCAGGTGCAGCCTGAAACCTTTGCCGACCGTGCGCGTGTTGATATAGAGGTGCTTGCTGGCAACGTCCCAGAGTTCCAGCGTGATGGCCTCGTCTCCCGGCCGGATCGTGCAAGCCTGCTCGACCAGGTTGCCCTTGAACCTCAGGTTATCCACCGCATGCCCAGTGGAGGTCAGGCCGAAGGTCAGCAGTATTGCCAACCCGGCACATGACCAGCCCTTATGAACCCTTTCATGTCGCATAGACTCGACTCCTACTGGTATTCGGCCAACAACGTGGCCACCGCCGTAAACCGGGCGGGGGCCAGAACAGAACCCGGCTGCTTGACGGGTACCACTTCCAATGTCGGCGGTGACGACAAGGTGATGTCCAGCGGCGTATTGAGTCGAAACGGCAGGTTGTTTTGAAACAGCCGAATACCCAGCTCGGGCACACTGGTCTGCACCGCCGAGTTGTCAAACGTCGTGGCGGTGCCGTTGATGCTCAACCTCAGCAACCACGGCAGCGTGGAGGGGCCGCATCGGATGGTGTAGCCGACCGTCCTGCGGTATTTCACGCCGTCGACACGCTTTGTGCCGACATCGCCAAAATCCACTTCAATCGTGCTTCCAGAATCAATCGTGCAGGGCGGGGGTTCGTTCAGCGTTCCAGTGAACGTCACGTTGGCCGACGCACCACTGCAAAGGCCGATGGAACACAAGGCGAGCAACGCTCGCTGCGACCAAAAAGTCATTGATCGTTCCTCATTATTGGTACTCGATCACGAGGGTGGCGGTGGCATCAAAGGCCCCGCCGGTCAGCGTGCTGCCCGCCCGTTTGACCGGCACTGCCTGCACGACGGGAAAGTTGGGATGGGTAAATCTCACCGCCGTATTCAGCGGCCAGTCAGCACCGTTGACGAACAGCTTGACCCCAAGGTCCGTCTTGCGGGTCAAGAGCACGTTGCTATCAAACGCCGCGCCAATGCCCTTGAGCTCCAGGGTCATCGCATTGCTGTAGACGGGGGGCGTGCAACTGACGGTATACGGCACATCCCGGCGATACGTGACGCCATCAATGCGCGTCGTATGCAGGTCATTGCCGAACGGCACATTGAGCGTGCTGCCGCCGTTAATCACACACGGCGGCGGCGCAATGATGACCGCGCGGATGGTCAGGTTGGTTGCCGCCTGCCCACTCTGGCTGACCGCCCACAACAGGCACCCACCGATAAACATGGCTCGCGAGCCGGTTAACTTAGCCATCGCTCTGCCCTTACTCATAGTTGAGCCTGAAATCCACCACAGCCCGAAATGCCCCGCTGGTCAATGGCGCGGAGGTGCGCGTGGGCTGCACATTCCAGGTTTGAGTGCTGTCGCCCAGAGGCAAAAACAGCGGCTCGCCCCTTGAGCCCAGCTGTACATCCCGGCCCTCGACATCGGTCAAACGCAGGCCCATCCCGGTGATGCCTTGCACCTTGACCAGCCGCGGGTCATCGGCATCGGCAGGCGCGTTGAACGCCACCGACAGCACGGGTTGGTGGGCACTCCATGTCAGGTTCCCCGTACGCTCACTGGCGATTTTGCCGGCGGTGCGCTGGCAATCCTTGAAACGCAGCTGAAACGCCTTGGCGGTCGCCTGATCCCCCGGCCGTTGCAACTGGCCGGCAGAGATGGCGCCCAGGTCGATCGTTTGATGGACGGACGTAATCTCCAGGCTGCACGGCATTTCATGCATGGCCCCGCGGATATTCAGCCGGCCCACCATGCCCTCGATATCTTCTTCATCCAGGGCGTGGGCGCTCGCCATCAAGGCCAGTAACAGACAGCCCAAGACCTTCACGTTGTCTAACTTCATGACTTTCTCCGGCAGCAGGCACTACTGAATAGGCTGCGAGGCTTGCACGTTCACGTTGCACGTTTCGCCACTGCAGGTGAACGCCAGCAGCGGGCGTCCGCCGTAATCATTCACGTAGGCCAGATAGGGGGTTGTGCCGAGTGCCTTGGCCGTTGGCCCCATAGTTTGCGAACCTCTGGGCGGGACCATCACCGGCTCGAAACCTTCCACGGTGTTGCCGTCCTTGCTGCTGCGTGCATCCACCAGGGTCACGTAGTAGGGCGTGGGGTTGTTCACCTGATACAGGTCGCCTTGGCGGGTAAGCGTCAGCTTCTCCTGCCAGGGGGTGGACAGGTCTTGCTGGCTGGGCGCAATGGCTTTGGGCCGGTAAAACAACTTGATCCGGGTTTGCAGGGCAATTTGCAGGGTGTTGGCCTTGTCGCTGCGCGGCGGAATTTCCCTCAGGTTGAAGTAGAAGACGGTCTCCCGATCCTGGGGCAGCGACTTGACCGCCGGCAACGCCTGAACTTTCACCTGGCTTTGTTTGCCGGGCTCCAATCGTTGAACCGGCGGCAGTACGATCAAGGGCGAGGTTATTTTTTTGCCCGCTTCATCCTCGATCCAGCCCTGGGCCAGATACGGCAATTGGGTGTTGTTATTGGTGATGTTCACGCTGGTGGCATCCTTGCCGCCATCAAAAATCACTCGGGTACGGTCCAGGGCAACCGCGGCGTTGGCGCCCTGGCTCAAGGCCAGGGCCAACAGCGCGAAGGCCTGGCAGGTGAGGCGTATGTTCAGCATCATGAGGGTGTGTTCTCCATATCGTTACGCTCGCCGGTCAGCGCTGCTGGCTCGGACAAGGATTGATCCACGGCTACCATTTGGCAGCGCAGTTGCAGGGCATCGGTCAGGCCATCGGCCGGTAAAATCACAGGCAGTTCGATGAGGCACCGTTCGGCGCCGCCCCAACTGACGATCATCTTCTCGCCGGCCTGAATGCCGCTCAGGTAGACATCCCCGCCGTCATTCACCACGCCGGTATCCTGCTGTTTCATGTTCTGCACCGTCGCGCCAAAGGGCGGTGCACTGCCATCCGGCAGGCGAAGAACAGCCATGGCTTTCATACCGCTAATCACCTCCAGCGACCGGTAACCAATCGCCCCTTCGGTGAGGGTCAGTTGGGTCACGGATTGAGTGGCTTCGACGTTGTTCGGCAAGCGCTCCAGATCGACGCTGGCCGCCGTACGCTGATAGCTGCTGATATCGGAAATGACCGCCTTGCCGAAGGCGTTACTGCGGGTCGGCGTGCCATAACCCCGTATCGGCACGTCGGGCACACCCCCGGTGTCGACCATCAACCGGGTTCCGCCGGCACTGGTTGTACGGTGGAGCGCCCCGCCGTAAGGCGTGAGCGTGCCGCCGCCGCGAACAGACGCACTGAGGGTTCGGTTATTGCCTTGTTGGGTACTCGCGCTCAGGTCGATGTCGGCCTGGTCCCCGATATGACTCAGGTAACCGTTGGCGGAGTTATCGCTGGCCCCCAGCTGGTAGCTGTTACGCTCGTCGATGCGGTCGCTGAAGCGCGTTGAAAAGCTGTTATCGCCCCCGTTTCTACTGGCATCCATCGAGAGTGTGCCGCTGCGCCCGAACGGCAAACTGACTGTCAGCGACATCCCGTTATCCTTATGGTGGTACTCCCGGGTGCGGTAGACGTTCAGCGACATGTTCAGGTTTTTGACGGTGCCAAAATTGAAGTAGCGTGACGCCGACAGGTTCCAGCGCTGGGTCTGCGGCCGGTTCCAGTACGTTTGTTTGTTGTAGCTGGCGTAGACGGTGGCGCCCAGGTCACGGAACTGCTTGTTCACCGTGACCGTATAAAGGGCCTTGTTGCCGCCAATCGGCCTCCAGTGTTCAACAAGCTCACCGTTTTGGTCATACACGCCCCGCCCGCCGAGTTCGCCGTTCATCCCGTAATGCTTGGCATCCAGGTATTGGCTCATGCTCAGGAAGTTTTTTTCGGAGAACCGGTAACCCGCGAAGGTGACCTGGCTGTCGTACTGTTCGAAGTGCTTGGAATATTGAAGCCGGTAGGATTTACCCGTGAGCGTCTCGTTCCAAAGGTGTGCGCGGGACTCTGTCACGTCCACCGAGATGGCCCCGAACGCCAGCAGATCACGCCCCACCCCGGCCGACAGCGCACGGTAGTTGTTATCCAATATCGCACCGCCCAACAGCGACCAGCCGTTGCTGATGCCCCAGGAGAACTCCCCGGTACCAAAGAAGGCACCGTCGTCGTGGTATTGAAGGTTGGACGGCTGCCCGGCAGACAGCTTGTAACGCACCTGCCCGGGACGCGTCAGGTAGGGAACACCGGCCGTATCGAGCTGGAATTTCTGTACCGAACCGTCCTGCTCTTCCACCCGCACATCCAGCCTGCCGGACACGGCGTCATTCAGGTCCTGGATACGAAACGGTCCTGCCGCCACCAGCGTTTCATACAGCACACGGCCCTGCTGGCTGATGATGACTTTGGCATTGGTCTTGGCGACGCCAACCACTTCCGGCGCGTAACCGCGCAAGTTGGGTGGCAGCTGGCTTTCATCCGACTTGAGCCCGGCCCCGGTAAAACGAAAGCTGTCGAACAGGTCCGAATACAGGTAGTCCTCGCCCACCACCAGGCGCGCTTTCATCTCCGGAAGGGCGCGATACGCGTAGTAACGGCTCCATTCCAGTTTTTGCCGCCGGGCCGACGATTCCCGGTCTTTCTCGACACGCCCCTGCCAATCCGCCCTCAGGCGCCAGGCACCCGCATTGGCCCCGACGGTTCCGTTACCCGTGAGGTCATTGCGGGTACCGTCGTGCCGGCGGTAGCTCGACTGCGCCGTCATGTTGTAGTCAACCAGCAGCCCGGGTACCCCTTCATCCCAACGCGAAGGCGGGTCCCAGTTGATGGCGCTGTATTCCAGATAGGCCTGAGGCAGGCTGATGCTCAGCGTGGAGGTGGCCAGATCGGCGCTGACCTCCATACCGGGCAGGCCTTCAGGGTCCAGGCACTGGCCGTCTTTCCACCAGCGCAGTTTGGCCACGCCGGACTGTTTCAGGCCCAACTGCTCTACAAGTTCCGGGGATAAACAGGCCTGACTTCCCTTGGGATCATTATCAGGAGGATAGAACGCCACTGAGTATTCAGTCATTGGCTGGGTATTTAACTGCACCACCATCGCGTAGTTGCCGGGCAAGATAAACCCGCTGCGTGCAAACCGAGACAAGTCAATATTGGTGCGGTCACTCAGATCAAGCACGTCGGTATTGAACTCAATATCCCCGGCCCCCATTGCAGTTCCTGCCAGTGATATCAACCCGCCAAAGAATCCCGGGCGAAGCGTATTTATGACTTTCGAGGCATTCCACATGCAAGCAACCCATCACTCTTCAAAAGTATTCCAACTTGAACCGCACCGCGGCCGTGTGATCCCCCGCCAATAGCGGCACTCCGTTGCCCACCAAGTGCACCGTGTAGTTGAGCGTCATGTCGCCATCAACCACCGGATGCAGCGCCATCGGCACTCCCGGAACACTCTCTTCACCCGCCGCATCCTGAATATGGAAGGCAACCCCTTGGGAGCCGCCAAAGGCAGCAAAGGAGCGCCCGCCCCTGTCGGCAGGGCCGTCGAATGTCACGCGCAAGTGTTCCCAATCCGGCAGCGTTACACCGGGTCGCGAGGGGTCGGGACGAGTCACCGAGCAGTTCACCAAACGCAACTGGAAGGGCTTTTTTTGTCCCTCCCCGTCTCGTAAAAGCCGGCCGATGGGTTCGGAATCCATCTCGATGGTTTGATCGACAGTGGCCGCTTCCAGCCCGCAGGCTGAATCGATGATCACGCCTCCCAGCGTGACGACCCCATCGCCTTGCGCATCCGTCTGTGCGAACACCCAAGGGCTGATGAACATCGTCAATGAGGAGGCGATAGCGAGACTTATGAATGTTTTCACCTGAACCTCCCGCCAGCTTCCCCCCGCCACCTGAAGTGGCGGGGGAAAAACTTACTGATAAGCCAAGGTGAAATTCGTGACCCCGCTGAACACACCGGGAACGATTGCGCCGGTGGCCTGGCCTTGTACGAAGGCACCGAACTCCAGCGTGTTACTACCCTCGGAAATGACTTGCGGGGTCGTAGGGGTGCCCAGCACGACAGGTCGGCCGCCGTGGGTCATCATGATGCCGATGCCGCCCGCGTCACCGACAGTGCCGAGCGCGCCAGGAACAATGCTCGACGGCGCGCCAGTGAAGGCAGTGGTCACCGTCTTATCGGTGAGGCTGGACAGATCGCAGCCTTCAAGCTCAATGTAAAAGCTCCGGGCTGTCGACTTGCCGCCAGATTCCAGCTGATGCTTTGCGATCGCACCGAGGGGAACGCTCTGATCTACGGATTCAGGTTTGATAGAGCAAGCACCCGAGTGCACAGACCCCAAAAACGTAACCGTTCCATCCGCAGCATTGGCAACAGAGGTCGAACCTGCCAGCAGGCCGAGAGTTAACAGCGCAGTTTTCACTTTAGAACTCATTTGCAGACGCTCACATAATATTAAATATCACAACGGTATCCTGTCGCAGTTGCACGCAGGACTTGTTAAGCGTTTAACGCTTTCCAGAAAGCCATTTGAAGTATTGGTTTTTCCAACTACTTGCATTGCATTTCTGTCACTCGTTCGACGCCGGGCAATTATCCATGGCGATATTTAATAAAAAAGCCGTCCGATTCGCTGACGTGTGTAGCTTTGTCATACCAAGACACATAGGAAAATTATGGCACTTTGCCAAAACTAAAAAATAGTCTGTAAGAACTAGACTACATGCAATTTAATGAGAATTATTTGTAAGCGGGAAGTCTGTAAGAATAGGATTACACCTTATAAAAAACAATAGTCATTACTTATAAAAACCAACTAACGGGTTGAGGAATAGGCCGACTGAATCGGCTTCGGGAGGGAGGCGAGCAAACGTTCAGGTGGGATGACCGTTCGTCTGGTCAGGTTGCTCGCTCATAAAGATATATCTTAAGTTGTATCTAAACCAAGAGAGAGAGCACCTGGATATGAGAGACCATCATTCCCACCGCGAGGGCCGCGACGGCTTCGAGAAACGCCCGGGCCGCGAACGCGGCGGCCGCGGCCCGCGGGTATTCGCCCCCGGCGACCTGAAACTGCTGCTGTTGGCGCTGATCGCCGAACAGCCATGCCACGGCTACGACCTGATCCGCCAGATCGAAGGCCTGTTCGACGGCGCCTACAGCCCCAGCCCCGGCGTGATCTACCCGACCCTGACCTTCCTTGAAGAAAGCGAAATGATCAGCGGCGACGCCGAAGGCGGAAAAAAACGCTACACAATCACCGACGCCGGACGTCTTTCCTTAAGTGAGCAAGCAATTGCCCTGGAAGGCGTGCGCATGCGTATCGACGTCAGCAAGCGCTCCCTGCGTGGCCATGACCGCCCGCCGGAAATTCACGAGGCGGTGCACAACCTGCGCCATGCCTTGCAGCTTCACCACGGACGCTGGAGCCCGGAAGAAATCGTCCGGGTTGCCGCCCTGCTCAACACCACGGCCCAGGCCATCGTCGACGGTCCGGCTGTTCAACCTGTACCGGAGCAAGCCCAATGACTGAACCGAATAAACTCGAAATCCACCGCGTCATGCACGAGATCAAACGCCGCCGCCTGGAAGTACTGAAGGTGGTCGATATCACCCCGCGCATGCGCCGTATCACCGTTGGCGGGCCGCAACTGGCCGGGTTTGTGAGCCTGGGTGCCGACGACCATATCAAGCTGCTGTTCCCGCAGAACGCCGCCGAGCAAGCGGCGCTGGACGACCCGAACTTCAGCCTCCAGGGCGACGGCCCTGCACCCGCCATGCGGGACTACACCCCACGGCGTTTTGACCTGGAGGTTGGCGAACTGGAGATCGATTTCGTGCTGCACGGCGATGGCCCTGCGTCCACCTGGGCCGAACAGGCCAAGGTCGGCCAGCACCTGCATATCGGTGGGCCACGGGGTTCGCTGATCGTGCCGGATATCTTCGACAGCTACTTGCTGATCGGCGATGAAACCGCGATTCCGGCCATTGCCCGGCGCGCCGAGGAATTACCGGCGGGGCGCAAGGTATTGGCGGTCATCGAGATCGAAAATACGGCGGAACAGCAGCCGCTGCACAGCGCTGCCGAGGTTGAAGTGATCTGGGTGGTACGTGGCCAGGACGACCTGCTTGAAACGGTGAAAAATCTCACTTTGCCGGGCGGTTCGCTGTACAGCTTTGTCGCCACCGAGGCCAAACTGTCGCGCCAGGTACGGCGGGTGTTGCTGGATCAGCACAAGGTGAATGAGGCGTCCCTCAAGGCCGTGGGCTACTGGCGCGCCGACGCCAGCGAGGAATAGAACTCAGCGGTGGCGGCTGGCAAGCCTGTCCAGCCCCACCACTGCCAGCGCCACCAGCACGAACCCCGCCAGAATCCCCCCGGCATTGATAAACACCTGTGGATAACCCAGCTTGTCCACGTCAATGAACGGGTACTGATACAGCCCCCACACATACCCGCGCAACAGCGCATACGCGAAGTACACCACCGGGTAGATCACCCACAGCCCGATGTGCTTGAGCCGCAGGCTGCCCTTGGGTACGCAGCACCACCAATACACCACAAACACCAACGGCATCACGTCGTGCAGCAACTCGTCCGCCACAAACTGCAGGCCTGCAGGCGCCCACATATGCCGCAGCAACAGGCTGTAGGCGAGGCTGACCACCACAATGCTCACGGCGATGCCGCTGCTGACCACCGGCCCGAGGAAAAACCGGCTCGCTGCGGTTGGCCGTTGCACCCAGGCATGGGTCAACACCACCGCCACCAGGGTGTTGGTGAGCACGGTGAAGAAGCTGAAAAAATTCACCAGGCCCGGCAACAGGCTCGCGCCATCAACCCAGCGAAAATAGAAAATGATGTACTGCTGCAGCGCCAGGCCAGCCCAACCGCCGAGGGCTGCCAGGCCGATAAGGTGACGTTTCACCTCAATCCTCGACCGGCCGCTTGGTGCGCATCAGCTTCACGTACAAACCCTCGACCTTCTCCCGCGCCCACGGCGTCTTGCGCAGGAACGACAGGCTCGACTTGATGCTCGGGTCACTGGAAAAACAGCGAATGTTGATGCGCTCGGCCAGGCCTTCCCATTGGTAATGCGCCACCAGTGCGGTGAGGACCTGTTCCAGGGTGACGCCGTGCAGTGGGTCTTTGTTTGTCGCGGTCATGCCGGGCCTTTTGCAGAAAAGAAGAAAACCAAGCCGCGCACCTTAGCGGACGGGCCGGGCCGGTGGAAGCACCGCTTTAACTGTAGACGCATTCGATCGTTCCCACGCTCTGCGTGGGAATGCCGAATTGGACGCTCTGCGTCCTGCGGTCGACGCGATTTCTTGCCCTGCGCAACGGTGACGCAGAGCGTCACGGGATGCATTCCCACGCAGAGCGTGGGAACGATCAGAGTGGGAATGATCGAGCAGGTTTTCGGGAAAGTTCCCCTTGGCAGGGAAAAAAGTGATGTTATATTGTAACGATAACTATCAAGGGGTATCGAATCCCTTACCGTTTTCAGCCTTCTCTTTTTGCCGTTTGCCAAGGAACGACCGATGTCCCTCTCTTCTCTCTGGCGCCTCACCCCGCTGGCCGCCGCCCTGTTGATCACCTCCCAGGCCAATGCCCTGGAGTTGCAACCCCAAGTCATCACCGGCAACCCGCTGGGCAGCGAAACCCTCGCCTCGCCCACCACCGTGCTGGAAGGCGAAGACCTGACCCTGCAACAAAAAGGCAGCCTGGGTGAAACCCTGAACAAGCAACCCGGCGTGTCATCCTCGTACTTCGGCCCGGGTGCCAGCCGGCCGATCATTCGTGGCCAGGACGGCGACCGCATTCGCATCCTGCGCAACGGCGTCGGCGCGCTGGACGCTTCGTCGCTGTCCTATGACCACGCGGTGCCGCTGGACCCGGTCAACGTCGACCGCATCGAAATCGTGCGCGGCCCGGCCGCCCTGCTGTATGGCGGCAGCGCCATCGGTGGCGTGGTGAACACCTTCGACAACCGCATCCCCACAGAGGTCATTGAGGGCATTCACGGTGCCGGTGAATTGCGCTACGGCGGCGCCGACACCACCCGCAGCAGCGCCGGCAAACTGGAGGCCGGCAACGGCAGCTTCGCCTTGCACCTGGACGCCAACGCGCGGGAATTCAACGACCTGAAAATCCCCGGGTTTGCCCGCAGCCGCCATGCGCCGGAAAGCGAAGACGGTGAAGGCAAGAACGGTCGCCTGGGCAACAGCAACGGGCGTCAGGACGGCGGTTCGGTCGGCGGTTCCTACACGTGGGACGACGGTTACGCCGGGCTGTCCTACAGCAACTACGACAGCAACTACGGCTCCCCGGCCGAGCAGGATGTGCGCATCCGCATGAAGCAGGATCACTACGCCTTCGCGTCCGAGATCCGTAACCTGCAAGGGCCGTTCACCTCGGTCAAACTCGACGCCGGTTATACCGACTACAAGCACATGGAAATCGAAGGCGGCGAGACCGGCACCACCTTCAAGAACAAGGGCTACGAAGCCCGCGTGGAAGCCCGGCACTTGCCGATCGGGCCGTTCAACGGTGTGGTGGGCGCGCAAGTCAGCCGCAATGAATTCTCGGCCCTGGGTGAAGAAGCCTTCGTGCCGCAGACCGACACCAATGCCGGCGCGCTGTTTATCCTCGAAGAAATGCAGGCCACCGACCGCCTCAAGCTAAGCCTCGGCGGGCGCCTGGAACACACCAACGTCGACCCGGACGGCAAAGGCAACGCGCGCTTCGCCAATGCCAACAAATCCGCCGACTTCACCGCCGGCAGCCTGTCGTCCGGCGCGGTGTACACCCTGACGCCAATCTGGTCGCTGGCTGCCACCCTCGGCTACACCGAACGCGCCCCGACCTTCTACGAGCTGTATGCCAACGGCGCCCACGTCGCCACCGGCACCTATGAACTGGGCGACGCCAACCTGTCGAAGGAAAAAGCCGTGTCCAGCGACCTGGCACTGCGCTTTGACAACGGCACCCACAAGGGCAGCTTCGGAGTGTTCTACAGCCACTTCTCCAACTACATCGGCCTGCTGGGCAGCGGTCGTACCCTGAACGACGAAGGCGAGGAAGACGCCGGCGGCATCCCTGAGTACAAATACTCCGGCGTGCGTGCGCGTTTCGCAGGGTTTGAAGCCCAGGACCACATCAAGCTGGGAGAAGGTGCCTACGGCAAGTTCGCGCTGGAGCTGTCCGGTGACTACACCCGTGCGACCAACCTGGACACGGGTGAAGCGTTGCCCCGGATTGCGCCGTTGCGTTTGAACAGCGGTTTGTTGTGGGAACTGGATCGTTGGCAGGCGCGGATCGACGTTGAACACGCTGCGGGCCAAGGGCGGGTACCGGATAACGAAAGCGGCACCGACGGCTACACCACCCTGGGCGCCAGCGCCGGCTACCGCTTCAATGTGGGCGGCAGCCAGTGGCTGGCGTTTGTCAACGGCGAGAACCTGACGAACCAGACCGTGCGCTATGCCAGCTCGATCCTGCGGGACATCGCCCCGGCACCGGGCCGGAGTGTGCAGGTCGGTCTGCGTACCACCTTCTAACTGACTGCACTCGGTTAAAAATGTGGGAGCGGGCTTGCTCGCGAAAGCGGAGTGCCAGTCAACACATGTGTGACTGACCCACCGTATTCGCGAGCAAGCCCGCTCCCACATTGACTGTGCTCGCTTCAGGTTTGTGGTGGGGCTAGTACCGCGCATCCATCGGCTTACCGCCCTTGGGCCAGTCCTTCACCTTGTCCGGAAAGTCCGGGCGAGGTTGCTGGGAGAAGTACGCCGCCACATCCACCGCCTCCTGATCCGACAGCCCACCCTGCCCCAACGGGAATTTCTCGTGGAACCCGATCGGCATGTTGCGCTTGACGAACGCCGCCGCCGTGTACAGCCGCGCCATCCCCGCTCCGATATTGAACGACTGCTCGCCCCACAACGGCGGGTACACCGGTTCGCCATCCGCCCGTGTCAAACCCTGGCCGTTGTCACCATGGCACACCGCGCACTGCCTGGCGTACACCTGCTTGCCATTCTCCATGTCCGGCTTGATCGCAGGGTCGACCTTGCCGACCCCGCGCCCCGCCACTTTGTCTTGCGGTTTAGTGTTGTTTTTCATCCAGTCGAAGTACGCCACCATCGCCTGCATCTCCGCTGATTCCGGGGGCAACGGCGTGCCATTCATCGAGCGCCGGAAGCAGCCGTTGATCCGCTCTTGCAGGCTCACCACTTTGCCCGCGCGCGGCGCATAGCCGGGGAAAAACGCCGAGACGCCCACAAACGGCGAACCGTCGGCCACGGTGCCTGCGTTGAGATGGCAACTGGTGCAGTTCAGCGCGTTGCCAACGTTATTGGGCAGCAGTTCCTTGGTTTGCAGGTGCAAGCGCATGCCGCGTACCACTTGATCGGCATTCGGCGCCGCCAGCAATTCAGCCAGGCGCGGGGTTTCGAACGCGGAAGAATCGGTGGTGACCGGGTTGAGCTGCCCGCGCATTTTCTTCACCTGGACAGCCGTGATGGGCGTGCCTTCGTTGCCCCAACTGCTGCGCACAAAGCTGAGGATTTCAGCGATTTCCTGGTCCGCCAGCCGGGCAAACCCAGGCATGGTGTAGACCCGTGGATGGGTTGCCGTTTCAGCGGTTTCCCAGCCGGTAAGCGTGATGTGCAGCAGTGACGTCGGGTTGTTCGAAGCAACGCCCGGGTTGCCCGCCAGCCTCGGGAACAAGCCCTTTACCCCGCCGCCGTCGCTGCGGTGGCAGTCACTGCAAAACTGCATGTAGCCCAGGCCGCCACGGCTGGTAAACAGGTCCTTGGGCGGCGCGGCAGGCTCGTGGGCCACGGCGGGCATCGGCAGGTCGTCCTTGCCCGGCGGCAGGGATTTCAAATAGGTCGCGATAGCCGTCAAGTCGGCGTCGGTGAAATGCTGGGTGCTGTGATGAATCACATCCGCCATGTTGCCCGAGACCGTGGCAAAGCGGTTCTGCCCGGTCTTGAGCAATTGCACGGTGTCGTCCACGGTCCACAGGTTGCGCAGGCTCAAGGCGCGCCAATGCTCCACAGTCTCCCCGGCCAGGTAATGCTGGCCGCTGCGGCCGGCATCGCTCATGGCCTTTTCCTGGAAGGCGATGCCGCGCGGAGTGTGGCAGGAACCGCAATGTCCCAGGCCCTGGACCAGATACGCGCCACGGTTCAATACGTCATCCCTGGCCGGGTCCGTTGCAAACGGCTGCTTGTCCAGAAACGCAAAATTCCACAACGCCAGGCCCCAGCGCTGGTTGAACGGGAAACCCATCTCGGCCTCCAGATTCGGTTTGTTCACCGCCTCCACGCCCTGCATCAGGTAGGCGAACAGGGCGCGCATGTCGCCTTCGCTCATCTTTGCGTAGGACGGATACGGCATCGCCGGGTACAGGTTCTGCCCCGCCGGCGTCACGCCTTCACGCATTACCCGGTCGAACTGCTCGAAGCTGTACTGGCCGATGCCGGTGTCGCGGTCGGGGGTGATGTTGCTCGAATAAATCGTGCCCATCGGCGTGCTCAGTTCCAGCCCGCCGGCCATTGGCGCGCCCTGTTTGGCGGTATGGCAGGCGATGCAGTCGCCCAGTTGGGCAACGTATTTGCCCTGTTCGATCAGCGTGGGGTCGGCTTCGTTGGCGTGCAGGGGAAGAGACAGACACAGCATCACCCCCACAAGGCCCAGACGTGACAGGGGAAAAATCATCGCACTATTCCTTTAATAACCCGGGCCTGGGGTGGTCCCCTCGACGCAGGTCTGCAATCGTTTTTATTGGGTCATCAGGCGGATAACCGGGGCATGGTCAGCCCCAGCTTCGTTGTAGCGGATTTTTTGTGCGCGGCCCTTGATGTGGGTCAGGGCCGGGAGGGATCACACACCTGTGGGAGCCGGGCTTGCCCGCGATGCAGACGACTCGGTACATCAGTAACACCGAGGTGACGCCATCGCAGGCAAGCCAGCTCCCACAGTTGATCTGCGGTGTTTCAGAGGATCAGGCGTTTTTCAGGTAGCGGGCGGCGTCGAGTTCGATCATCACCGGCTGGCGGGTGCCGGCCAGCTCCTGCAGCAAGGAGTGCAAGGCCTGTGGGGTATCCACCGCGTGATGGGCGATATGGAAACTGCGGGCCATGGCAGCAAAGTCCGGGGTCATGATGTCGACCCCCAGCGGCGGTATTTCCCGCGCTTCCATGTAGTCGCGAATCTCGCCGTAGCACTGGTTGTTCCACAGCACCATGATCACGCCCACATCGGCCTCGCGGGCGGCGATCAGTTCGGCGCAGGAGAACTGCATGCCGCCGTCGCCCACCAGCGCCACCACCGGGCGTTCGGGCCTGGCCAGTTTCGCGCCGATGGCCGCCGGCAAGCCGTAGCCGAGGGTGCCGTAGCCGGTGCCGGCGTTGAACCAGCTGTTGGCGGCCGGCGCCTGGTAACCCACCGCGCCCTGATACACCGGCTGGGTTGAATCGCCGACGATCAACGGGTCCACCAGGCTGTCGCGCAGCAGGTCGAGCAAGCCTTGCAGGCCCTGTTGCTTGGCAGTCCAGCTGTCGCGCTCGATCCGGTTGATCCGTTGCACGCCATCCTGCGCCCAACTGCCGGACGAGGCTTGCGGGGCGACCTGTTCCAGCAACGCCTGCAAGCCTTCGCGGGCATCGCCCACCAGGCCGACATGGGCCCGTTGCACGCCCATGACTTGCATCGGGTCGATGTCCAGGCGAATCAGCGGCGCCTTGAATTTCAGCGGGCCGAGGCCGAAGAAATCGTAGTCGGTTTCTCCCAGTTCGGTGCCCACCGCGAGGATCACATCGGCCTCGTCAAACAGCGAACGGCCATGACGGGATGACTGCACGCCGTCCAGCAACAGCGGGTGATTCATCGGCAGCAAGCCACGGGCATTGGTGGTCAGCGCCACCGGTGCCTGGAGGCGCTCGGCGAGTTGTTGCAACACCGGGGCGCAGTCCCGGGCACCGCCACCGGCGAGGATCAACGGGCGGCGTGCTTCGTCGAGCAACCGCAGGGCGGCGGCCAGCGAGGCCGGTGCCGGAGCCGGCGCGCCGGGCAAGCTGCGGGGCATCAGGTTGAGGTCGACAGCGGGCATGTCCAGCACGTCCAGCGGGATTTCCAGGTGCACCGGGCGCGGGCGTGCACATTTGAAAACCGCAAAGGCCCGGGCGAGGATTTCCGGGAGTTGCGCCGGGGATTGCAGGGTGTGGCTGAAGGCGCACACGCCGGCGACCATCGCGCGCTGGTCCGGCAGTTCGTGCAGGTGGCCATGGCCCAGGCGCAGGTGTTCGCGGCGGTTGGTGGTGGAAATCACCAGCATCGGGATCGAGTCGGCGTAGGCCTGGCCCATGGCCGTGAGGATGTTGGTCATGCCCGGGCCGGTGATGATGAAACACACGCCGGGCTTGCCGCTGGCCCGGGCGTAACCGTCAGCCATGAAGCCGGCGCCCTGCTCGTGGCGCGGGCTGATATGGCGCAGGCGGCTGCCGTGCAGGCCACGGTAGAGTTCAACGGTGTGCACGCCGGGGATGCCGAAGACGGTGTCTACGCCATACCCTTCCAGCAGGCGCACCAGTGACTGGGCACAGGTGGTCATTGCTCACTCCTTTTTTATTGTTCTGTGTCGATGTGCGGGACCATAGGGCGCGCAAGGAGGCGCAACAATCGAAAAATTTCACCACCACTGCCGAAAAAAATTCACAGGTCACGCCCTCAACTGAGTAAACCGCTGCCCAACTGCAACTTCACCCATTCCCCAAACGCCTGCACCACCGGGCGCTCGACCTTCTGGTGATCGGCCACCAGGTAATACCCGCGATTGGACTCGATCTCGGTCTCGAACGGCCGCACCAGCCAGCCCTTGGCCAATGCCTCCCCGCTGATCAGGTTGTCGCCCATGGCAATCCCCTGGCTGGCAATGCACGCCGACTGCACAAAATGCGCATCGGCAAACACGATGCCGCGCTGCACATCCACATTCGGCGCCCCGGCGGCGGCCAGCCACACGCGCCAGTCGGAGTAGTCGATCATGTGCAGCAACGGCGCGCCCACCAGGTTTTCCGGGGTCTTGAGCCCGCCCATGGTGTTGACCAGGCGCGGGCTGCACACCGGGAAATAACGCAACGACACGATCTTCTGCACATGCTGGTTCGGCCAGTCGCCCATGCCGTAGGCCACGAACAGGTCGGCGTTCTGGTCGCTGGTGTCGTCTGGCGTACGAGGGGAAATCAGGTGCAATTCCACCTGTGGGTACAGCGCCTGGAAATCCGCGATGTGGGTGCACAACCAATACGTCGCAAACCCCGCCGGGCTGCTGATGCACAGGCGCCCGCTGACCTGCTGGCCGTCAAAGCGCTGCCCGGCTTCGAGGATATTCGCCAGCAGCTGGTGGATGTCCCGGGCATAGCGCTCGCCCTGCCAGGTGATGCGAATGCTGCGCCCGGTGCGCTCGGTCAGGGCAAACCCCAACGTCTGCTCCAGGCTCTTGATCTGGTGGCTGATGGCGCTGGGGGTCAGGTTCAGCTCGGTGGCAGCGTCCGACACGCTGCCCAGCCGAGCCACCGCGTCCAGCGCCCGCAAGGCGGTCATGGAGGGGTAGCGCATAGGTCTTCACCGGCGGGTATTTTTGCGCACCATAGCCGTTATCCACCGCCAGACATAGCCACAGCACCGGGAAATTTTCAGCAGGACAGTTGAATTAAATTTCAAGGTCGGGCGAAAAATCCTCGATTGACCTCAAAGGGCCAGTAGCTATTCTCGACCTCCATCACGGCGCACCCGTGAGGCCGCTTACCTTACAAAAACAAGAGGGATAACCCTTGCACGCGCAGCCCAATTCCGTCACCCCGGTGGTCGCCATCGACGCTCTGCACAAGAGCTACGCCGCACACCACGTTCTCAAAGGCATCTCCCTGCGCGCCAACGAAGGCGAAGTGGTGTCGCTGATCGGTTCCAGCGGCTCGGGCAAAAGCACCCTGCTGCGCTGTATCAACCTGCTGGAGATCCCGTGCAGCGGCAGCCTGCGCATCAACGGCGAAGAAGTGCGGCTGAAAAAAGACCGCGCCGGCAACCCGCGAATCGCTGACCCCGACCAGGTGGCACGGCTGCGTACCCAGCTGTCGATGGTGTTCCAGAGTTTCAACCTGTGGCCCCACCGCACCGTGCTGGAAAACGTCATCGAAGCGCCGGTGTACGTGCTCGGCGAAGACCGCAAGGACGCCATCGCCCACGGCGAACACCTGCTGGAAAAAGTCGGCCTGGCGGACAAGCGCGATGCCTTCCCCGCCTTTCTCTCCGGCGGCCAGCAACAGCGCGTGGCCATCGCCCGCGCCCTGGCCATGCGCCCCCGGGTGCTGCTGATGGATGAACCCACCTCGGCCCTCGACCCGGAGCTGGTGGGCGAAGTGCTCAAGGTCATCCAGGGCATCGCCGAAGAAGGTCGCACCATGATCCTCGTCACCCACGAAATGGCCTTCGCCCGCGACGTGTCGAGCAAGGTGATGTTCCTGCACCAGGGCTTGGTAGAAGAAGAAGGCACGCCACAAAAAGTCTTCCAGAATCCTGATAGCGAGCGCTGCCGCCAGTTCGTCATGGCCCAGGACAATCGCGTTTGATCGCTCCAACACTGCCCCCAAAAAACAACTCAAACAGGGTAATCCCATGCAAAAGCTGATCAAGACTCTCACCGCCGGCTGCCTGTTCGCGCTCGCCGCCCACAGCGCCGTGGCTGCCGAAAAAATCGTCTTCGGTATCGCCCTGGAACCTTACCCGCCGTTCTCCGAGAAAGCCGGCAATGGCGCCTGGAGCGGTTTCGAGCCGGAACTGATCAAGGCCTTGTGCGAGCGCCTGCAAGCCCAGTGCCCGCTCAAGGAAGTGTCCTGGGACGGGCTGATCCCGGCGCTGACCTCCAAGCAGATCGACGTGATCCTCAACTCCATGAGCATCACCGAAGAACGTGAAAAGGTCGTCGACTTCACCGCGCCGTACTATCAGACGCCGGCCATGTGGGTGGCCGATGCCAGCCTGGACCTGACCACTACCCCCGAAGGCCTCAAAGGCAAAGTCATCGGCGTACAAGGCTCGACCTCCAACGCCACCTACCTCAAGGCCTACTACGCCAAGGGCTCGACCCTGCGTTACTACACCACCCAGGACGACATGACCGCCGACCTGCAAAGCGGGCGCATCGACGTGATGCTGGCCGACGCGCTGACCATCGAGCCGCTGCTCAAATCCTCCGGCGGCAGCGGCCTGGCCGACAAGGGCCTGGCGCCGAAAGACCCGCTGTTCGGTTCGGGCATCGGTGCGGCGGTGCGCAAGGGTGACGACGCCCTCAAGCAGCAACTCAACAGCGCGCTGGCTGCGATGAAGGCCGACGGCACCTACGACAAGATCCGCAGCCGCTACTTCAGCGTCGACATCTCTGCGCAGTAACACCCGGCGGAAAAACTCATGATTTCTTTGTCCGAACTCTCCCAGCTGTTCGTCGCCGACGGCTGGCTTCACGCCCTGCTCCAGGGCGCGGTGGTGACCTTGCAGATCTCCGCCGGAGCCTTTGTGCTGGGCCTGGCCATCGGCTTGCTGGTGGCCATGATCAAACTCAAGGGCCCGCGCTGGCTGGTACGCCTGGCCAACGCCTACACCACGCTGTACCGCGCGGTGCCGGAGTTGCTGCTGATTCTGCTGCTGTACTACGCGGGCACCGACCTGCTGAACATCACCATGGCCGCCATGGGCCGCGACAGCGTCACGGTGAACGGGTTTGCCGCGGCCGTGCTGGTGCTGGGGATCGTGCAGGGCGCGTATTCGGCCGAGATTATTCGCGGCGCGATCCAGGCGATTCCGGCGGGGCAGATTGAAGCGGCACGCGCCTTCGGGATCGAACGCTGGTTGCTGCTGCGCCGGGTGCTGCTGCCGAGCATGTTGCCGTTTGCCATGGCCGGCCTGTCGAACCTGTGGCTGGTGCTGGTCAAGGACAGCGCATTGATCAGCATCGTCGGCTACAGCGAATTGCTCTCGGTGGGCAAGCAGGCGGCGGGCTCCACCAAGCATTACCTGGTGTTCTACCTGGCGGTGGCGGCGGTGTATTTCGTCATCACGCTGATTTCCAACGGCGCGTTCCGGGTGTTCGAGCGCCGGATCAACCGCTGGATGCCACAGCACTGAGGAGCACGGCGGATGGACTTTTCCTGGATCAACAGTTTTGCCGGCGAGCTGCTGCACGGCCTCGGCATCACCCTGAAGTTGCTGGTGCTGTCGGGCATCTTCGGCTTTGCACTGGCGGTGCTGGTGGCGTTGGGGCGCTTGTCGTCCAACCCGCTGATCAGCGGCCCGTTGCGCGCCTACACCGCCGTGTTTCGCGGCACGCCGCTGCTGGTGCAGATCTACATCCTGTACTACGGCGTGGGCAGTGTGTTCGCCAGCTACCCGCTGATTCGCGGCAGTTTTCTCTGGCCATACCTGCGCGAAGGCTTCTGGTACGTGGCCCTGGCGCTGATTTTGTGTGTGGGCGCCTACGTTGGCGAAGTGCTGCGCGGCGCCTTGCGGGCCGTGCCCAAGGGTGAGCTGGAAGCCGCGCGGGCCTATGGCATGAAGCGAATGATGGTGCTGCGCCGGGTCTGGTTGCCCCGTGCCCTGGAGCTGGTCAAGCCCACCCTGGTCGGCGAGACGGTGCTGCTGCTCAAGGCCACCGCGCTGGCCTCCACCGTGGCCGTCACCGACTTGCTGGGAGCCGCCAACCTGGTGCGGGCGCAGACCCTGCGCGTGTATGAGCCGCTGCTGGCGGTGGCGCTGATCTACATTGTGTTGGCGTTCGTGATCGAACACGGCTTCTCGCGCTGGGGCAAAGTCCCGCAGCGCCAGGCTTGAATCAATTTTGCTTTAAGGAGAACAAGGATGCGTTATTCCCCGTTTGTCGAACGCATTAGCGGCGAGTCCGTCAGCGCCTGGGATATTCACTACGCGGCCGTCGAGGCCCGGGGCCGTGGCGAGGACGTGATCGTGCTCAGCGTGGGCGACCCGGACTTCGCCACCGACAGCGCGATTTGCGAAGCCGCCGTCGACGCCCTGCGCGCCGGCGACACCCACTACACCCACGTGCTCGGCCGCCCGGCCCTGCGCGAAGCGATCGCCATCAAGCAAAGCCGGCTGCAAGGCGTTGCGGTGCACGCCGACAACGTCGCGCTGGTGGCCGGCGCGCAGAACGGTTTGTTTGCCGCCTCGTTGTGCCTGTTCAGCCATGGCGATGAAGTGCTGGTGCCGGAGCCGATGTACCTGACCTACGAGGCCTGCATCCACGCCTCCGGGGCGCGCATCGCGACCATCGAGCAACCGGCGGCCAACGGCTTTCGCCTGACCCGCGCCGCGCTGGAAGCGGCGATCACCGACAAGACCCGGGGCATCGCCCTGGCCACGCCCTGCAACCCGACCGGCAACGTCTACAGCCGTGAAGAGCTGGAAATGGTCGCCGAGGTGGCGCGCCAATACGACCTGTGGGTGATCTCCGATGAAGTCTACGGGCAGATCACCTACGACCATGAACACCTGAGCATCGCCTCGTTGCCGGGCATGGCCGAGCGCACCGTGGTGCTCAACAGCCTGTCGAAAACCCACGCCATGACCGGCTGGCGCGTGGGCTGGGTGGTGGGGCCCAAACCCCTGATCGGGCATCTGGATAACCTGCTGCTGTGCATGCTCTACGGCCTGCCGGGGTTTATCCAGGAAGCCGCGATCAAGGCGCTGGACGTGGATGATGCGGTGGTCAGCGATGCACGGGCGGTGTATCGCCGGCGGCGTGACCTGGTGGTGCAAGGCTTGAGCGCGATCACCGACCTGGACTGCCGCGTGCCCCAGGCCGGGATGTTCATGCTGGTGGACGTGCGCCGCACCGGGCTGACCAGCATGGACTTCGCCTGGCAACTGTTCCGCGCCACCGGCGTCTCGGTGCTCGACGCCCAGGCCTTTGGCGCCAGCGCCGAGGGGTTTGTGCGGATCTCCTTCACCGTCGCCGATGACACCCTCAAGGACGCTTGCCAGCGCATTGCCGGGTTTGTTCAGGGCCTGCGGGCCAATCGCTGATCCACTGACGAAACCCAATCACTGTGGGAGCTGGCTTGCCTGCGATGCAAGCACCTCGGTTTCTCAGTAACACCGAGGTGATCCTATCGCGGGCAAGCCCGGCTCCCACACAGCCAGTTCCCACAGTTGATCGTCGCCGCTTTGAATATCGAGGTTTACCCCGTGACTGCTTCCGACCAATTCAATTCCACCCACTCCGCCGTCAGCCCTCACGCCGACCTGGTGCTGCACAACGCTCGCCTCTACACCCTCGACCCGGCCCAGCCGTGGGCCGAGGCCGTGGCGATTCGCGACGGGCGCCTGATCGCCGTGGGCACCTTCGCAGACGTGCAAAGCCTGATCGGCCCGCACACCCGCCAGCATGACCTGCAAGGCGCGTTCTGCATGCCGGGCCTGCACGACATGCACACCCACCCCGACCTGGCACTGGCCCCGCGCTACAGCGATGACCTGGACGTGGGCCTCGAAGACCCGACCCCGGAGCAACTGGCGGCGGCGATCCACGCCTACGCCGACAGCCACCCGGGCAACGGCTGGATCTACGGCCAATACTGGGTGCGCTACACCTTCCGTGAAGCGGGGCTGACACCGGGGCGCGACTGGCTCGACAGCATCATGCCGGACCGCCCGGTGGCCCTGCTCGACCGGATGTGGGGCACCATGATGGTCAACTCCAAAGCCCTGGAACTGGCCGGCATCGACCGCCACACCGCCGACCCGCGCAACGGCTACATGGAGCGCGACGAACTCAACGGCGAGCCCACCGGCCTGCTGATCGACGGCGCCTACGCGCTGATCCACGCCGCCATGCCGCCAACCCCGGTGGACGTGCTGCGCCGCGCCTATCGCGATGGCGTGCATTTCCAAAGCTCCCGTGGGGTAACGGCGACCAAGTACGTGCACGTCTGCGAGCGGCGCCTGGACGCCCTCAAGGAACTGGACGACGCCGGCGAACTGACCCTGCGCGTGGAAGCCGCCATCAGTTGGCAGGATGATATTTTCCCGGTGCGCCGGCGCTGGGAATTGCTCGGCGGCGAGCGTCACTACTACCGCAGCGCCCGGCTGAATGCGAACGCGGTGAAGTTCCACTTCGACGGCACCGTGGAGCCAAAATCCTCGTACCTGATGACCCCGTGGGAAGCCAATTCCACGTGGCGCGGCAAGCTCAACCTGACCCCGGAACACATCACCGACATGGTGGTGGACATGGACCGTCGCGGCCTGCGGGTGATTGCCCACTGCACCGGCGACGGCGCCTCCGACGTGTTCCTGGATGCGGTGGCCGAAGCCCGGCGGGTCAATGGTGACAGCGGGATTCGTCACCAGTGTGCCCACAGCACGTTGCTGCACCCGGGCAACCTCAAGCGCTTCAAGGCCCTGAACGTGATCGCCGAATTTTCCCCGGCCGCCTGGTACCCGACACCCTTCGCCAGCGGCGCGCGCAGCGGTTATGGCCAGGAGCGCCTCAAGCGCATCTACGACTTCAAAGGCGTACTGGCCGAAGGCGGCCTGGCGGTGATGGGCACCGACTGGCCGGTGGCGTCGATCGACCCGTGGCTGGCCCTGGAAACCATGGTCACCCGCCAGAACCCGTGGAACCAGGAGCCGGAATGCTTCGGTGAGCCGATCACCCTCGAACAGGCGCTGCAAGTGGCGACCCTCAACGGCGCCCACGCCATGGGCCTGGAACACACCACCGGCAGCCTGCAAGTGGGCAAGTCGGCCGACCTGATCGTGCTCGACCGCGATCTGTTCGCCGAGCCTGCACGCAACTACATCCACCAGACCCAGGTGCAACTGACGTTTGTCGAAGGCCGCCCGGTGTACGACCGCCTCGGCATCTTCGCCGACACCTCGCTGCAAGCGGTGTGGCAAGGCCTGCCGCCGGTGATCGAATGAACGCCGCGAGCATCGCGGTGACGGTGGTCGCCGGGTTCCTCGGCGCCGGCAAGACCACCCTGCTCAACCGCATGGCCCAGCAGCCGCAGTACGGGCGCATGGCGGTGATCGTGAATGATTTTGGCGAGCTGAACATCGATGCCGCGATCATTGCCGAAGTCACCGACGCAGTGGTCAGCCTGCAGAACGGCTGCATCTGCTGCACCGTGCAGGAAGACCTGCTGGCGCAGCTGGTAAGCCTGACGCAGATGCGCCCGCGCCTGGACCGGATCGTCATCGAGTGCAGCGGCGTGTCCGACCCGCAACGCATTGTGCAGACCCTGGGTTATCCACAGCTCAAGGCGCAGTTGCACCTGGACACGGTGATCACCCTGGTGGACGCCAGCGGCTACCGCGCCCTGGAAGGCGAGTTCGCGCGGCTGTCCCGGGCCCAGGTGGCCTGCGCCGACCTGGTGTTGCTGAACAAGGCCGACCTGGTCAGCGCCGCTGAACTGGAAACCCTGCGTGCCGAGATCGGTGGCCGGGCACGGGTGCTGAGCACGGTGCAGGCGATGGTGCCGGACGCCCTGCTGCTGGGGGAGCGCGGCGAGCGCAACGGCCTGAGCCCGGTGCTGCCGCGCCATGACCAACTGTTTGAAAGCTGGGTGTGGCAGGGCAACCAGCCCCTGCCCGCCAAAGCCTTGCGCGACTGGCTGGCACAACTGCCCAAGGACCTGTTCCGGCTCAAGGGCCTGGTGCATTTGCAAGGCAACGACCAACCGTTCTGGCTGCAACACGTGGGCAGTCGCAGTCAGTTCACCCTGGCCAACGGGCAAGCGCCGGAACTCGCGGTGCAACTGGTGTTTATCGCCCGGCGCGGCAGTGGCTTGCGTGAAGGGCTGGAAGCTCAGCTGAGTGCCCTGCAAGGCTTGTGATGCCTGTGGACAACAGGCATAAAGACGCTCCCTTCCCGGTTCGTTTCAAAGGAGCAGCATGTCCCAAGGATTGACCTATCGCCAGGCGCACCTGGATGACCTGCACACCCTGTGCGTGCTCGGCCAGCCGTTGAACCGCCTGCACCACCAGGAACGGCCCGATATCTACCGTGACGCCACCGAGCAGGTGGAGCGCGACCAGTCCCATTGGCGGCCCTGCCTCACCAGCCGGGTCCAGGCGGTGTTTCTGGCGGAGTTGCAGGGTGCGGGCGTCGGCTTTATCACCGTGCAAATCATCGAGACGGCCAGCCCGTTGCTGCAGCCGCTGCGCGTCGCCCGGATCGGCTCGGTCTGCGTGCTGGACGCCCAGCGCGGCCAGGGCATTGGCCGTGAGCTGATGGCACTCGCCGAGCGCTGGGCGGTCCGCCAGGGCGCCGGGGATTTGCGCCTGACCGTCTGGGCCTTCAACGAACCGGCCCAGCGGCTGTACGAAGAGTTGGGCTATGAAAAGCGCGCCTTCGAAATGGGCAAACGTCTCGGTTAAATCGATGGACAAGCCCCTCGTGGCCCGGCGACTATCAACGCCCTCCTTCATCAGGCACGGACGCTGACTATGCTCGATATTCTCCAGGGCACGCCCCTTTGGGTGTACGCCGTTTATCTGTGGATCTGCTGGTACGGGATCAAGGCCACCCGCGGCAGCCGCGAAACCCGCCGGTCGCTGGTTATCCTGCCGGTGGTGCTGGTGATCTGGTCACTGATGTCCATTGAACACTCGGCACTCTCGATCGCCTGCTGGCTGGGCGGTGCGGCCGTCGGCAGCCTGTTGGCGATGGCGCTGTTCACCGCCCGGGGTGCAAGCCTCGATGGCAGCACGCTGGTGCTGCCCGGCACCTGGAAAATCCTGCTGATCTCCCAATTGTTCTTCGGCGTGAAGTATTACCTCGGCTATCAACAGGCCGTGCATCCGTTGCTGTCGAGCACCGCGCCGATGCTGGCCCTGGCGGGCGGGGCTGCGGGGTTCACGGTGGGCCTGTTTTGCGGGCGGGCGATCAAGCTGCGGCGGGCGTTGGCGTCATTCAGCCGCGATGAGGGCATTGTGCTGCCTTGACCTGATCCCCCTCCCCGCTGAAAATGCGCGACGCTTTTCCCGTCTCCCCGTTTACTGAAGTAGTGAAATTTCAATGTCTGATTCCCGTACCGAAGAATCCGTAGTCGCCTTGCAGTCCAAAGCTGAATACGAAAACGCCATCAATCTTTCACAGCACGTGCCGGCGGCCAAGACCATCAGCGAGATGGTGCTGGACGCGTTCCACACCTCCAAGGAAAGCGACCAGATCCGCGAACTGCGCGTGGCCATCCGCCAGGCGCACGATGCTTTCGATGACGACAAGGCCTACGACCTGATGGGCGAGCTCAAGCAGCTCAAGGACGCCGAAGCCGCTGACAACGCCGCCCTCGAAGACCTGAACAGCAAATTCTCCATCAGCCGCATCCTGTCCAGCTTCAAGGACGACCCGGAGTTTCAGGAGCTGGTCTACGGTTTGGCCCTCAAGGTGCTGAACCAGACCCACCAGGCCATCAGCAACCCGAGCGCCGGCAAAGGCAAGGCTTCCCGCCCGAAGAAGGAAGCGGAAGTGTTCGCCATCAGCAAGGACGGCATCAGCGTCACCCTGCCGATGCGGTCGCCACGCTCCAAGCCGAATGTCGACCGCGAGGCGTTTGAGTTCCTCGGCTTTACCTTTGTCGGTGAAGGTGACGAGGCGGAACTGGAAGTTGAAACCTTTGTGGATAACTCGGGCGCCGAGCAGCCACTGACACGTAAAAGCATCATCACGGCGCTGCAGCAGCAGACCGCGTTTGAGGGCTACAGCATCGCCCAGCAGTAACCCGATCTAAATGTGGGAGCTGGCTTGCCTGCGATAGCATCACCTCGTTGCAACTGACACACCGAGGTGCCTGCATCGCGGGCAAGCCCAGCTCCCACATTGGGTCTGCGTCGCAGCGAATTCAGCCTACGACCTGAGCCGCAAACACTTCGCGAAACCGCCGCATCTCGTCAGCATTCCCCACCGTGACCCGCACCCACTGCGGCCAGTTTTTCCACACGCGCCCGATCTTCACGCCCTGTTCGCCCAACTGCTCGATGACCTGTTCGGCCGGACGGCGCACGTCAATCATGAAGCAGTTGCTGTGAGACGCCGTGCAGGTGAATCCCCGGCTTTTTAGCCACGCCACCGTTTCATCCCGCAACCGTGTATTCAGCGCCTTGCGCGCGGGCACCAGTTGCGTATCCGCGAGGCTGGCGCGGCCGGCGAGCAAGCTGGCGGCAGCCGGCACGTTATCCCCGCCATACACCGCCAACTGTTCCAGCAACGCCGGATGACCGATGGCCAGCCCCAGGCGCGCGCCGGCCAGGCCGTAGATTTTCGAGAACGTACGCAGCACCAGCAAGTCGTCATGGTCCCTGACCCACGCCACGCAACCGGGCGCATCGCTGAAGTCGATATAGGCCTCGTCCACCAGCAAAATGCTGCCTTTGGGTTTGTTCGCCAGTGCCTGTTCGATGGCCTTGGCGGGTGTGAGGGTGCCGGTGGGGTTGTTCGGGTTGCAGAGGTAGATCAGGCCGGGCTGCCGGTCAATGGCGAGCATGGCGGGAAGGTCATGGGCGTGATCGGCGGTGAGGTCTACTTCGTGCACCTTGGCCTTGCGCGATTCGGCAGCCTCGCGCGGTACTTCGTAGGAAGGCGTGGCCATCACCAGGCTGCGGGTTTCGCTGGTAAACGCCAGCACCGCGTAACGCAACGCGGCCATGGAGCCGGCGAACACCGCCACCTGCTCCTCCAGAATGCCCTGCTGTTTGGCAAACTGTTCGACCAGCGCGTACATGTCCGGATAAGGGTAGCGCCCCGAGGCGGCAATGCCGCGCTGCATCGCCTGCCGCGCAGCCGGCGAGGGGCCGTAGGGGCTTTCGTTGTAGTTGAGCAGCACCTCGGGCGCCGCCACAGCCGGACTTGCTTCAGCCCACTCCAGGCGCCCCAGCAAGGGCAAGGCCGCGCCCAGTGCGATCAGGGAACGACGACTCACGTTGACCATGAAGATCTCTCCTTGTCGGCTCGCAGCTTCAGGTGCGGGATTCGCCCCCGTTCCTGCCATTGGGTATGACGAGGAAAACACCCGGTGATTTACCCGGCCAACAAAAAGCCCCGCGCTTCAGACCGAAGGCGGGGCTTTTGCGTTTCTACCTACTTGGAATGAAAACGCCGGTTCAATGCGATCCGCTTGGCCTCCACTTCCCGCAGGTGTTTGCGGTGACGGCGCCACAGCACCAGCACGATGATCAGCACCAACACCACAAAACCACCGCCCCACAACAGATACGGCATGGCAGTGATCAACAACGGCACATCCCCGCCGCGACGCAGGCTGGTGACTTCTTCGGAACTGACGCTCAGCGCCGGGTTGCCGAAGGTGTGCAGGCTGTAGTTGGCAATGGCGGCGATTTGCGCGTCGTTCAGGTCGCCGCCCAGGGCCGGCATGCTCACGGCACCATCGGCCCCTTTGCGGTCGATGCCCGCGATGATCGCCATCACCAGGTTGTTGGCCTGGTTGCCGTTGAGCGCGGTGTTGAGGCTCAGGGACGGGTAGAACTTGTCGGCACTGCCCTGCCCATCGCGGCCGTGACAACTGGAACAGGCCGAGTTGTAGAGGCGTGCGCCATTCAGGCCGGTGGCATCGGCCAGTGAGGCCTGGTCGCCCTGGCCGGTTTCCAGGGTGCTCATGTCCACGGGTGTGACCTTGCGCACGACGCGCTCGGTCTGCCCGGGGTCGCGGATCGGCGGCACGCTGTGCAGGTAGGCGGCCATGGCGTGCAGGTCGCTGTCGCTGAGGTAGCGGAAGCTGTTTTCCACGGCTTCGGCCATGCCGCCTGCCGCCTGGGCCTTGTCGGCGAGGTGACCGTTTTTCAGGAAGTTGACCAGGTCGTCGTCGCTCCAGTCCCCCAGGCCACTGACCTTGTCGGAGGTGATGTTGGGCGCGACCCAGCCCCCCAGTTTCGCACCGGCCAGGTACTGGCTGTTGTCCTCGGCCATCAGGGCATTACGCGGGGTGTGGCAGGCGCCGCAGTGGGCCAGGTTGTCCACCAGGTACTGGCCACGGTTGACCTGTTCGGTGGCGCCGGGCTTGGGCACAAAGCCCTGGCTGTCGAGGAACACCAGGTTCCAGCCGAACATCAGTTGGCGGATATTGAACGGGAACGCCAGGTGGGTTTCCGGCACCGGCTGGTCCACGGCTTTGACGCCCTGTTGCAGGTACACGTACAAGGCGTGGATGTCGTCATCGCTCATGCCCTGGTACGAGGTGTAAGGCATCGCCGGGTACAGGTGCTGTCCCTTGGCGTTGATGCCTTTGCGCAAGGCGTCCGCCAGTTGCTGCTCGGTGTAGTCGCCAATGCCGTAGGCCTTGGACGGGGTGATGTTGCTGGAGATGATCTTGCCCATGGGCGAGTCAATCACATACMCACCGGCCAGCGGCGCGCCGCCGTTTTCAGCCGTGCGGTGACAGGCTTCGCAGTCACCGGCACGGGCCACATAGGCGCCTTTCTGGATCAGCGCGGCGGTGTCTTCAGCGGCAAACGCCGGCAACGCGATGAGCAGCAAGGCCAGCAACGGAAATTTAAGCAATCCCATGACCTAGACCTCCCGCGCAATGATGTCGGCCATACGGATACTCAGCGCCACGCCCGCCAGGGTCGGGTTGATGGTGCCGGACGCCGGGATCACTCCGGTGGTGGCGAGGAACAGGTTGGCGTGGTCGTGGGTGCGACACTCGTGGTTGACCACCGAGTCCTTGGGGTTGGCGCCCATGATCACGGTGCCCATCAGGTGGTCGCGGTTCTGGTAGCCGGTGTTGTCTTCCACCACCGTGCCGCCCATCAGTTGCACGAAGTGCGCATAGTCTTCGGTGACGCCGGCCTTGGCCGCCTTCACGTAATCGCCCACCTCGTAGTTGACCACCAGCATCGGGATGCCCAGGGCGTCCTTGCGGGTGCGGCTTGGGCGCACGGTGTTGGTCTGCAACGGCAGGGTTTCATACACGGTGGACACGTCGACCCAACGCGCCGCGTCGTGGCGGATGCGCTCGTCCAGCTCCTTGCCGTACACGCCCTGGGCGATCAGCCGTTTGGCCACGGCAATGTTCGGCACGTTGTTGGAGATCGAGTGTTTGACCGAAGCACGCTCCTTGCGGAACTCACCGTCGCGGCGATTGAAAATCCCGCCCTGTTGCACCGCTCCGCGCCCCGGCCACAACGGCTCGTCGGCGATAAATTGCAGGCCCTGGCCGGTGTGGTCCATCAGGTTGCGACCGACCTGGTCGGAGGAGTTGGCGACCTCGGAAATCAGCAACAGCTTGGGGGTTTCCAGGCCATGGGCGGCGACGATGAAGTACTTGGCCGTGAGCCGCACATCGGCGCCGGTGGAGCTGCGGTAATGGATCGCGACGATCTTGTCATCAGCGCCTTTTTCCAGCTTGTAAGCGGTGGCGTCGGTGATCAGCTTGGCGCCGGCCTGTTCGGCGTGGCGGGCATGCACGTCGCCGCTGTACATCGCCCCGATGGGGCAGACCGGCATGCAGTTGTTGTTGCCGCTGCACGCCGGGCGCCCGTCGTAGGGTTCAGTGGCGCGGCCGTTGGGCTCATGGATAAAGTGATACCCCGCCGGGGCCATGCGTTCACGCAGGCGCTGGAACAGGTAGGTATCGCCTTCCGGCGCCATCGGATAGGGGCTTGAGCGCGGCGGAAACGCGCCGCCGCCCTGCCCGCTCTGGTCCTGGGTGTCACTGCCGCACACGCCCAGGGCAATTTCTGCGCGCACGTAATAGGGTTCCAGCTCGCTGTATTCCAGCGGCCAGTCGCGACCTACGCCGTACAGGGTCTTGAGCTTCATATCGTTGGGCAAGTAACGCCAGCACGCCGCCGCCCAGTGCCAGGTGGTGCCGCCCACCAGTTTCAACATGCCGGGGCGGAACTCGAAAGAACCGGTGTTCTCGATGTATTGCTCATCATAAGAATGATGGGCCCACGGCTCATTCGGATACGGCGAGTTGTAATTGCCCTTGTTCGACGAATTACGGAAGTTCTCGACTATCTTCCAGCGGGGAATATGTTCACCCGCTTCCAGAATAATCACCGACTTGCCGTGTTTGGCCAATTCAAATGCTGCGTTACTGCCTAATGCGCCGGAGCCAACCACAATGACATCGGCGTCAAAATCCTGATTCATAAAAGTGCCTTGTCTTAGTCGTTGGCCAGCGTGGCCGGAGGATTAACCCAGTAATTGGTTTTTCCCCGGGAGTACGTTGGGATCACCGTGGCGTCTGCGGTCGGCGCGTAGGCCAGGGCGCCGGTGAAGGTCACCAGCCGCGTGCCGTCGGTGGCGCGCAGGGACACCGGGGTGCCGGTGTAGCCCAGGTACCAGGCCGAAACGATTTTCTGCGTCGTGTCCTTGACCACCGGGTCGCGGTAGAACGGGCTGCCGGACAACTGGCTGACGCTGCGCAGGTGATGCTGGCCGACCTTGCTCCACAAGGCTTTGATCTTCTCGGGGAATGCAGGGTCGTTCTGGGTGCACTGGGCCAGGATGCGCAAGGACAAGGCGGCATCCAGGCTCGGGCGTTCGAGGAGGAACATCGACAATTGGCGGAAGGATTCAATGTCGTCGCTGGCGGCGCTGCTGACGTCCTGCGCCAGCGCGGCACCGGCCCACAGCGGGGCAAACAGGCCGGCGCCGGTCAAGGCTGCGCCTGAATAAAGAAGTTTTCTTCGGGTTATCACGGGGTATCTCCTCATGAGTCGAACAACGATCGGCGCAGAGGCCAAGTTCGACTTCACTGCAAAAGGCTGAGTACTTCGTTCACGGAGGTTGAACGGACTTTAAGAGCCCTTTTTATAACTGCCAGGAGAACGTCAAGCTGTCGTGCAGCTTGTTAATTATGGATATAAGCAATAGCGCGACCGTCTATAACACTCGCTTAAACACCGTACAGCAATTTATCCCGCAATAACATGAAACATCCCCCGGGGTAATGACTCAGTCAGGCAGGTAATCCGCGAGCGGGTACTTCGCGCACAAGGTTCGGGCCTGTAAACGCAGGGATTCCTGCGCGACGGGATCGAGGCTGTACTTGTACTCGTTGAGGGGCGTGACGGCGTCGAGCACCCGGCAAACCAGCTCGACCACCTGACGGCATCCATCGGCGTCCACGTGGCGTTGCGCCAGGGAGCCGCTACCGATACACAACCCGTTGGCGACAAATGACGGTCGCGTCTCACCCGGTGCGCGATGTTTGTCCACGATGATGCCGCATTGCTCCAGCGCCGCCTGGGCGACAGAGCCGGTGATGCCGCCACGCAGGCGGATCAGGATCGAGTGGTTCTCACTGCGCCCGCCCACCACCTCGTAGTCACAGGCCTGAAACGCACTGGCCAGTTCATCGGCGGTGGTGCGAGTCCGCGCCATCCAGGCGTCGAATTCCGCCGACATGGCGTAGCCGAACGCCGCCGCTTTCGCCGCGATCATGTTGAAGGCCGGCGCGCCCTGCATCCGCGGGAACACGGCCTGGTCGAGAAGACGACTGAAGGTGGTCTTGAGGCCGGGCACCTTGGTTTCCGCGTCGCGCCCGGCAAGGATCAGGCCGCCGCGCGGGCCGCCCAGTTGCCTGTGGGTGCACAGCGTGGTGACGTGGGCCGCGTCGACCGGGCTCGGATGGCGCCCGGTGGAGACCAGGCCGGCGATGGTCGAGATATCCGCCAGCAGGATCGACCCGGCTTCGTCGGCAATCGCGCGGAACCGTTCAAAATCGATGAGGTGCGAATAGGCCGTCGCACCGCAGATGATCACGCGCGGGCGATGGGCCAGCGCCTGTGTGTGCACCTGTTCGTAGTCGATAACGCCCTTGGAGGTGGTGCCGTATCTGAGCGCCTTGTAGTACGCGCCGGTGAACGCCACCGGGCTGCCATGGCTCAGGTGCCCGCCATGATCGGTGGCCATGCCGAGCACCGTGTCGCCGGGCTCGAGCAAGGCCGCCAGCACCTGGTAATTGGCCGTCGACGCGGAGTGAGGTTGCACGCCGGCGTATTGCGCGCCGAACAGCTCACGCGCCCGGCGGACCGCCAGGGCTTCGACCCGGTCGGCATTCTCGCAGCCGGCATGATGACGCCAGCCAAGGGCACCCTCGGCGGTCACGTTGACCAGCACCGAGGCGGACGACGCCAGGATGTGCGGCTTCACGGCGCAGGACGAAGCGGCCAGTGACAGGGTTTGGTGCTGACGCGTGACTTCCGCATCCAGCAGTCCCGCCAGCTCCGCGTCTTCTGCCCGAAGATCCGTCCGCCCTCGTTGCAACAGGCCGGCGTGGTGAGTAAGTGGTTGCGTGTTGACTGTCATAGTCATGTGTTCCTTCCCTGAAAATCCCGAGCACCTTTCCGTTGGGCGCAGGGCAATTAAGCAGAAAAATGAACATTTTCCAAATTAAATGATTCTTTTTGCCGGGGTACGGGGGGACAAGGCGCGGTTTTCCCTGGCTGGATGCTGGCCAATCGCCAAAAAACTGATCACGGTCTTTATTCTTGTAGCGGGCGCATGCAACACTTCGCGCCGCGGCGAAGCCCGCAACCCGGCCAGAATGGACGCTCGGTGTGAAACATAAGGAAGTGGTGGGCATTTGATTCATAGAAAAGAACGCACCGAGTATTTGAAGAGCAATATCAAATACCTGATCAAAAGCCGCGGAGAGACGCAGCTGTCGTTGTGCAACGCGGCCGGCCTGACCAGAACCACGATCTACAACATTCTGGAAGGCAAGGTCGTCAACGTACAGCAGTCCACCGTCCGCAAGATCTCGGATTTCTTTGGCGTCTCCTACGAAGAAATCGAGACCCTCGACTTTGAAGAAAAAGAAATCATCGACAGCAGTATTTCCCCCCAGGGAAATATGAACCCGGCTGCCGTGCCGATCATCAAGCAAAGCCTGGTCATGGCGAGCATGCACAAGCGCATTGGCGAACTCGCCACGCTGTACCCGCTGACCTACTACTTCGGCACCTCCTACAACTTGATCGCTGTTCTGCTGGAACATGAAATTGCCGGCGTCAACGAGCCGGGGGATTTGTTGATCGTGCAGAAGGGCTCGTCGAGCGACGATAAGGAAAAGTTGGTGTACGACTGCGTCAGCAAAACACTATTCATCACGGATGAAGCGTGTGTGAGCTCGGATCGTATCTGTGTGGTGGGAGATATCATCGAGGAGCGCTTCAATGACCACGTATGAACACGACGTCGAGAACAGCAAATACAAGTTGCTGGGGTTCGAGAATGACAAGAGCCTGGCGGTGATCATGGTGATCGCCACGGGCAAGGTCATTCGAGTAAAGCTGAGCGAAGTGCTGAACAGCGAAATCATGGACAATTTAAATAAAATGGAAGTCAAGAACATGTACAAGAAGTTCTATTCCCAGGGCGGGGCGCTCACCGCGTACGAGCTCAATGACCGCAATGAGAACTCATGGATGATTTATATCATCCTGAACTTGCTGCTCTTTACGTTCTATATCTTTACCAGCATCGCCGCGACCAAACCGATTTACCTGGAGTCGCTGGGCATTATCGTCACACCCGGCACGTTTCTGTACCCGCTGACATTCCTGATCGTGGACTTGCTCAACGAGCAGTTCGGCCTCCGGCTGGCGCGAAGGGCCATCCTGTTTGCGTTTGCCAGCAACGCGATGATCATCATCCTGCTCTACGGCTCGACCTTCCTCCCCGGCTTGCCCGGCTGGAAGCTCGACGGGCCTTACAACGACGTGATCATCCAGGTGTCGTCGGTGTTGATCGCCTCTTCGGTTTCGTTCCTGGTGTCGGAGAACATAAACTCGTACCTGCTGTGCAAGATCAAAGAGCTGACCAACTCCAGGTATTTATTCCTGCGAATTTTCCTGAGTACGTTTTTCGCGGTGATTATCGACAGCTTCCTGTTCTGCTTCATCGCGTTCTACGGCGCGATGCAGACCAGCGACATCCTGAACATGATCTACGTGCAGATCGCGATCAAAGTCTGCTTTGCCTTCTTCAACATCCTGCCGGCCTATGGCGCCCGCTCGTTGTTCAAGCGCTACATCACCGGCGATAACCAGGCTGCGCAGCAAGCCAACTGATCGGTGAACGTTCCCGTGCTCAGCACGGGAATGCTCGGCATCAAGCCAGTTTGCTTTTCAGGCTCTGCAGGACGGCTGCCTTGTTTTCCAGGTAGTCGTTCAGGCCACGTGCGCGAAGGTTGCACGCATCGCAGTTGCCACACCCCGTACCGATGATGCCGTTGTAGCAGGTCAGGGTCTGGTTGCGGATCAGGTCCAGCTGGTGGTGATAGTCCGCCAGGGCCCAGGTCTCGGCCTTGTTCAGCCACATCAGCGGCGTTTCCAGGCGCACGTCGTACTCCATGCCCAGTTGCAGCGCTTTATTCAGCGCCTTGACGAACTCGTCCCGGCAATCCGGGTAACCCGAGAAGTCGGTTTCACACACGCCCGTGATCACGGTTTCTGCCTTGACCTGATAGGCGTAAATCGCCGCCAGGGTCAAAAACAGAATGTTCCGGCCCGGCACGAAGGTGCTTGGCAAGCTCTCGCCCGAGCTGTTCACCGTGGGCACCGGAATGTTGTCGCGGGTCAGGCTGCTGATGGCCAGCTCGTTCAGCAGGGACACGTCCATCACCTTGTGAACGGTGGCGCCCAGTTGCTTGGCGAGTTTCTGCGCGACTTCGATTTCTGCCACATGCCGCTGGCCATAGTCGAAGGTAATGCAGTGCACCTCGTCATACAGCGGCAGTGCCTGGATCAGGCAGGTCGTCGAGTCCTGCCCACCACTGAATACGATAACGGCTTTTTTACTCATCACGCTGCTTCCTGCATTTGTAAGATTTGGCATAGTTTAAAGGCCCCTCAATAAAAAACCCCGCGCTTCTTTCGAAGGCGGGGTTTTTTACTGTTTGATCACTCAGTGGGCGTACGTCAGCAGCAACTCTTTCGGCACCTGGAAATCCAGGGACATCATCACGCTCAAGGCGGTGATGGTGAAGATCGAGAAGACGAACAGCTTGCGTGCCCAGACGCTGTCATCCACCGCCTTGTAGCCCGTCCAGGCCATGTACAACCAGTACATGCCCATGGCGGCGGCAACGGCGAGGTAGCTCATGCCGGCGTAGCCACTGAAGGTCAACATCAAGGTCGCCACGAGGAAGGCCAGGATGTAGAGCAGGATGTGTTTCTTGGCGACCCGGATGCCACGCTTGACCGGCAGGACCGGAATCGAAGCAGCCAGGTAGTCGTTGAAGCGGAAGATCGCAATGGCATAAGAGTGCGGCATCTGCCACAGGCTGAACATCACCAGTAGCACCAGCGCGGCCATGTCGAAGCTATTGGTCACAGCCACATAACCAATCACCGGCGGCATCGCCCCCGACAGACTGCCCACCAGCGTGCCGTGAACCGACTTGCGCTTGAGGTACAGGCTGTAGAAGCCGACGTAGATGACAAAACCGATCACGGCAAACAGCGCCGCCAGCGGGTTGGCCACCTTGTACAACAACACCACGCCTGCGATACCCAAAACGGTCGCGAAGATCAGTGCCAGCTTCAGGGAGATAAGGCCCTGCACCAGCACACGATTCTTGGTGCGCTCCATCTTGATGTCGATATCGCGGTCGATGCAGTTGTTGAATACACAACCGGAAGCTACCACCAGGGACGTGCCGATCATCGCAGCCAGGAATATGGCCAGATCGACATGCCCCTTGGAGGCCAGGAAGAAACCGCCTGCCACAGAAAGCACGTTACCGAAAATGATCCCCGGTTTGGTGATTTGGATAAAGTGCTTAAGCGACATCGGGTCTTACCTCACTTCGCCATCATGAACGTATGGATGCTGAACATGATCCATACCGACAGGCCAACCAGCAGGAGGATCACCAAGCCTGCGAACACGAACGCAATCACGTTATCGCGTTGAGCCTTCGAGCGGTCCAGGTGCAGGAAGTACACCAGGTGAACCAGCACCTGAATCACCGCGAACGCCAGGACGATCATCAAGGTGATCGACTTCGGCAAGGTTGGGTACATCACCAGGCCGAACGGGATCAGCGTCAGGATGACCGACAGGATGAAGCCGATGGCGTACGACTTGACGCTGCCGTGGCTGTCATCGTGGCTGTCATGGGAATGTGCATTAGCCATTACAGAGTCCCCATCAGGTAGACAACGGTGAAGACGCAGATCCAGACCACGTCCAGGAAGTGCCAGAACAGGCTCAGGCAGCTCAGGCGAGTCTTGTTGGTGTTGGTCAGGCCATGTTTGTTGACCTGATACATCATGGTCGCCATCCAGATCAGACCGGCAGTCACGTGCAGACCGTGGGTGCCTACCAGCGTGAAGAACGCCGACAGGAAGCCGCTACGGTGCGGGCCGTAACCTTCGGAGATCAGCAGGTGGAACTCGTTGACCTCCATGCCGATGAAGCCCAGGCCGAACAGGAAGGTCAGTGCCAACCAGCTCAGGACGCCTTTCTTGCTGCCCTTGTAGAAGGCCAGCATGGCGAAGCCGTAGGTGATCGAACTGAACAACAGCAAGGCGGTTTCGCCGAGCACGTAAGGCAGTTCGAAGATGTCGTGGCCCGACGGGCCACCCGCTACGTTGTTTACCAGTACCGCGTACACCGCGAAGATCGACGCAAACAAGATGCAGTCGGTCATCAGGTAGAGCCAGAAACCGAAGACGGTCATTGGCCCCGAGTCGTGGTGATGGTCATCGTGCCCATGGTCATCGACATGGGCGTGTCCAGCATTGGTCACTAAGTTCGACATGGTTTAAGCCTGTTCCAACGAGGTTTCAACACGGTTGGCCGGGATCTTCTTCTCGGCAACCAGGCGAGCGTGTTGCTCGGCTTCGATGCGTTCGATCACGTCGACCGGCACCATGTAGCCTTGGTCATCACGGGCAGCGTGAACGATGAAGTAGCCGATGGTGCCCACCAGGCTCACGATGGCCAGCCACCAGATGTGCCAGATCATCGCGAAACCGAACACGGTCAACAGCGCGCCCATCACCACGCCAGTGGCGGTGTTGTTAGGCATGTGGATCGGTTCGTAACGCGCAGGCTTCTGGTACGCAGTACCGTCTTCCTTGGCTTCGGTGAACGGATCGATGCTGTCAGCCTTAGGCAGTACGGCAAAGTTGTAGAACGGCGGTGGCGACGAGGTCGACCATTCCAGGGTGTGTGCATTCCATGGGTCGCCGGATTCGCACAGGTTCTGCTTGCGATCACGCACGCTGACATACAGCTGGATCAGCTGGCAGGCGATACCGACAGCAATCATCAGTGCACCGACCATGGCGACGTACAGGTACGGCACCCACTCAGGGTTGGTAGTGGCGTTCAGACGACGGGTCATGCCCATGAAGCCCAACGCGTAGAGCGGCATGAACGCGACGAAGAAGCCCGAGATCCAGAACCAGAATGCAGCCTTGCCCCAGCCTTCGTGCAGCTTGAAGCCGAACGCTTTCGGGAAGTAGAAGCTGAAGCCTGCGATGTAGCCGAATACCGCGCCGCCGATGATCACGTTGTGGAAGTGAGCAATTACAAACAGGCTGTTGTGCAGTACGAAGTCAGCACCCGGGATGGCCAGCAGTACGCCGGTCATGCCGCCGATCGCGAAGGTCACCATGAAGCCCAGGGTCCACAGAACCTGGCTGGTGATACGCAGACGGCCGTGATAGATGGTGAATAGCCAGTTAAATAGCTTCACCCCCGTCGGGATGGAAATCAGCATCGTCGCCAGTCCGAAGAACGCGTTGACGCTGGCCCCCGAACCCATGGTGAAGAAGTGGTGCAGCCAAACCATGAAGCCCAGTACCGAGATCGCGCCCGAGGCGTAGATCATCGAGTGGTGACCGAACAGGCGCTTGCCCGAGAAGGTCGAGATCACTTCAGAGAAGATACCGAACGCTGGCAGGATCAGGATGTACACCTCAGGGTGACCCCATGCCCAGAACAGGTTCACGTACATCATTGGATTGCCACCAAGTTCGTTGGTGAAAATGTGGAAATCCAGGTAACGGTCAAGCGACAGCAACGCCATGGTTGCAGCCAGGATCGGGAACGATGCAACGATCAGTACGTTGGCCCAGGTGCAGGTCCAGGTGAAGATCGGCATGTCCATCAGCTTCATGCCCGGGGCGCGCATTTTCAGGACGGTGGCCAGGAAGTTGACCCCCGTCAGTGTCGTCCCGAGTCCTGATAACTGTAGCGCCCAGATGTAGTAATCCACACCCACGCCCGGACTGTAAGCCAGGCCCGACAACGGCGGATACGCAACCCAACCGGTCTTGGCGAATTCGCCGACGCCCAGGGACAGGTTGATCAGCACCACGCCGGACACCAGCAGCCAGAAGCTCAAGGAGTTCAGGAACGGGAACGCAACGTCACGCGCACCGATCTGCAGCGGCAAGGCAAGGTTCATCAGGCCGGTGAAGAAAGGCATCGCCATGAAGATGATCATGATCACACCGTGGGCGGTGAAGATCTGGTCATAGTGTTCAGGAGGCAGGTAGCCAGGCGAACCCTCGGTGGCCATGGCCAACTGGGTACGCATCATGATGGCGTCGGCAAAACCACGCAGCAGCATGACCATGGCAACGATGACGTACATGACGCCGATTTTCTTGTGGTCGACCGAAGTCAGCCACTCGGTCCACAGGTAGGTCCACTTCTTGAAGTACGTGATACCTGCAAACAGTGCCAGACCACCCAGCGCGATCATGGCGATGGTCACCATCACGATCGGCTCGTGGAACGGGACCGCATCCCAACTTAATTTACCAAACATCGTTTACTCCTCTGCCCCAGCAGTTGAATGCGAGCCCGTGTCAGAACCTTCAACCGCGGCCACTTCTTTCTTCTCGTGCTCGATCGGCTTGCCTGGTTTCATACCTTCGTACTTGTCGACGATTTTCTGAAACAGGTCCGGCTCGTACGTGGAGTACAGGGCGACTGGGTTGTTCTGGCTTGGTTTGGCAAGGGCGTCGTATTCAGCTTGATCAAGCTGTTTAGGTGCGGCCTTGACTTCGGCTACCCAGGCGTTGAAATCTTCCTGGCTCGTCGAGATCGCTTTGAATTTCATGCCGGTGAAGCCAGCACCGCTGTAGTTGGCGGAGATGCCTTCCATTTCAGCTTTTTCGTTCGCGATCAGGTGCAGACGGGTCTGCATGCCTGCCATCGCGTAGATCTGGCCACCCAGTGCAGGGATGAAGAACGAGTTCATCACGGCGTCGGAGGTGATCCGGAAGTTAAGCGGGGTGTTCTCCGGAAACCGGATCTGGTTCACAGTGGCGATACCCAGGTCCGGGTAGATGAACAGCCACTTCCAGTCCAGCGCGACCACTTCGATGTTGATCGGCTTGACGTCGGAGTCCAGCGGACGGTACGGGTCCAGCTCGTGGGTCGACTTATAGGTGATGTAACCCAGGGCGATGATGATGAGGATCGGAACCAGCCACACCGCGATTTCAATCTTGGTGGAGTGCGACCACTTCGGCGCGTAGGTGGCGCTGGTGTTCGACGCGCGGTATTTCCAGGCGAAGGCGAACGTCATGATGATCACGGGCACTACAACCAACAGCATCAGCAGAGTGGCGGTGATAATCAGGTTTCGTTGATCCAGACCGACCTGACCTTTGGGGGCGAGCAAGGTCCACTTGCAGCCTCCCAGCATTAACAGCATGCCGAGCAGCGGCAAAAAGCCTAGTAATCGGGGGTACCTGTTTTTACTCATCTCACGACCTCTAAAGCAGCTTGCGCAATGCAGTTGGGTTTTGATCGCCAACACTTCACCCTGCCAAGGGTTGGCATTTCTCTTCGATTGAATAAGGGCCTGCCCGTCGCACCTTGCGCGAATCGACACGTCCCGGGCTAGCGGTGAGTTCTTATTCGAATTCGTTGGTCAAAGGCCTTGTTACAGACCAATTCCATTTGGTGCGGATAGTTGAAAGGCTGCCGGCACCTGGGGTCGCATGAAACGTTACATCCGCTTCTCGACCGCCCTAGTTTGCTCAGGGGTGAGCAGCACCGGACATTCAGTGCGGGCGATTGTAGTTAGCTAGCGATGTATAAACCATGTCTTATCCAGAAATAATTTTTATCGTTTCCAGCAATAATCCTTCACCATTATTGCAAAGGTCCGCGATCGTATCGCGTTTGATTCTCGACAAAAACCACAAAAAATGCCGTGTTATTGGGCAGTTTGCCACATCCCCTACAGGCTGTAAGGGCATCGAAAACGGATCCAAGTGCCCTGAAAACAAGGCATTCGGACTTCCGCCAATGTCGCTGACCTCACGCCATTCGCGGCGTCGGCCAGGCGACGAACTGACAGCCATAAAACGCCGCCTCATGCAAATTTATGCCGCGTTTACGGGCATCAGAAACGTCCTGCGACAGCGTCCGTGTGACAACATGTCGCATGCTGCGCGCACCCAAACTTGCCCCGCGTCACGGTCCCTTCACAAAATGCCTACAAACAAAAACGCCCCGGCCTTCTTTATAGGAAGGCCGGGGCGTTGACGGGCTACCGCTTAGGCTTTGCCCTGGCGATTACGGTAGATGCCCAGCGGCACCAGGATCACCGTGAGCACAAAGGCCACCAGCGCCCACTGCGCCAGGGACAGGCCGAGGACAGGCGGGTACGGCGTCTCGCAGAAACCGTCGACCTGGAACCCCAAGGGGAACACCGAGGCCAGCGGCAAGCCATCGACAATCGGTTGCAGCACATCGATGCCACAGCTGACCTTCGGAAAGAACTGGATGTACACGTGATAGCCGGCTGCGGCGACGCCACCGAGGGCGCTGAGGGCCACCAGCGCTTCAAACACCGTGACACTGCGGGTGGTGCGCATGGCGGCACCGATGAAGGCGAAGAGCGCGATCAGCAGCAAGGCATAACGTTGCAGGATGCACAGCGGGCATGGCGCCTCGCCCAACACCACCTGCATGTACAGCGCCCCGCCGATCAGCGCCAGGCAGATGATGCCCAGCAGTACCAGAAAGCGTCGCTCCCTGCCCAAACGCAATTCGTCGATCATCCCCGTTTCCCTTTAGCCAATTGTGGTTGTGCCAATGGCCGCAAGTTTACACGCGGACGGTGAAAGTTGAGCAGTTGGCGTGAGGAGGTTTAAACAGGGAGGGTTAACAGCGGATTAATCTGGAGAAATAGAAATCACAATGTAGGAGCGGGCTTGCTCGCGAATGCGGTGTATCAGAAACACATTCAGTGACTGACACTTCGCCTTCGCGAGCAAGCCCGCTCCCACATTTTTTGACCGAGTGGATTACTCCAGCGCCGACGCCGGCCCAAAGAACTCATACCGGCTCTGCTGCTCCGGCACACCCAGGGCCTTCAGGTGACGCTTGATCGCCGCCATGAAGCCTTTTGGCCCCAGGAAGTACGCATCCACGTCACGCTCCTGCGGCAACCACGCCGCCAGTTGCTCCTGGCTGAGCAGGCCAACCTTGTCCGCCGCCGGGCTCACGCCATCATCTTCGGCGTAGCAATAGAAGCGCTTGAGTTGCGGATGCTGCGCAGCCAGGCCGTCCACCCAGTCGCGGAACGCATGCACGCCGCCGTTACGCGCGCAGTGGATAAAGTGAATCGGACGCTCGGTGGCCAGGGCCGCTTCAAGCATCGGCAGGGTTGGCGTGATACCGACGCCGCCGCTGATCAGCACCAAGGGCTTGTCGCTGGCCGCCAGGGTGAACTCACCTGATGGTGGGAACAGGTCGATGCTCGCGCCCACCGGGAATTGGTCATGCAGGTAGTTGGACACCCGGCCACCGGCTTCGCGCTTGACGCTGATGCGGTACTGGCCCGAGTCGCCACGCGCCGACAGGGAATAGTTGCGGCGCACTTCCTCGCCATCCAATACCAGCCTCATGCCGATGTACTGACCAGGCTCGGCGGCCAGGATCGGGCCGTTATCCACAGGCGCAAAGTAAAACGAGATGATTTCCGCGCTCTCCTCCACCCGCTTGACCAGGGTGAACGCGCGCGCACCGCGCCAGCCGCCCGGGGCCTCTTCCTTCTCTTTATAGATAGCCGCTTCGGCACCGATCAGGATGTCGGCCAACTGGCCATAGGCGGCGCCCCAGGCGCTCATCACTTCCGGTGTGGCGATTTCGCTGCCCAGCACTTCGGAAATCGCCCGCAACAGGCAGGTACCCACAATCGGATAATGCTCCGGCAGGATTTGCAGGGCCACGTGCTTGTTGATGATCTTCGCCACCAGGTCGCCCAACTGGTCCAGTTGGTCGATGTGCCGGGCGTACATCAGCACGCCATTGGCCAGGGCCCGGGGCTGGTCGCCGCTGGCCTGGTGGGCCTGGTTGAACAGTGGGCGAACTTGCGGGTACTCGGACAGCATCATGCGGTAGAAATGGGTGATCAGGGCTTCGCCGCCGCTTTCCAGCAGGGGCACGGTGGATTTGACGATGGCACGGTCTTGGGCACTTAGCATGGCAGACTCCTGAGTCTTCTTACTGAATACCCTTTACTACTCAGCATTCATGCCAACTAATAAATCCTTATAAATCAGTATCTTGAAAATAACATAGTCAATATGACTTCCTACACCTTATAGTCACTATGACTACAAGGAGTCATTATGACTGCGCAACCGCTGCTCACCACCCTGCTGCCCCTGGTCGCCGACCTCTCCCGCGAGCTGCCCGAAGGCGAGCGTTACCGGCGCCTGCTCCAGGCCATGCGCGCCCTGCTGCCCTGTGACGCCGCCGCCCTGCTGCGCCTTGACGGCGAATGGCTGGTACCGCTGGCGGTGGACGGCTTGAGCACCGACACCCTGGGCCGGCGCTTCAAAGTCAGCGAGCACCCGCGCTTTGGCGTGCTGCTCAGCAGCCCCGGCCCGACCCGTTTTGACAGCGACAGCGAACTGCCCGACCCCTACGACGGTCTGGTGGACGGCCTGCACGGCCATCTTGAAGTCCACGACTGCATGGGCTGCCCGCTGTTTGTCGATGACCAGCCCTGGGGCCTGCTGACCCTCGACGCCCTCGACACCGAGCGTTTCGAGCGGGTGGAACTGGACGCCCTGCAAGCCTTCGCCAGCCTCGCGGCGGCGACGGTGAATGTCGCCGAGCGCATCGAACGCCTGGCCCTGCGGGCCGAAGACGAACACCAGCGGGCCGAAATCTACCGCCAGGCCAGCGGCCAGCAGCACAAGGAAATGATCGGCCAGAGCAAGACCCACAAACGACTGGTGGAAGAAATCAACCTGGTGGGCGGCAGCGACCTGACGGTCCTGATCACCGGCGAGACCGGCGTGGGCAAGGAGTTAGTGGCCCAGGCGATCCACGCCGCCTCCTCGCGGGCCGAGAAACCGCTGATCAGCCTCAACTGCGCCGCGCTGCCGGAAACCCTGGTGGAAAGCGAGTTGTTCGGCCATGTGCGCGGGGCATTTACCGGCGCGCTGAATGAACGCCGGGGCAAGTTCGAACTGGCGAATGGCGGCACGCTGTTCCTGGATGAAGTGGGCGAACTGTCCCTCACCGTGCAGGCCAAGCTGTTGCGGGTGCTGCAAAGCGGCCAGTTGCAGCGCCTGGGGTCCGACAAGGAGCATCAGGTGGATGTACGCCTGATCGCCGCCACCAACCGGGATTTGGCCGAAGAGGTACGAAACGGTCGCTATCGTGCGGACTTCTACCACCGTTTGAGCGTCTATCCGCTGCAAGTGCCCGCGCTGCGGGAGCGTGGCCGCGACGTGCTGTTGCTGGCGGGCTTTTTCCTTGAACAGAACCGCTCACGCATGGGCCTGGGCAGCCTGCGCCTGACCAGCGATGCCCAGGCGGCACTGTTGGCTTACGCCTGGCCGGGGAATGTGCGCGAGCTGGAGCACTTGATCGGCCGCAGTGCATTGAAAGCGTTGGGCAACTGCCGGGAACGGCCGAAGATTCTCAGTCTGGACGCGACAGACCTGGACTTGCCGAACGTCACTGCGCCGCAGGCCGAGGAGCAGCCAGTCGACGTGCCGGACGTCAGCGGTGACCTGCGCCTGGCCACCGAGAACTACCAGCGCCAGGTCATCAATGCCTGCCTGGAACGCCACCAGCACAACTGGGCCAGCGCCGCCCGCGAGCTGGGCCTGGACCGGGCCAACCTGGGGCGGATGGCCAAGCGGTTGGGCCTGAAATAACGAACGAAAGAGATCAACTGTGGGAGCTGTCGAGCTTTAGCGAGGCTGCGATGGCATCACCGCAGTGCACCTGCAAGACCGCAGCGCCTGCATCGCAGCCTCGCTCGGGCTCGACAGCTCCCACACTAGACCTGCTTCGCCTTGTAGATCGGATTGATTGGCGCGCCAGCCTTGGGCTTGCGAAACACCAATACATTGCCCGCCATCACCAGCACCAGGCCGGCCAACGCCGGTGCGGTCCACTGATAGCCCTCGGCAAAGGCCGAGACGTTCAACGCCACCACCGGGAACAGCACGGTGCAATACGCCGCCCGCTCCGGGCCCATCCGCCCGACCAGCGTCAGGTAGGCGGTAAAGCCAATCACCGAACCCGGTATCACCAGGTACAGCAACGAACCGATGTAGCGACTGTTCCATTCCATATCGAATGGAATGCCCTGTACCGCGCAGTACATCGCCAGCATCGACGCGCCATAGGCCATGCCCCAGGCATTGGTGGTCAGCGGCTTGAGGCCGGCCTTCTGTTGCAGGCTCGACAGTAGGTTGCCCGCCGAGAAACACATCGTGCCGAGCAACGCCAAACCCAGGCCGAGCAGGGTTTGCGGGCTGGCGGTGTGGCCCACCAGTTCCGGCCAGAACAACAGCCCCAGGCCGAGCAAGCCAAGGCCACCGCCCATCAACACATTGCGTGCGACTTTCTGGCCGAAAAACACCCGGGCGTTCAGCGCGTTCCACAAGGTGGCCGTGGAGAACACCACCGCCACCAGGCCGCTGGGGATCCATTGGCTGGCGGTGAGGAAGCACATGAAGTTGACGCAAAACAGGCACAAACCCTGAGCCAGGCAGATCAAGTGCCCGCGCCGGTTCATCACCTGCAGCTTGCGGCTGAGCAGCAACATCACGAACAGCACCAGCGCCGCCAGGCCAAAGCGATAGACGATGGACACCGGAATCGCCACCACGCCCAGCTGCCATTTGAGGGCAATCCAGGTGGTGCCCCAGATCAGCACGGTGAGTAAATACAGGAATAGGTTCATGACGGGCTCCTTGGGGTTGAGCCACAGTTTCGCCCCGGACGGCATCCAGCCTCTTGCAGATTCTTGCGCTTTTGTCGGCTGCCGGGATCACAGCCGCCGTCGCTGGGAGTAGGATGCAAGCCGTCAGAGAGTACGAATATGCCGCCACTGGAAACCCTGCAAGTCTTTCAATCCCTCAACCGCTCGCCCAACGCTCGCCTTGAGCTGTGCGCCGAGCTCGGTGACGGCTTGTCTGCAGCCTTGTGGAGCAACCATCACGACGCCCAGGATTACGAAGCCCCTGACCACCACACCCTGTCCTGCTACATCGGCGGCGGCACCGGCACCTTTCGCCGCGACCAGCCCGGCACCAAGGGCGGCCCGGACAAGCTGTGCATCCTGCCGGCCGATCATCAGTCGGCCTGGGTGATCAACGGCGAAATCCGCCTGGCCCACGTGTATTTCAGCCCGGAGCAATTCGCCCTGGGCTGCGTGACACTGCTGGACCGTGAGCCGCGCGAGTTGCTGTTGCGTGAGAGCACGTTCCTCGACGATGCCCAGCAGGCCCGGCGTTTTCACCAACTGATCAGCCTGAACTGGAAAGAACCCGGCGAACGCTTGCTCACCAGCAGCCTGGCCCATGAAATGCTCAGCCACACCCTGCTCAGCCAGGTGGGAATGCGTGAGGGCCTGCGCTTGAAGGGCGGGCTCGCAGCCCACCAGCGCCGGCAATTGGTGGAGTACATCGACCAGCAACTGGCCGAGCCGGTCAGCCTGGGGCAGTTGGCGGGGTTGTGTGCGTTGTCGGAGTACCACTTTGCGCGGATGTTCCGCGAGAGCTTTGGCCTGCCGCCCCACCAGTACCTGCTGGCACGGCGACTGGCCCGCGCCCGGGAGCTGTTGCGGGGCGGGTCGTTGCCCCTGGGCGAGATCGCCCTGGCGTGTGGGTTTTCCAGCGCCAGCCACTTCACCAACCGGTTCCGCCAGGCGATGGGCGCGACGCCCGGGGAGTACCGGCAGGCGTTTCTGCCTTGAAATGCAATCTGCCTAATGGCTCAGGTCCAATGTGGGAGCGGGCTTGCTGTGGTGAGCGGGCTTGCCCCGCGCTGGGCTGCGAAGCAGTCCCATCAATCTGTGGTGAACCCGACGGGGGACAAGCCCCTCACCACAGCAAGCCCGCTCCCACAGTTGATCTTCAGCGTTCATTAGTCCGTGCTGTTGGCCAATACCGTGGCCAGGCGGTTCTCCAATGCCTTGATGCGCGCGCCTTCGACCACGTAATTGTTGGTCACCACCGCAAACACCAACTTACGCCCATTGGCATCGGTGACATAACCGGTCAACGACGATACGCCAGTCATGGAGCCGGTCTTGCCGTGCAGGTTGTTCTCGGCGGCAGTGCCCCGCAGGCGATAGCGCAGGCTGCCGCCCGCCATGCGCTCCGGATTGCCGGCAATCGGCAACGCGTTGTACCAGGCGTTGAACCAGGGCTGTTTGCTGGCGGCCAGCAGCAGGTCCGTCAGGTTTTGCGACGACACCAGGTTGCGTCGCGACAGCCCTGAACCGTCCACCTGGCTCAAGGCTGAAGCATCAATCCCCTGACGCTTGAGGAACCCTGCCACCGCCGCCACACCCGCCTGGGCCGTCCCGGCATTGGCCGTCTTGCGGCCCATGGTCTTGAGCAATGCTTCAGACATGTTGTTGTTGGACAGCTTGAGCAGCGGCGTGATCAATGCCTGCAACGGCGCCGACTCGTGCATCGCCAGCACCGTCGCCGTGGTCGGCGTGACACCGCCGATAACACGACGCCCCAGCACGCTAATCCCTTGCTCCGCCAACGCCTGCCCGAACAGGTTCGCCACCAGTTGCGTCGGCTCCCACACACTGACCAGTTGCGGGCTCTGTTTGCCCGGTGCCAGCGCGCCACTGAGGCGCAACAGGTTGGTGCCATGCTGGCGGTTGATCCCGTAGCTATTGCCCGCCCCGCTGACGGCACGGTTGCTGATCTGCACGTAATCGGTGGCCGGGAAGAGTTCCACCGTCACCGGGCGCCCCGCCGCCACCGGCGCCCTGGCCGTGACCAATAGGGAGCCCGCATCAAAATCCGCATTGGGCGACACCGTCAGCGCCGAAATCTGCGCGCCGTAATAGGTGCTTTCGTCGTCCTGGGACCAGTCGACGCCCAGGCGCTCGGCGTCGAAAAAGCTGTCATCGAACACCAGGTTGCCCTGCACCTGCCTGATGCCCTGCTGCGCCAGGCTGGCGGCCAACGCCTGGTAATCCGCCCACTGGACCGTCGGGTCGCCCTGGCCGCGCAGGTACAGATTGCCGTCAAGCACCGCACCCTGGCGCAGGCCATCGCCCAACAGTTGGGTGGAAAACCGATACTGCGGCCCCAGCACATCCATGGCCGCCGAGGTGGTCAGCAGCTTGAGGCTGGAGGCCGGGGTCAGCCGCGTGCGCGGGTTGTGTTGGTAGAGCGTGCTGCCACTGCGGGCGTCGCGCACCATCAGCGATACGCTGGCACCGTGCAGTGCCGGGTCGGCCAGCAACTGGTCGAGGCTGGCGCTGGTGGAGTTTTTCGGCGCCGTGGCGCAACCGCCCAGCAACAAGCTCAAACCCAGCAGCAGCCCGCTGGCGTGTGTCCATCGTCCCAACTGCATCGGTCTTGTGTTCCCGCAAAGTCATTAAAGGCGGCAACGCTAGCAGCTCGACAACTTTATGGCGAGGTAACCCGCTACATCGCCATAAGGTGTCACCGAATTTAGAAGGTCAGGGTGCTGGACACCGACACCTGCCGCGCATCGCCAATGGACACGAACTGGGTGTTCACGGCAGAGGTGTAATAGGTGCGGTCAAACAGGTTCTTCACGTTGAGCTGGAACTTGACCTTCTGCCCATCGACCTTGGTGTCATACGTGGCAAATGCATCGGCCACGGTATAACCCGGCAGGTCGAAACTGTTGGCCGCATCGCCCGAGCGTTCGCCCACATAACGTGCACCGGCGCCCACCCGCAGTTGGTCCCCCCCGAGGATGCTGCCGAAGTCATACACCGCCGACAGCGAGCCGGTGTTTTTCGCGACGTTTTGCAGGCGGTTGCCCTTCAGCTCCGGGTCTTCGGTAACGACCGCGTCGGTGTAGGCATAGCTGCCGATCACGCTCCACTTGTCCGTCAGCTGACCGCTGGCATCCAGTTCCAGGCCACGGGAGCGCACCTTGCCGGCGACGCTGTAGACCGAGGTCAGGCCATCGCCCACCTGGACCAGCACGTTACGTTTTTCGATGTTGAACAACGCTGCGCTCGCGGTGATGCGACCCGGCATGTCGAGCTTGGTCCCCAGCTCCCAGGACTTCGACTGTTCCGGCTCGAGGCTGCCGTCCAGGATCGTTTTGTTGGCGAGCGGCGCGATGGTGGAGTTGGGTTTGAACGACTCGGTGTAGCTGCCGTAGAACGACAGCTCGTCGGTGTAGCGGTACACCAGGCCAACGCGGGGTACCCATTTCTGGCCATTGCCGTCGGTGTTGGCGGTGAACGGGACGCCCTTGCCGGCGTATTGGTCGTACATCTGATAGCGCGCGCCGCCAACCAGGATCCACTGATCGGTGAGGTGGATCGCGTCCTGCATAAACAGCGAGTCGCTGCGCAGCAGGTCGGTCTGGTTGCTGTCCGGCGCGCTGACGGTGGTGCCCGCCACTTCATTGCCATAGACCGGATCGTTGTAGTTGAACGTGCCACGGGGCGATTGGCGGATCAGGTCGGCCCGGTAGATTTTGCGGTACTCGTCATCCAGGCCGAAGGTCAGGTCGTGCTGCATGCCGGCGACGTTCACCTTGCCTTCAAGGCTGGCGGTGGCGAAGCGGTCCGTGGTCAGCGCGCCCTGGGTGCCGTCCATGCTGCGGGTCAGGGTGCCGTTGGTGTTGACCTTGACCACACGCACCTGACTGGCGTCGTAGGTCTCGCGGTTCCAGCTGTAGCCGAAGTGGGCTTTCCAGTCGTCGTTCAGGTCGTGGTCGGCTTCGAAGCGGTACAGGTCGGAGCGGCCTTCCATGTTGTTGAAGGGCTCATCGAGACGGCGAGTCGACGGGATATTCAGCGGGTGGTTGGTCTTGGGGTCGATGGCGGTGCCCCGGTCGAACGGCGAGAGAAACTCCCGATGCTCATAGGCAAATAACAGCTTGGTGCTGTCGCCATACCAGGCCAGCGACGGAGCAATCAGGCTTTCGCGGTGAGTGCCGTAGTTGCGCCAGTAGTCTTCGTCTTCATGGTCGACAATCAAGCGGTACGCCAACCCGCTGTCACCGATGGGGCCAGTGGTGTCGAGGTTGCCGCCGCTGCCGTTCTTGCCGTCACCAAAGGTCGAACCGCGCACGGTCAGGGAGGTGGATTGGACCAATTCCGGTTTCTTGCTAACGATATTCACCACGCCGCCCGGGTCCTGGATGCCGTACAGCAACGACGACGGGCCCTTGAGCACTTCGACGCGCTCGGCGGTGGAGTTCAGCGCCCGGCCCTGCACCAGGGGCATGCCGTCCTGCATGATCGAGCCGTTACGGTTATCGCCAAAACCGCGCAACATCACCGCATCCTGGGTGCTGCCCAAGGTGTTGGCCTGGGTGATGCCGCTGATGTTGGTCAGGGCGTCGTCGAGGTTGCGCGGCTGTTGATCGCGCATCACCTGGGCCGGCACCACGTTGACGGTTTGTGGGGTTTCCAGCAGCAGGCCGTGGGAACGCATCACCGAACTGGTAGGCGGCGGCTGATAGCTGGTGGTATCCGAGGCCAGTGCGGCGCCGTTGATAGTCGTAGCGCCGAGGTTCAGCGCGCCGTCGGTCGGCAGCGGCTCCAGGGCCAGGGTGCGGGCGTCGATCTGGCGGAAGGTGAAGCCGGAATTGCCCAGCAGGCGCTGCATGGCCTGGGTCGCGCTCATCTGCCCAGTGATGGCCGGGGCCTTGATCGCGTAGGGCGCTTCGTCGGTGTAGACCACGCTGATGCCGGTCACCCGAGTGAAATCACTCAAGGCCTGGGGCAGCGGCTTGGCGGCCAGGGCAAAGTTGAACAGCGTGCTCTGTTGCTGCGCCTCAGCCGCCTGCGCCACGCCCAGGGGCAGCAGCGCCAGCCCCGAAACCGCCAATACCGAGGCTCCCAACCACTGTTTAACCGAACCCGCCGACGTTGCCCTGGACTTCATGCTTGAGAACCCGTGTGTAAAAAGCGCTGTTAATGCGAATTAATCGCAGTTTCAAGCACTACACGGATGGCCGACAGGTTTACCTCACACCGATTTGAAAATAATTTCAGTCATACCGGTTGGATCCGAAATCCGAAGCGTGGAAAGTGCACATGCACGGTGCCGCCACGTTCGTCGGTGCGCCGCACAATCAGCTGTTCACGGCCGGTGAACAGCAACTCGCCGGCCACTGGATCGACGCCGTAATCGGTAGCACTGAGGGTCACCTGCTGGCCGGGCTTGAAGCCGTTCGGGTCTTCGAAGATTTCTTCCGGCAAGTTGGCTGGCGTGGCATTACGCGCGACGTCCAGGGCTTGTTCGGCGGTCATCTGGCTAGACGTGCCATGGCCGAAACCCAGCACCCGGGCCAACCAGGCGGCCACGGCGGGATAGGTTTCCACCAGCGGCGACGTCACCGGCGACCCCATGAGGAACCACAACGGATGCGCCAGGGCAAAGTCGGCAATCGACGGCTCGCCGAACAGGAAGTCGCCCTGCTGATGCTGCAACTGTTGATTGATACGGCCGATGATCACCGGCCATTGGTGTTTGGCCTGGTCCAGTTGCACACGGGTGGCCGTGCCACCGCTGAACAACTTGCTGCGGTCGGCCACCAGCACCTGGATCATTTCCGGCGGTACCTTGGCGAACTTCACCGCCAGGGACTCCGGCTGGAACACCAGGCTCACCGCATGGGAGAACACCGTCGAATCGGCCCAGGCGGCGAAACCCTGGCTGACCAGTTCGAGGCCTTGGGGAAACAGCGCCGGCGCGGTCTTTTCCTGTTCCAGGCGGCGGGCGATCAGCGCGGTGTCACAGTAGATATCGGCGCCGACCTGCAGCACCGGGGTCTTGCGATAGCCGCCAGTGAGGGCGGTCAAGTCAGGCTTGGGCATCACCGGTGAGATATGCACCGAGCGCCAGGACAGGCCTTTGAAGCCCAGCAACAGGCGGGCTTTTTCAGCAAACGGGGATTGCGGGTAGTGGTGGAGGATCAACTCAGACATGCCAGGCTCCGCTCAATGAGTGAGCGTCCAGCTTAGCCTGCAAACCCGGCAAAGGCGCGCATGGGAACCTATCAGTCAAATTGATGGACCGATCGCCGCCAGGCACTCCTTGGCGCTTTTCTTCAATTTCTTGATCAGCCGTTCCTGGCGCAACGCCTCGGCCTTGCTGGCACAGGCTTCGGTGTACACCAGCGCCACGGCGGGGCTTGAGAGAAAAAACCGTGCGCCCTTGCCGCTCTGGTGAGTGGCAAAGCGGCGCACCGGGTCATTGCTGATGCCGCAATAGAGCGAGCCATTGGCGGCACGCACCAGGTACACAAACCACGGCTTGGCTTCAGAGGGAGTGGTCACGGATCAATTCGGCAAACCAAAGGAACGCCAATCTTATCAACGACTGGCCTGGAACGCCTTCAAGCCTTTCAGCGCCTGGGCCCGCACCGCGTTTTTCACCAGCGGCGTCCAGCCCAGCAACAGGCCTTTGGTGCCCAATGCCTGGCGCGACCAACGCCACAGGTCGAAGTGGTCGTGATGCTCGCAGATCTTGCCCTCACGAAACACAAAACGCGCCCGGATGTCGTTGACCACGGTGTTGCCCGTCGCACTGAACAGGTAAGTCGCCACCCAGTGCGCGCTGCCGGTGATTTCGTCACTGCGCACGCTGTCGAAGGTCAGGGAAAAGTCCTTGGCGCGGGTGGTGAGCATGCGCCACATGTCGCCCGCATCCCGGCCACGCAGCTCGCCGAACGCCGGGTCGCTGAACACCACGTCGTCGGTGTAGCAGGCGCTCATGGCCTCGGCATCCAGGCGCTGGAAGGCACTGTAGAACTCGGTGATCAAAGCGTTATGGGCGTCGCTCATGGGCAGGTTCCGCAAAAGGGGTTGGATGGCCGTTACGATAATCCCCAACGTCCGGGAACACTACTGGCATCAACGCCAGGAATACCCCGTCCCACACATTCAGGGAACCATTCCGCTGCTGCGAGCATAGGCGAACAAATCCACATCGGTGGAGATACACAGGCGGTTCATGGCCGTGCTTTTCTGCTTGCTGATGGTGGAAATGCTGCGGTTGACCCGTGCGGCAATCTGGCTGACGGTCATGCCGCTGGCCAACATGCGCACCACTTCCCGCTCCTTGCCGGACAGTTGCGGCGGCTGCAACTGGTCGCCGGTCCCGGCCTCGACCAACTGCACCCGCAGGCATTCGCTGACAAACGTCTTGCCCTCGCTCACCGCCTTGATCGCCGAAGGCAACTCTTTGGCGGAGGCGTTCTTCGCGACGATGGCCCTGGCGCCCTGGGCGAACGAGGCACGCAAGGTGGCGATATTGGCAAACATCGTCACCAGGATCACCGGCAACCCGGGGTACTGGCGTTGCAACAACCCCAGCAGAACATAGCCATCCGCCTGCTGGTTTCCGGGCATGGCAAAGTCCGTTACCAGGATATCGCAGGGGGTGGAAGCCAACACGCTGAGCAACTCATCAGGACCGTTGGCCTCACCCACCACCTTGCACCTGCCGTCCGCTTCGATCACTACCTTTTGTCCAATACGAACAATGGGATGATCGTCAGCAATAATTACGCGAAGCATAGAAACCCACGAATGATGGCAAATTGATTGGCGCAAAATACCCCCGTCCGCAGCGGGCAACAACCGCCTGTTCGAGACTGGTTTTCACTTGGGTCCCGTGTTTTTAAGTGATCGACTTTTAGCTTACAAAACAAAAGGAAAACACCTACAAAACAAACCTACCCACAACCGAAGAAAATCCTACAAACCCCTTTGCCGATGTCATAAATCTGCCAAATAACGCAGATACACGATCAGCTCTTTTTCAAACCGTTGCAGGTCACGCCGGTTGACCAGAACTCCGTGATCACGCACGCGGTCGATCAGGTGCCCCGCGCGAGTGTCCAGGTCCGTGCCGCCCAGGAACGCCAGGCTGCCCGCCAGTCGGTGCAGGCATTCGAGCGTCCCTTGCCGGTCCTGCTTGCGGAAGGCGCACACCAGGCTCGCATAATCCGAATCGGCCTCCCGCAGCAGGCTGCCCAACATCAGGTCCACCACCTGCCCGTCTCCAAACATCTCGATCAGCCCGGCACGGGTTGGCCAGTTTTTTTGTGGGGCCTCGCTGAACGGGTGGCGTACCTCCCCCGGCCGCTGCGGCAACCAGCGTTCCAGCACTTCACGCAACCGCTCCTGGGACAGCGGCTTGAGCAGCCAGTCATCCATGCCGGCCTCAAGGCAGCGCCGAGCATCGTCCGGCCCCAGCTTTCCGGTGAGAGCGATCACGGGGACACGCTCGCGGCCATCGGTACGCTCACGATGGCGTATCGCACGGGTCATGCTGTAGCCGTCCATCACCGGCATCCGGCAATCGCTGATCACCAGATCAAAACGCCTGTGGGCCATGGTGCTTAACGCGGCTTGCCCATTCTCGACCAGTACATGGGCCAGTTCGAACTTCTGCAAAAACCAGCCCATCAAGGCGCGGTAGGTCTGATGGTCGTCGACGACCAGGACACTCAGGAGCCGCCAGTGAGCAGGAGGGCTACGCCATGCCGGCGTTTGCCGGTTCGGGCCGTCGCCTGCAAAAACGCTTGGCACCATGGCCACCTCGGTATCAACGCAGAGGGCCAGCGTCTTTGTTTGCCACGGGCCCATCTTCAAGAGAGGGGCACTCCCGGCAGCGGTCAACAACCACTCACACGACACCCATTTAAAAAACAACCTATCCAAATGAGCGTGTTCGTGGCGATACAAGAACTACGAAAATACAGGTTTTCCTACACCCACAATCGCCTATTCCGACTTGATCCGGAGCACGTAGAGGGACGCGGCGGATTCTCGTAATTGTTGTATTTCCCCTCCCCGACCCGACCGCTAAATTGCGCCCCACCCCGATTGGGGCAACGGTCCGCTTGACCCTCGCCGCCAGCCCGCAAGGTGGAGAAGACCTCACCGGCCAACGGCGGCCCCTCACAAAGGTTTAACCACATGAAGCGACTTGTTCCGGCAGTCCTAGCCTCGGTACTGACATCGTCGGTCTGGGCTGCCAGCACTACCGATCTGAACGTCCGGGGCAGGATCACCCCCAGCTCCTGCAACCCCACGCTTTCTGGTGGAGGAGCGGTTGATCTGGGCAAGATTTCGGCGGCCGAGTTGAAGCCCGATCAGCACACCGCGTTGCCGACACGCGCGATGAGCTTGAGCGTGCGCTGTGAAGGCTCGACCTTCTTTGCCATGGGCATGATTGATAACCGCTCGGGCACTTCCTACATCGAAAGCCTGCACGGCTTGGGCATGACCAGCACCAACCAGAAGGTAGGGAGTGTGGCGTTCGGGCTTTCCAACGCGGTGGCCGACAGCGCGCCGGTACGCCCGATTTTCTCAACCAATGGCGGGGCCACCTGGGTCCCGGCGGCCTATGTAGGGCACGCCGCCCTCACCTCCGTTGCGGCCATAGGCGGTGCGGACACGCCCCTCGCCCTGCAAAACCTGGATGCGGACCTGCGCGTCTACTCCAACATTGCACCGGCCGACGGCTTGACCCTGATCGATCAGGAGTCCATCGACGGCCACGTCACGCTGCAATTGAAGTACCTCTGATCCACAACCCTCCCCATCCCGCTTTAAACAAAGGAAGTTTTTACCGTGAACACGCTATTCAAAACCGTTGCCAGCACCCTGTTGATCGCCTGCGCTCCCGCCGCATTTGCGGCGTCCACCGTGGACTTGACGGTGACTGGCCTGATTACCCCCAACTCGTGCACGCCGCAGTTGTCCGGTGGCGGCCAGGTCGATTACGGCAAGATCTCCGCGAAAGACCTCAAGATCACAGGGTCCACCTTCATCGGCGCACAAACCCTGCAAATGACCGTGAGCTGCGACGCGCCAATCCTGATTGGCCTGAAGGCTATCGATAACCGGCCCGGATCAGCATCAATGAGCCAAGGGATGGGGCTGGGCCTGATCAACGGTACTCAAAAGCTGGGTTTCTACTACTTGTACTTGCGTAACCCGATCGCCGACACCGTGGCCGTCCAGCCCATCATTACCGAAGACAACGGGATGTCCTGGTTTAACGATGCGTTCTGGAACCCACAGTTTTTGTCCTCGGTCGCGGCCATGAGCGATGACTCGCAACCGCTGCCGGTGCAGAACCTGACCGTAGACCTGGAGGTGATGACATCAATCGCCCGCACCGATGGCCTGGACCTGAGCAACGAAGTGCCCCTCGACGGTTCGGCGACACTGGAAGTGAAGTACCTGTAACCCCTGGCCCGACACTGAAAAGGAGTTCGTTTCACCATGAACAAGATGCTCAGCATCATCGCGCCGGTCCTGTTACTGGGCGCCCTTGATGCTCACGCGGCCTCGACCGTGGACCTGGCAGTCAAGGGACTGGTTACACCGAGTTCCTGCACGCCAACGCTCACCAGCGGCGGTGTGGTCGACTACGGCAAGATGTCCGCCAAGGACCTGCGGCCCGACCGCGCTACCTCCCTGGCCAACGTCAACCTGCAACTGGCAATTGCGTGTGAGGGCAGCACGTTGCTGGCCTTGCAGGGCAACGATAACCGTGAAGGCTCGGACCACCGGGGCGACGCGATGTATTACGGTTTGGGGTTGATCAACGGCAGTGAAAAACTCGGGGCCTTCGAGCTGAGGTTTTCCTCACCCGTCGCCGACGGCATAGCGGTGCATACCATCGCTTCGCCGAACAACGGCGGCTCATGGTGGGCCGAACCCAATCTTGTTCGGGGTGACATTCTCAGTGTTGCCTATATAGGTTCTCTGGTACCGATTCCCGTGCGCAGCCTGACGGCGGATGTGCGGGTCGGTGCGGAGATCGCGCCCACCCGCCAACTGACACTGGATAACGAAGTGCCGCTGGATGGTTCGGCGACGATCACCGTCAAATACCTTTAACGTTCTCGCGACCCGCACCTCAGGCCTTGCGCCTGGGGCCGGGTCATGAATGACCTGACGAGACACGTCATGACCCCGTTATTATCAAAACCCGATGTGCGACACGTTCTGAGCCTCGGCCTGTTCAGCCTGCTATGGAGCTGTGCGGCCCTGGCCGACGGCATGGTGCCGGAAACGTCCGTGGTGATCGTCCATGAGGCAGAAGGCGAAGCCTCCGTTTCGGTGACCAACACTGACTCGCAGGTAGCCTTGCTGCACGTCACCCTGGAAAACGTGCCCGAAGACACCGAGAGCCTGCTGGTGGTCACCCCGCCGCTGGCCAGGGTGAACCCCTCTGCATCCCAACTGGTGCGCTTCATTTTGCAGAACCGGCAACCCCTGACCACTCAACGACTCAAGCGCGCGATCTTCGAAGGCATGCCCCAGGACCGGGCGCCCGCCGAGGCCGGGCATGCACGGGTTGGCGTGACCGTGCGCCAGAACCTGCCGGTGATCATTCACCCCAAGGGCCTGGCGCAAAATCGCACGCCCTGGACCGGCTTGAGCTGGTCGCTGAACAACAACGAACTCAGTGTCCTCAACGACACCCCGTATGTCGTGCGCCTGGCCCAGGAGCTGCAACTGCTGCCCGGCAAGCAGCGGGCGATGCTGCCCCGCACCTACATTTTGCCCGGCGAACACCTGACGATGGGTGTCGCTGCGCAGGCCGCGAGCAGCGTGCGCCTGCAACCGGCGACGGTATACGGCTTTGCGGTCGCCGCCTATGACGCGCCGATTGCCCCTCCACTCAAGAGATCCGACGCACCATAAAAATGAAGTGACCGCGCCATGACGGTCACCACCCAACAGGCCGGGAGCCGCACGCAGCGAGGCTGCGCGCCCCCAACAATCCGAGTGTCCTTCGTGAAAACAGTATTGAAGTACCGTGACGGCGAAGCCGTGCGCGACGGTTCGCAACGCACCCTGGCGCGTACGCTCTTAAGCAGGGCCGCGCTCCCGCTGATCAACCTGCTCTGGCTTGCCCCGGCCTGGGCCGACAGCCAGGGCCAGTTCGACGCAAAGACCTTGCACCAGCGCGGCATCGATCCGGCGCTGGCCAAATTGCTGCTGGAAACACCCCGCTTCACCGCTGGCGTGCACGCCGTCAGCCTCGCTGTGAACGGCCAGCGGCAAGGACGAATCAACGCACAGTTCGATGAGCACGGCACCCTGTGTTTTGATCGCCCGCTGCTCGACGCGGCCAACCTGATCGTCCCCGACGACAACCCGCGCTGCCATGATTTCATCAAGGCCTATCCGCAGACCGTGGTTGAACAAGACCCCGCCACCCTCAGCGTGGCGCTGGTGGTGCCGACCGACGCCTTGCGCCCGCGCCAGCAAGACATTTCCGGCTACCAGACCGGCGGTGTCGCCGCCCTGCTCAACTACGACATGAGTGGCGTCTACAACCGGTTCAATGACGACAGCAACCGTTTCGGCTCCGCCAACACCGAGGTCGGCTTCAATGCCGGCGACTGGATCGTGCGCAGCCGGCAGGTACAGACCTGGCAGGATGACCGCTCAAGCAGCACGCACCTGGAAGCCTATGCGCAACGCACCTTTGCCCGTCATCAGGCGGTGCTCCAGACCGGCCAGATCAACCTCTACAACCCGGTGCTGCCGGGTGCGCAGATCACCGGCACGCAGGTGTTCACTGAACAGGCGCTGCAGGATCAGCACCAGGGCGCAACCATTGACGGCATCGCCAACAGCCCCGCCCAGGTGGAAATCCGCCAGAACGGTGCACTTATCCACTCCACCGTAGTGCCCGCCGGCCCATTTTCCCTGACCGATGTGAGGCGCCTCAATAACCGTTCGGATGTGGAAGTCACGGTCAAGGAAACCTCGGGTGGCGAACGGCGTTATACCGTGCCGGCGGCCCTGCTCGGGATTGGCCTGCCTGCACCCGGCTATTCAATCGGGGCCGGGCGCGTACGCAACGTCGGCGACGCCGATGGCAGCGATCCCTGGGTCGTCAGCGCCGGCTGGAGCGGTGCGCTGCACCCGCGGCTGAGCCTGGGGGCCGGCACGTTATTGGCCAGTGATTATCGCTCCGCCGGGTTGAACCTCGGCTGGCTGCCGTGGGCCGATGGCCAGATCCAACTCTCCACCCAGGCCACCGACGCACGGCTGGACGAAGCCGAACGCGGGCTGCAAACCGACCTGTCCTGGACCCAGCGGCTGGGCGAGCAATGGTCATTCACGGCAGCCAACTCCTACCGCACACCCGGGTATCGTGAACTGGAAGAAACGGTCTACCAGAACGAGCGGGAAACCCGCCGCAACACCCGCCACCGTTACCGTGACCAACAAAGCCTGGCGCTGTCCTGGACCCATCCTTGGCTGGGCGCATTCAGCGGCGGTGCGTCTCGCTCCAGCACATTTGACGGTGATGACAGCAGCCGCCTCTTCGCCTCCTGGGGCACCAACGTCAGGGGCGTGTCGATTTCCGCCAGCGGCGAACGCCAGATGGGCGGCCAGAATTATCAGGACAACGCGTTGTACTTCACGGTCAGCGTTCCATTGGGTGAGAACCGTCGCGGCCGTTCCTGGCTGCGCAACTCGGGGGGCGAGCACCGCATCGGCGTGGGCCTGAACGAGCAGGTCAATGACCAGTTCAGCTACCGGGTTGCCGCCGAGCACGACAGCCGTGACCAGGAAGTGGAAAGCTCGCTGGGGGTTTCGTACTTGCCGCGCTACAGCCAGTTCGACTTCAACTACACCCGCTCCAACGCAGATCAATCCAGCTATCAGGGCGGTGCCCGCGGCGGCGTGGTGGTGCATGACGGCGGCGTCACCCTGTCGCCTTACCCGGTACGCGAGACCTTCGCCGTGCTGTCGGTCGGCGACATGCCCGGCATCAAGGTCAACACCCCCAGCGGCCCGGTCTGGACCGACTGGCAAGGCCAGGCCGTGGTGCCGCAAGTGACGGCCTATGGCAGCAGCGCGGTGGAAGTGCAGACCCGTTCACTGCCTCGCAACGCCGATATCAGCAACGGCCTGGCGATGGTTTCTGCCGGACGCGGAGCGGTGGACAAACTCGACTTCGGCGTGACGATGACGCGCCGCGTGTTGCTCACCGTCAGTACGGATCAGGGCCAACCGCTGCCTCGCGGTGCGTCGGTGACCGACGATCAGGGGGCGTTCGTGACGCTGGTGCAGGACAACAGCCAAGTGTTTTTGCCCAACGTGCTCGATCAACCTTCGCTGTGGGTAAACGCCCCCGGCATGAACCGCTGCCGGTTGCGCTTCAAACTCGCGGAAAAGGCTGACCCGCAGGTGTATTTCGAAACCGCCCCCGCCCGCTGCCAGACGCCTTGAGGACTGTGCCATGAACCTTGATAAAACCCTGCAACGACTGGCGACCTTACTGCTGCTCGGCATGGCTTCCAACGCCCAGGCGCTGGACGAGTGCCAACTGAACCTCAGTGAATCGCTGCTGGATTTCGGCCAACTGAGCCGCACCGCCCGCCACGACCCGGCGGGCCAACAGCTGGTCGGCGAACGCCGGCTGAGCCTGACGCTCAACTGCCCGCAGCCCACCGACTTGAGCCTGTTCTACCGTGGCCTGGCGGCCAGCGCCGAGCGGCTGCGGTTTACCGAACGCGGCAACTTTCAGATACAGCTCAGCGACGCCGTCGTCGACGGCCAGGCCGTGGAGCTGGGACTGTTGAGCGCCCCGGGCCAATCACCCACCGACACCAGCGCGGTACTCAACTGGCGGCCTGGCTATGGCATCGCGCCGGTGCGGGCCGGCGCGGTGGTGCCGGGCAACAGCCTGGCGCTGCAATTGACCGTACGCGCCTGGGCCGATGCGGGCGCCACCCTGGTCCAGGACGCAACCTCATGGGAAGCCAGCGGCCTGATCGATGCGGTCAACACCGGCCGTGCGCGCGAGCTGGCCCTGCGTGCACACGTCGTGCCCGCCGCCTGCGTCCCGAGCTTGTCCAACGGTGGCGTGGTGAGTTACGGCACGCTGTCGGCCAAGGCGCTCAACGTTGAAAGAGAAACCGTGCTGGCGACCAAAAACCTGCTGTTTTCCGTCGCCTGCGATGCCGCCACCCCGTTCGCCGTGCGCATGCAGGACAACCGCAACGGCTCGGCCACCGGCGGCACCGATGAAACCTCCTACGGCCTGGACCTGGACGGCGCAGGCAACAAGATCGGGCGCTTCTACGTGCAGGTCGACCCCGCGAACTTCAGCGCCGACACCCTAGCCTCGCTGTACCGCACCGACTCCACCACCGCCGGTCGCGCCTGGAGCACCTCCAGCTCCCAGACGATTCCCCTCGGCGCCAACAGCTACCTGGGGTTCACCGACCGTGCCGGCGACAACGGCGGCCCGGTATCCATCCAGAACCTCTCCGGCAGCCTGCAAATCAGAGCGATCCTGGCCCCCAGCCAAACCATGGACCTGCGCAACGATGTGCACCTGAACGGCTCGGGCACCATCGAAATCATTTACCTGTAACGTCTATCGAGGACCCACCCATGAACCTTTACGGCATTGCACTCTCCACCGCACTCTTGCTGATCCCGCCCATGGCACACGCCGCCTCCACCGTCGAATTGACGGTAAAGGGCCGCATCACCCCGCTGGCCTGCACCCCGACGCTGTCCGGTGGGGGCGTGGTCAATCTGGGGAGAATTTCCCATCAGGACCTGAACATCGAGACAGGCACACGCCTGCCCCTGCGCCAATTGAGCCTGGGCATCAGTTGCAACGGTCCGACCCGTTTCGCCCTGCTCATGACGGACAACCGCGACGGCTCGGCGAACGTCAACAGCGAGATCTACTACGGATTGGGCCTGGATAACAGCGGCAACAAGGTGGGCCTGTTCTCGGTGAGTTTCGACCCGACACTCACCGTGGTCGACAGCGTGGCGCAAATCTATGGCACCGAATCCACCACGGGCGGCGTCGCCTGGCGCCCGGCCAACCTGCGGCCTATCGACATCGGTTCACAGAGCTACCTGGCCTTTACCGACACCGAAGGCAGCACCGCCGGGCCGTCAGCGATTCAGAACCTGAATACCTTGCTGAAGGTCGAGGTGGTGCTCGCGGCCCTGAAAAACCTGGACCTGAGCACCGACGTACGCATCGATGGCTCGGGCAGCCTTCAAATCGTGTACCTGTAGCCCTGCGCGCTAAACCTTTTCGCTGGTCACCTGAACGTACCGCGAACGTCCCGCGCCCAGCCCGGCGACAATCGCACCCAGGCCGATCACCGCGAAAATCCAGCCCACGGCGGCCCAGCCGCCGGTCCAGTCATGCACCAGGCCCACCGCGAACGGCCCCATGGACGCCAGGGTATAACCGATGCCCTGGGCCATGCTCGACAGGTTGGCGGCGACGTGGGCATCGCGCGAACGCAGCACGATCAAGGTCAGTGCCAGGCTGAACGTACCGCCCTGGCCCAGGCCCAGCAGAATCGCCCAGCCCCACAAACCGTCCAGCGGCGCATACAGGCAACCGAACAGGCCACCCAGCGTCAGCACCATCACCACCACGATGGCCAGGCGCTGATCCTTGCCGCGAGTGGCCAGCCACGGCGCAGCCAGGGAGCTGGCCAGTTGCACGATCACCGACCCCGAGAGCACCAGGCCGGCCTGGGTGGCGGTCAAGCCACGCCCGATCAGGATGGAAGGCAACCAGCCAAACACGATGTAGGCCAGGGACGATTGCAGGCCCATGTACAGGGTCACCTGCCAGGCCAGCGGGTCACGCAACAGGCCCTTCACCCGATAAGCCACAGAGTGCGCGCCGTGCTTCTGGCCGATTTGCGGCAGCCAGAACAGTGCAGCGATCAACGCCGGCAGGATCCAGAACCCCAGGCCGATGTTCCAGCTGTCGCCAAAGTAGTGACTCAGCGGCACCGTGGACCCCGCCGCCAGCGCCGCGCCCAGGCACAGGGCCATGGTGTACACGCCAGTCATGGTGCCCGCCTGTTTGGCGAAGTCGCGCTTGACGATGCCGGGCAGCAACACACCGATGATGCCAATGCTCGCACCCGCCAGCAGGCTGCCGGCGAACAGTCCGACCTCACCGAATGAACTGCGCAGGATGATGCCGCCCGCCAGGGTCAACAGGATCCCCAGCACCACGCGCTCGGCGCCAAAACGCCGGGCCAGGATCGGTGCCAGCGGCGCAAACAGGCCCAGGCACAACACCGGCAAGGTGGTCAGCAGTCCGGCCTTGGCCGCCGACAAACCGAGGCTGTTCGATACCTCAGCCAGCAGCGGCGACATGCTCGACAGCGCCGGGCGCAGGTTCAGCGCCACCAGGATAAGGCCCAGCAGCAACAACCACGGGCGACTCACCACCGGCGGGCTGTGCTGGACCTCATCGTCGTCGGCTTCGGCATCGATCAGCAGTTCTTCAAGGGCGTTTTCTGAACGGGGCATGAGGTTCTCGGGTTCAAGGTTCATTGATCAACTGCCGGGACAGGGCCTTGGCGCGCTCCGGGTCCTGTTGCTCCACGGCATCGAGCAAGGCGCCGTGCAAATCGAACACCGCTTGCCGACGGGGCTTGATGTTCAGGGTCTGGCGCAGTTGCGCGCCGACGATGCTGGAGAAGTACTGGTACAGCTCGCTCAAGGCCGGGTTGTGGGCGGCGTCCACCAGGCGTTTGTGGAACACCAGGTCGCAGCTGATGTAGTGCTCCAGGTCGCCGTGGTAATGCTCGCCGCTGGCTTTCAGCGCCGCGCGCAAGGCGATCAGGTCTTCATCCGTACGCCTTGACGCCGCCAGTCCTATGGCCTCGACCTCAAGAATCTGCCGTGTCTCCTGGGCCTGGGCCAGGGTGCAGTGGGACAAGGCTTTCATTGCGCCCAGCGGGTCGGTCATGGAGCGCAGGTAGCTGCCGTCGCCCTGGCGGATCTCGATCAACCCGGAGAACGCCAACACCCGCATGGCTTCGCGCACGGTGTTACGGCTGATGCCCAACTCGGCAGACAACTCGGGCTCGGTGGGCAGGCGCTCGCCGATCGCCCACACGCCTTGGGTGATGCGCTGGCGCAACTGGTCCAAGGCCAGGTCGACGAGGGAGCGTTTGATGAGAGGGGCGATGTCTGTCATGGGATCTGAGCTTTCGTCCAATCATAGGATGAATTTTCCCACAGCCTATTAGGAGTTGCCTACAAAGGCAACGCACTAGGGTTGGTTGGGTAACAAATGGAGCGGGATTTCCGATTGATAAAATTACCCTTAGAGGGTAATTTCGGCCTCAGGTGTCTTATGGAAAAGTACACACCTCATTACGATTTGGCGGCGATAAAAGCGGATGTCAGGCGGCTTGGGAAGAAAGCATTTACCAATACCGCAGAAAGGACCGGCCAGGAGATGGGCCTGACTATCGAAGAGATGCAGGAAGTCATTTTCGAGCTGCAAACCAAGATGTTGTACAAATCGATGACCACCCATGAAGACCATCGAGTGTGGCAGGACGTGTACCACACGAACTCAAAAGATCTGGAGATTTATATAAAGGTGACGTACCGCCCTGCCGGCGGCCCACCCGTAATCTCCTTTAAGGAGAAAAACCCATGAAAACCCAGCAATGTTTCAGCTGCGGCGCGCGTGAGGGCATGACACATTTCGAAGGGCGCGGCGAAACCATGAGCATCAAGGGCATGGAGCGCCGTGTCGATAATCTTTCTGGTTGGGAGTGCCAGACGTGCGGAGAAATCGAATGGGATCCCGAAAGCTCGGAGCGCCACGGGCAAGCTGGCGATGAACTGGTTATCGCGGCCCGGCAAATGATCGGCGCCGAGATGAAGCGTATCCGTCGCAAACTACACCTTACGCAAAAAGAAACCGTGCAACTGCTGTCCGGTGGCGGCCACAACGCATTTTCGCGTTACGAGCGCGGCGAGATTCTTCCGCCAAAGGCATTGATGCTGCTGATGCGCCTCCTGGATCGTTACCCGCATTTGCTCGCTGACGCAAAGGCCCTGGCCGAAGGTGCCGACCTGCGAGGAGCGTTTAAATACACCGAGCACAAAGAACATGAAAGTCTTACGGTGGCCTGACCCGCAAAAAACCCGGCACAAGGCCGGGTTTATTTTTAAGCGTTACTCCCGCATCAATGCAAAATCTGGCTCAAGAACAACTTGGTCCGATCATTCTGCGGGTTGTCGAAGAAGTCATTCGGCGCCGCCTGTTCAACGATCTCGCCCTTGTCCATGAAGATCACGCGGTTGGCCACGGTGCGGGCGAAGCCCATTTCGTGGGTCACGCAGAGCATGGTCATGCCGTCTTCCGCCAGCCCGATCATGGTGTCGAGCACTTCCTTCACCATCTCCGGGTCGAGTGCCGAAGTCGGCTCATCGAACAGCATGATTTTCGGCTTCATGCACAGCGCACGGGCAATCGCCACGCGCTGTTGCTGGCCGCCGGACAGTTGCCCCGGGAACTTGTGGGCCTGTTCCGGAATACGCACACGCTCAAGGTAGTGCATGGCAATTTCTTCGGCCTTGCGCTTGGGCATCTTGCGCACCCACATCGGCGCCAGCGTGCAGTTCTGCAGGATGGTCAGGTGCGGGAACAGGTTGAAGTGCTGGAACACCATGCCGACTTCACGACGAATCGCTTCGATCTGCTTGAGGTCGTTGGTCAGTTCCACGCCATCGACCACGATGCGGCCCTGCTGGTGCTCTTCCAGGCGGTTGAGGCAGCGGATGGTGGTGGACTTGCCGGAACCCGACGGGCCGCACAGCACGATACGCTCGCCCTGCTTGACGTTCAGGTTGATGTCTTTCAACACGTGGAACTGGCCATACCACTTGTTGACGCCCTGCATCTGAATAATGCCTTCAGGGCTCACAGGCTGTTTGATCGCTTCACTCATCACAAAACTCCTAACGCTTGTGGCCTGTGTCCAGCTTGTGTTCCAAATGAATGGAATAGCGGGACATACCAAAACAGAAAATCCAGAACACCAGGGCGGCGAACACGTAGCCTTCAGTGGCCATGCCCAACCATTTCGGGTCGGCGGCGGCTTGCTTGACGCTGTTGAGCAGGTCGAACAGGCCGATGATGATCACCAGGCTGGTGTCCTTGAACAACGCGATAAACGTATTGACGATGCCCGGGATCACCATCTTCAGCGCCTGGGGCAAAATCACCAGGCCCATGCTGCGCCAGTAACCCAGGCCCATCGCGGCAGCCGCTTCGTACTGCCCCTTGGGAATCGCCTGCAAACCGCCGCGCACCACTTCGGCCACGTAGGCCGACTGGAACAGGATCACGCCGATCAACGCCCGCAGCAACTTGTCGATGCCCATGCCTTCCGGCAGGAACAGCGGCAACATCACCGACGACATGAACAACACCGTGATCAACGGCACACCGCGCCAGAACTCGATAAAGGTCACGCAGACCACACGAATCGCCGGCATGTTCGACCGCCGCCCCAGCGCCAGCACAATGCCCAATGGCAAGGCGCCGGCGATGCCGACGGTGGCGATCACCAGGGTCAGCATCAGGCCGCCCCACTGGCTGGTGGCAACGTTGGTCATGCCGAAGATCCCGCCGTGCAGCAGGAAGTAGGCAACGATCGGGTACACCACCAAAAAGCTCAGGCCGTAGACCGCCTTGCGGGTAAAGCGCGAGATGAACAACGGCGCCACGCCGACAATGGCCAGCCACACGGTCAGGTCCACGCGCCAGCGCAGGTCGCCGGGGTAGTAGCCGTACATGAACTGCCCGAAGCGCTGTTGGATAAACACCCAGCAGGCGCCTTCCTTGGTGCAATCGGCGCGCGTAGTCCCGACCCAGTTGGCGTCGAGGATGGCCCAGTGCAGGATCGGTGGCACGACCAGGTAGATCAGGTAAAACGCCAACAGCGTCAGCAGGGTGTTGAGCCAGCTGGAAAACAGGTTGGCGCGCATCCATGCCATCGGCCCGAACACTTTGTTCGGCGGCGGCATATCAGGTTTGAATGTATGCGTACTCATGCAGGCTTCCTCACCGCTCGATCAGCGCAATGCGCTTGTTGTACCAGTTCATCAGCAGGGAAATGCTGATGCTGATCGCCAGGTACACGCTCATGGTGATGGCAATAACCTCGATGGCCTGGCCGGTCTGGTTGAGCACCGTGCCGGCAAACAGCGAAACCATTTCCGGGTAACCGATACCGGCGGCCAGTGACGAGTTTTTCGCCAGGTTCAGGTATTGGCTGGTCAGCGGCGGGATGATCACGCGCAAGGCTTGCGGGATGATCACTTTGCGCAGGGTCGGACCGTTGCGCAGGCCCAGGGAGCGCGCCGCTTCGGTCTGGCCGTGGCTGACCGACTTGATGCCTGAACGCACGATCTCGGCAATAAACGCTGCCGTGTACACGGTAAGCGCCAAGGTCAATGCCAGCAGCTCAGGGATCAATACCCAGCCGCCGACAAAGTTGAAACCCTGCAACTTGGGCATTTCCCAGTGCAGCGGTGCACCGAAGATCAGTGAACACAGCGCAGGAATCACCACCAACAGGGCCAGGCCCGCCCAGAACTTGTGGAAGGGAACACCAGTGGCTTCAAAGCGTTTGTTGGCCCAGCGGGCCATCAGCACAATGGCGACGATCGCCACCACGACGCTGATCACAAACGGCCAGAAACCGTCCGCCATCAATGCGGCGGGCATGTTCAGGCCACGGCTGCTGACAAAGAACGTGTCACCGAAGTTGTGGCTGTTGCGCGGCCCCGGCATCGTCAGGAACACGGCGAAATACCAGAACAGGATTTGCAGCAGCGGCGGAATGTTGCGGAACACTTCCACGTACACGGTCGCCAGCTTGTTGATCATCCAGTTGGGCGACAAACGCGCCACCCCGATGATGAACCCGAGGATGGTCGCCAGGACCACGCCGATCACGGTCACCAGCAAAGTGTTGAGCAGACCGATCACAAAGACCCGGGCATAGCTGTCCGATTCGGTGTAGTCGATCAGGTGCTGAGCGATGCCGAAGCCGGCACTGCGCTCAAGAAAGTCGAAACCCGAGGTAATGCCCCGGTGTTGAAGGTTGGTTTGCGTGTTGTTGAACAGGTACCAGCCCAACGAGACCACCGCCACAATCGTGATGATCTGGAATAGCCACGCACGCACTTTTGGATCACTGAAGCTGAGCTTCTGTTTTGGTGCGCCGATTTGATTTTGCATTAAGTGCCCCAGGAATAATGGAACAGAACATCACCCGGCGGTTGGCCCACCGGGTGACAGAACCATCAGCGATCAGCGCACAGGTGGTGCGTATTGAATGCCACCGTTGGTCCACAATGCGTTCAGGCCACGATCGATTTCCAGAGGCGTGCTTTTGCCGAGGTTTTTCTCGAACACTTCGCCGTAGTTACCGACTTGCTTGACGATCTGTACGACCCAGTCTTTCTTCACTTTCAGGTCTTTGCCGTATTCGCCGTCAGCACCCAGCAGACGGGCAACGTCCGGGTTCTTGGTGGACTTGGCTTCAGCTTCGACGTTCTTCGAGGTGATACCGGCTTCTTCAGCGTTGAGCATGGCGTAGCCAACCCAGCGCACGATGGCCAGCCACTCGTCGTCGCCGTTACGCACGACAGGGCCCAGCGGTTCTTTGGAAATGGTTTCCGGCAGTACCACGTAGTCCTTCGGCGAGGCCAGCTTGCTGCGCTGTGCGTAGAGCTGGGACTTGTCGGAGGTCAGTACGTCGCAACGACCGGATTCCAGCGACTTGGCGCTTTCATCGGAGGTGTCGAACGTGATCGGGGTGTACTTCAGGTTGTTGGCGCGGAAGTAGTCGGAAACGTTCAGCTCAGTGGTGGTACCGGCCTGGATGCAGATGGTTGCACCGTCCAGTTCCTTGGCGCTTTTCACACCCAGCTTGTTGTTAACCAGGAAGCCAACACCGTCGTAGTAGGTGATGAAGCCCGGGAATTTCAGGCCCATGCCGGCATCGCGGGAGCTGGTCATGGTGGTGTTGCGCGACAGGATGTCGACTTCGCCAGACTGAAGCGCGGTGAAACGCTCCTTGGCATTCAACTGGCTGAATTTGACCTTGGTTGCGTCACCGAATACGGCAGCAGCAACAGCACGGCACACGTCAGCGTCGATCCCGAGGATCTTGCCGCTGGCATCCGGCACCGAGAAGCCCGGCAGACCGTCGCTCACGCCACACTGCACAAAGCCTTTCTTCTGCACGGCGTCCAGGGTAGCGCCAGCCTGGGCGAAACCACTGACACCCAGTACGGCAGCCGCGGTCACGATGGCCAGGGTGGATTTCAATACCTTCATTCAAACCTCCAGTTTTGCTCTTGTTGTGTCGGAGCTCGAACCCCACCGCACCCTTATGAGGCGACATCGACCCGTGTTGGCTTTTTTTGGGGTCAAACAGCATGAGGTTTTTGCTTTAAGTCCAGTTGCTATCCCACAGGCGTCAGTCACTGATAGTGTTACCGCCTGGGGTGAGCCTTGACATCGGGTTTCTCATAGCAAGCCCCGTACCAGACTGGTGGCTGAGTCGTTTCAGCCCATGGTCAAGAGCAAAAGATTCAACCTTGCGACATTCTCTTAACAGATCAACCCGTCGCGCACCGTTCCGACGCACTCAATCGGAGCGCACGCACATTTATGGAGCAGACATGACCGAACCCTTGATTCTTCAGCCCGCCAAGCCCGCAGACGCCTGCGTAATCTGGTTGCATGGCCTGGGTGCCGATCGCTACGACTTCCTGCCGGTGGCTGAAGCCCTGCAGGAAAAACTCCTGACTACACGCTTTGTTCTGCCCCAGGCGCCGACACGCCCGGTAACCATTAATGGCGGCTATGAGATGCCCAGCTGGTACGACATCAAGGCCATGAGCCCGGCGCGCTCCATCAGCCTTGAAGAACTGGAAGAGTCGGCCAGAATGGTCACCGACCTGATCAAGGAACAAAAAAGCAGCGGAATAGACGCCTCGCGGATTTTCCTCGCCGGGTTTTCCCAAGGTGGCGCCGTGGTGTTCCACACCGCGTTCCTTAAATGGCAGGGCGCATTGGGTGGCGTGATTGCCCTTTCCACCTATGCTCCGACCTTCGGCGACGAGCTTGAATTGTCGGCCAGCCAGCAACGAATTCCGGCGCTGTGCCTGCATGGCCAATACGACGATGTGGTCCAGAACGCCATGGGACGCAGCGCCTATGAGCATTTGAAGTCCCGCGGTGTCACCGTGGCATGGCAGGAATACCCAATGGGCCACGAAGTGTTACCCCAGGAGATACACGATATCGGTACCTGGTTGGCCGCCCGCCTCGGCTGAAAACCACACATTGTGTAGCCGTATGACCAACGCACTACGCCGCGCCCGATTCTTGCATTACACTGGCCGGCGTACATTCCTTAACCAATTGATGAGATGACCGTGCTCAAAGCACTCAAGAAGATGTTCGGTAAAAGCGAGGCTGAGCAGCTCGCGCCAGGTTCCAGTGCCCCCGCCCACGCCCAAGGCAACCGCAATGACGGTCAGCAGCCCGGCCGGACCGCACCTGTAGCCTCGCCAAAAAAAGAGCCGGTGACCACACCCGCCACGGTTAACGTCGCTGAAGAACCACCCGCCGAGAAGCCACGCCAGGAAAAGCCGCGCCGCGAACGCGCGCCAAAGCCTGTGGTTATCCCCTGGAAACGGGAAGACTTCGTTGTCGAACCCCAGGAAGGCAAAACCCGCTTTCATGACTTCAAGCTCGCCCCGGAACTGATGCACGCCATCCAGGACCTGGGTTTCCCGTACTGCACGCCGATCCAGGCGCAAGTGCTGGGCTTCACCCTCGCCGGCAAAGACGCCATCGGTCGCGCCCAGACCGGTACCGGCAAGACCGCTGCCTTCCTGATCTCGATCATCACCCAGTTGCTGCAGACCCCGCCGCCCAAAGAACGCTACATGGGTGAGCCGCGCGCACTGATCATCGCCCCGACCCGGGAGCTGGTGGTCCAGATCGCCAAGGACGCCGCCGACCTGACCAAATACACCGGCCTCAACGTGATGACGTTTGTCGGTGGCATGGACTTCGACAAGCAACTCAAGCACCTGGAAGCGCGTCACTGCGACATCCTGGTTGCCACGCCGGGCCGCTTGCTGGACTTCAACCAGCGCGGCGACGTGCACCTGGACATGGTCGAAGTGATGGTGCTGGACGAAGCCGACCGCATGCTCGACATGGGCTTCATCCCGCAGGTGCGTCAGATCATTCGCCAGACCCCGCCGAAAAACGAGCGCCAGACCCTGCTGTTCTCCGCGACCTTCACCGAAGACGTAATGAACCTCGCCAAGCAGTGGACCACCGACCCGTCCATCGTCGAGATCGAGGCCCTGAACGTTGCCAGCGAGAACGTCGAACAGCACATCTACGCGGTGGCCGGTGCCGACAAATACAAGCTGCTCTACAACCTGGTCAACGACAACGGGTGGGAGCGGGTGATGGTGTTTGCCAACCGCAAGGACGAAGTGCGGCGCATCGAAGAACGCCTGGTGCGTGACGGCGTCAACGCCGCGCAACTGTCCGGCGACGTGCCACAGCATAAGCGCATCAAGACCCTGGAAGGTTTCCGCGAAGGCAAGATTCGCGTGCTGGTGGCCACCGACGTGGCCGGGCGCGGGATCCACATCGACGGCATCAGCCACGTGATCAACTTCACCCTGCCGGAAGTGCCGGACGACTACGTGCACCGCATTGGCCGTACCGGCCGCGCGGGCGCTGCGGGCGTGTCCATCAGCTTTGCCGGTGAAGACGATTCGTACCAGTTGCCGTCGATCGAAACACTGCTGGGCCGCAAGATCAGCTGCGAAACGCCGCCGACGCATTTGTTGCGCCCGGTGGAGCGTAAACGCCCTTAAGCTGGAATGCGGTAGAACATGTGGGAGCTGGCTTGTATGGGAGCTGGCTTGCCTGCGATAGCATCACTTCGGTTTAACTGACACACCGAGGTGCCTGCATCGCGGGCAAGCCCGGCTCCTACACAAGCCCGCTCCCACATTTGGTTTCAGCGTCTTCAAATTCAAGGAGGAACACATGAACGAGGCCGACTACATCATCATCGGCGGTGGCATCGCTGGTGCATCCGCCGGTTACTGGCTGTCACAACATGCCCGCGTCATCGTGCTGGAGCGCGAGTCGATGCCGGGTTACCACTCCACCGGCCGCTCCGCCGCCCTGTACATCGCCGCCTACGGCACGCCCCAGGTTCGTGCACTGACCCTTGGCAGCCGCGCCTTCTTCGATCACCCGCCCACCGGTTTTGCCGAGCACCCGCTGCTCACCCCGCGAGGCGAATTGCTGGTGGACTTGACTGGCGACCCGGACGAATTGCAGCGCCAGTACCTGAGCGCCAAGGCCCTGGTGCCGGAAACGCGCCTGCTCGACGTCGATGAATCGATGGCCATGATGCCAATCCTGCGCCGGGAAAAGGTCCATGGCGGGATCTACGACCCCACCGTCTGCGACATCGACACCGACGCGCTGTACCAAGGCTATTTACGTGGCATTCGACGCAACGGCGGTGAAATCCACACCGACAACGACGTGCAAAAACTGACCCGCGACGCCCAGGGCGTGTGGCAAGTTCGCACTGCGCAACAGCACTTCAGCGCCCCGGTCATCATTAACGCCGCAGGTGCCTGGGCCGACCACATCGGTGAGTTGGCCGGTGCACAGAAAATCGGCCTGCAACCCAAGCGTCGCAGTGCATTCGTGTTCGCCGCGCCCGCTGAATTCAACATCCATGCATGGCCGGAACTGGCAGCCCTCGACGGCTCGTTCTATATGAAACCCGACGCCGGTATGTTCCTCGGCTCACCCGCCAATGCCGACCCGGTGGAGCCCCACGATGTGCAGCCGGAAGAGCTGGATATTGCGACGGGCATCTACCACATAGAAGAAGCCACCACCCTGAGCATCCGCCGGCCTGCGCGGACCTGGGCCGGGCTGCGCAGTTTTGTCAGCGATGGGGATCTGGTCTGCGGCTTTGATCCACAGGTGGAGGGCTTGTTCTGGATTGCGGCCCAGGGCGGCTATGGGATTCAGACGTCACCGGCGATGGGTCAGGCCAGTGCCGCGCTGGTACGCGGGAAACCATTGCCCGCACCGCTGCAAGAGGCAGGGCTAAGTGCCGCAATGCTCTGCCCCGCACGCCTGGGACGCCCTCTCATCCCTGATTGAGCTCACCGAGGATTGGCCGTCGAATAGCCGCAGCCACCTCACTGAACGACTCATGGAAGCTACTGCTGCTGCCCTGCATATCCACAAAGCGGCTGGCATGCGTCGAGGGCTGAGGGTGGGCACCGGGCGGGCCGTCCGCCTGAGGAACGGCGCCCCCCTGCAGGCTTTTGACCCGGGCGATGACCCCTCGAGTGAAATTGAACGACCTCAAGGTAAAACCCACGACGCCGTACGTTCTGGAGAACCAGGTCAGCCCGCTCTTCTGCGTGAATTGATAACTCAACCCCGTAATTTGTTTGGCCGCCGTGCTGACGGCAGAACCGATCGGGGTGTCGAAAAGACTGGCGTAGCCCGAAAACTTCTCATTGTTGGCCGCCAACGCAGCCCGGCCAAACGCGCCTTTCGCGGACAGAAAAGCACTACTGAAACTCGCCCCCCATGACGCGATTCCAAAGCCGGTAGACGCCCAGCCGAGGTTCTTGATGTGCTGTGAACGATCCCAGCCCATCTGCTTGTCGACCGCCGCAACCCCCAACGACGCAACAGCCAGCGTCACGCTCACCAACCCCATCGACGACGCGGCAACCCCCAATACCTTGGCGGCAAGCGCCGCCCCCACCACCGCCTTCGCTCCCGCTGCCGCAGTACCCGCCGCAATCGCTGCGTTCATCGCCAATACACCTGCCAGCCCCGCCACACCGAATCCCAGGCTCACAATCGAGAAGGCCAGCGCAGTCCCCGTCAATGCCCATGACAACCAGGAAGGGAACAACCCGTCGGCGTCCGTCATGTTGACCGGATTACACCGGCAGTAGGCATACCCGTTGATTCCGCCCTCGCCAAACGGGCTCAGCGGATCGGGAGAAACAAATACGCCCAGCGCCGGATCATAGGCACGGGTACCGTTACCCAAATGATAAAGGTTGACCCCCACATCCAGGCGCTCCCCGTTGAATGCCGGGAGTTGCAAATCCACCAGGGTGCGGGACACACCGTCATCCAGGGCAATCTTCGCATCACCGTAGGGCGTATAGTGCCGGCGCTTGAGCGGCTGGCCGGCACTGACCAGTCCGCGCACGCTGCCCGCGCTATCGTTGATGTGCAGTTGCTCGCCTTCCGCGCCGCCGGTGCGGGCCAGCACCTCCTGCGCACCATTGAGAAAACGAATCTTTCTGGAGCCCTGAACCAGGCCGTCGAGACGATCACCGGAATAAGCCAGCATCACCGGCTGTTCGCTGCCGCGATGGGTGATGACTTGCCGAGCCTCGGCATCGTATTGATAGCTGTAGGTGAAAGCGCCGGTCTGCACACTCGTCAGTTGGTCAAAGCCGTTGAAAGCCAATGTACGGCCCGCCGTGCTTCCCAGCAGGTTGCCCGACGCATCGTAGCTCAGCGTTTGATCCTGTACTGGGTTGGTGTGGGTCAACCGTGTCAGGCGCGCAGGATCGCTGCCCTGGAAATAACGGGTGCAGGTGTCTTGGCTGCCATTGGCAAAGGAAGTCACTACGCGCGTCATGTTATCCAGAACGTCATAACTGAACACCTGGCCGACAATCCCCCGCCCCTGCTGGTCCTGTGGTTGCTCAGTCCCCTCGCAGCGGTACGTCGCCAAACGGAAATAGCCATCGTAGGTAAACGTTTCACTGACGACGACCTGGCTGTTGGCGCCCTTGATTACCCGGGTAGCCAACAAGCTGCTGGTGTAATAGGTGCTGGTGATGCTCTCCAGCAATGCTGTGTTTTGCTCGATACGACGCTCGACTTCCCGCCCCAGGTCGTCATAGGTGATTTTTGCCACGATGCTGATGGTGCCGTGGGTCGTCGTCAGGCTCGCCAGCCGGCCGAACTCATCGTAGCCCTGTTGTGCCACTACTTGCCCGGTAGTGGTTTTAACCAGCCGGCCGCGGGCGGGGTCATATTCCAGCTCGCTGCTCTGGCCGGCCGCCGACGTGTGATGAATCAAGCGCCCGGCTGGGGAATAGCGGTACTGCGCAGTCAACCGGGTGCCGTTGAGCGACTGCATCTCTTCCCTGGGAGACCCGTTGAGGTCGTATTGCACTTCGTGAATCAAGGTGGACGTGGTCGAACTGCGCAGCAAAGCGGTGACGGGATCGTATTGGCTGTTGACCTGGGGATGCCCTGCCATATCGATCCGGTCCAGCACGTCCAGTTGCGCGTCATAGCGATAATCCTGCCGGTCGCCCCGGGGGGAGACACAGGAGGCCGGCTGTATTGAGCCCGCAGCGTAGCTCCAGGTAGTTGCCGGCGTTGTCCCCCTGGCCTCGGACTTCAACCGGCCCAGGCTGTCGTAGGAGCGAGTGCCCAACGTCTTGCCATCCACGTTGATGGACATGACCAGCTCTTGCGTGGTTCCCGCAGCATAGGCCAGCACCCGTGTGCGCGCGGGCGTTGCCCCGAGTGGCCGCTCGACGACAGTACTCAGGCGATCAAACCGATCGTAGGTGTACTCGGTCAGGTTCTTGTCCACATCGTTGAGTGTCGTGCACCGCCCCAAGCCATCGTAGGTCCGTGATTCCAACTGAATCTCTTTGGCGCTGGTACTGACCCGGTTAACCAGCCTCGGCTGGTTGTACTGGTTGAACCAGGTTTCGATGCGCCCCTCCCCGGCCATTCCGGTCACCGTCATATTCAACAGCGGGTCATACTCATCGAGCGCCACCCGCCCATCGGCATGAGCCACCTGGCTGGGGTTACCCCAACGGTTATAGGCATAACGTGTCACCAGGCTGCGCTCGGCGCCGGAGAGCAGGTCCACTTGAGTTGTTTCTACATGCTGCCCGAGGCCATCGTAACGCTGGGTACTGATCGCCCGTTCACGCCCCTCCAGCAACTGTGCCACGGCTACTGGCCGGCCAGTGCCATCAAAATAGCTGATCACACGGGTGCCCTGGGCATCGGTGGTCACCACGTTGGCCCGGGTGGTGCTCGTCGCGAAGTGATAGGCGTAGGTACGGCGCGCCTGCTGTGGAGTGCCGGGGGAAATCGCTTCTGCGACCAGTCGGCCAATGACATCAAACTCAAAGGCCACGACCACTCCATTGTCCCGGGTCATATTCAGCACACGTCGATTGGCCAGCGACAGCGAGCGCGCCGATTCCAGCCACTGTCCATCCGCCCCCCTCAAACGGCGCGTTTCAGTCATCATGTCGCCGCTGAAGGTGTAATTGACCTCCGTTACATGGGACTGGCTATCAAGGGTCATGGTCGTGGTTTTCAATCGACCATGCAGGGCGGGGTTATCGGCCGCCTCGTAATAGGTTTCCCGGGTCACGACCCCGGTGGAAACGGTGCTCGACTCCATCGCGACAAAATAGCTACTGCCCACTGCCACACGTACGTGGGTATGTTCGGTCACACGGACCAACGGCCCAAGCAACGCCGGGACAATCCGCTCCTGCCGGGTGTATCGCTCAAACAGGCCGTGAGGATCGGGCGGGCAACGCGCTCCGTCGCCCGCAATCGGGTAATAGCTGTACTCGGTACGGATGCCGGACGCATCGGTGCTGCTCAACTCATTGCCAAATTGATCCGTCTCGCTGATGACCTCTTCCTTTCTCACAGCCCCGCCCGCCACTAACCCGAACTGTTTGGTTATCACCCGTGGCAACTGGAGGTTGGCCGGCTGTGCGCTGAAGGCAGCACCGGGTGTGATGTTGTAGGTGATGGTCTGCAGGGTCTGCGTGCCCTCGCGCAGGGTCCGCTCCTCGGTGAGCAGGTGAAACTTGTTGTAGGTGGTTCGCGTCACCACATTAAGTGCAGACGTGGCCCCCAGGAGGGTTTCTTCCGTGAAGTAAACGTAGTCACTGGCCGTGAGGTAGAGGTTGTCCTCTCCCTCACGAAAGCCGCCCGAAAACGGGTAGCCGGTAAAATTTCTGCTGGGACTGTACGTGTAACTACGGGACATGGCCGGCTGAGTGGCGCCGGGTGTATTCAGCCACGTCACCACCCTGGGGATGAACGCACCGTTGGCATATTGATGTCCGTTTTCGACATAGCTGATCTGTTCAACTCCGCCCATCGGTGACTGCACCCGGTTCATCGCAACCAGGCCATTTCTGAACGCCGGGGTATAACCGAACAAATACGCCGCGGCACCGGGCGCTTCGGTTCGATCATAGGGCGCCGTCACACTGGTCAATCGGTCTCCAGTGAATACAAAACGGGTGCGTGCATAGCGGCTACCGTCCACCCGCGCATCGGCCATCTGCAAGCGTCCGCCCGAATAGGTCAGTACCAACAGTTCCTCTTGTTTGTGATTAAGGATCCGTTCCAGAGACCCGCTGCTGGTGTACCGCACGTCCAGGCTTTCGCCATTTTCAAAGCGTATGGCAACAATCCGGTACGGCACCGTGCTGTTGGTACGGCGCAGGGTTTCGACGGTGCCGTCCTTATAGATCACCTGCAATGTGGTGCTGTCCACCCGCTTGACCGCCAGGTCTTTCAACTTGCGATCCTTGATCACCAGCGTGCCGCCTACGGGCGGCAGACTCTGGGTTTGAAACTGCTCGCCACTGAGCAGAGTCAGCCTGGAGGTGGCCACGTCGAACTCGGTATTGCTCAAACGCCAACCCAGGCCGTAGACACCGCTGGTGGTATCCATCATTGAAAATGACAGCGTAAAGTCCCGGCTGACCTCCAGGGGACCCTGAGGGCACAACGTTGCCAGGCGGATCAGACAACCGTATTGGCCGGTGCGCAAGTCGACGGAACCGTTGAAGTGAGAGCTAAAGTTAAATGCGTTCGAATAGACATTCATGAGGGGGGTCCATTAGTTACACGCATCGACCGATGCCTTATAAACACGCAACGTACACTTCAAATTTGCTCAGTAGTCTTTCAACACGATTGCATTACCGCCGTTCTTCCAATCCAGCCAAAAAACATGTTCGCAACCAAAGTTATCCCATAAGCGCCAAGGACTCCTGGTATCGTAATTGGTATAATTTGACTCAGCCTCCAATTTCACAGCGCGCATAATAGTATCCCTCTCATGAAACCGCACATAAGAGTTGAGCCAAGGGATATTCTGGTGCAGATCACTCATCTGAACTCGCGAGCCAGGAGCATCCTTGCCCATGACAACCCCTCCTTTTCTAAACTTTTTATTGAAGCTCCCCGTTCCCATATTAGTGTAAGAAGTTTGAAAGAATGGACCTTCATTCCTGATCGCCAATGGACTGTCGAGCCCTCTATTTACAAGAAACTTCAATCCTGACGGAGGCGTGTAGTAGTACACATCCACATCCGCCACGGGAACATCAAGCGCGTCGTAATCAACGTACTCGACAAGATCCACGACTTTCAGGGCATAAGGCCTGACAGGCGTTATATTTATCCACGCATCAAAAGCGACATCATCCAACTTCATATTGGTGGTATAGACTTTTCCATCCACCTCTATTCTCGCCATAAACCGATGAGGCTCAATGGCCTGCGTAGAATTGAAACGCATGTACCTGCTAATGACTTCATTGGCCGCACTTTCCGGGAGTGGTGCTTCCTTTTGTTCCTGCCGTTCTATGGCACCTCGATTCCAAAGGCCGGTGTCGTATATGTTTTTTTCCCGATCACAACTCCAGCCCGCAGGAAGGGGTTGATCCCGATTCGCAGAATATAGAGTCACCGTCGCACTGGCGCGTTCGGCATCAGTCAACGGTACACCAATCCAAGTAGCAGTCTCGGGAACATATTTTTCCTTGATCGCCTCGATTTCCACTTTGCATTGATGACGGCCATTGGCATACAACGAACTGGTCGAGGTACCACCACCCGGCAGCGTGATGTGCAAATACTGAATTTTATACTCTGCGTCATTGCCCAAATCACCCAGGGTGATGGACTCTCCCGTGTCTTGGGTATTCAAGAAAAACACATGTTCAGTGCCAAAATTATCCAACAGCCGCCACGGCGTCTTCGTGTTGATTCCCTGGTCAAGGCGCATCCAGCCTTTCAACCGGATAGCACGCATAATCGTGTTTCTTTCATTAAATCTCACCGAGGCATTCGCGGGTGCCCCTTTTCCATGAACATCGCTGTAAACCAATTGCATGGCGAACGTGTTATTACCTGGGATCACCCCGGCCTTGGTCGGAACGTCGGACCCCGTATAAAAGTAAGAACTCTGAAAATGACTCCCCTCATCAACTAACGCTATAGGCGAATCAAGACCACGATTTTCTAAAAATGTTAGACCCGCGGGTGGAGTCCAATAATAAACATCCATTTCCACCATACCGGAACGAAAGGCTCCATGGTCGACGAATGAGACCATATCAACGTTAGCCAGCCGTTCAGGAGGCACCGGGGTTATCGTTAACGACGAACCCTGCTCCCTTTCTGCACTGGAAAGGTGGCTCGTATAAATTTTTCCATCCAGAACAGCTCGAGCCACGAACGTTACCGACTCCAAAGGCAGCTCCGAATTGAAACGCAGGTAACGGACAACCGTTTCAACAGGCGCCTGATAGTCTGAAGCCGCTGCGTGCCTTGCCGCTATGGCTCCACGACGCCAAAGTCCGAGGTCATAGATATTCCTTTTCTCATCACAACTCCAGCCAAGCGGAAGTTGTTGATGATCAACTGACGTTACTACCGTCACGGTTACACAGGAACGTTCGTCATCCGTCAACCGTGCATGGCTCCAAACACCGTTATCACCCTTCACCTCTTTAACCAGCTCAAAAATCACCGCGCATTGATGGCGACCATTGGCATACAGCGCATCAGTCGAGGTCGCGCCATTGGACGAACTAATGTTAAGACGTGATAACCGGACACTTTCTTTATCATTTTTCATTGCTGCGCTCCCAGTACCCAACCAACCTGAATAAAAGAGCGACAAAACAACAAAGAACAATAGAAACTGTTAAAAGTCGACGCCCAGCCATATTAAAGGCGCTAACGAAACCCCACGTAACTGTTAGAATTAACAGTTACGTGGTGCTTTCTAAGAACCATTTGAAATGACAGCCAGGGTGATTATTCCCATAGCATCAGGAAAGCCCGCACGAGTGATCAAACTCAGCGGGGAACACAGAACAATCACAGTCGAGAGGGGTTAAAAAACCTAGTGCGTCCAGCGGTCAGCAGCCGCGTGATCGCTGTGGCGCCCTTCCACCCAGCGCGGGCCCTCGCTGGTGTTTTCTTTCTTCCAGAACGGCGCCCGCGTCTTCAGGTAGTCCATCACAAACGCGCAGGCATCAAACGCGGCCTGGCGATGAGCACTGGCCGCTGCGACGAATACGATCGGCTCACCCGGCTCCAGGGCACCGATGCGGTGCAGCACTTCCAACTTGAGCAGCGGCCAGCGTTGCTCGGCCTCGACGGCGATTTTGCCGAGGGCTTTTTCCGTCATGCCCGGGTAGTGCTCAAGGAACATCCCCGCCACCTCCCGGCCATCGTTGAAATCACGCACATAGCCGACAAAACTCACCACCGCGCCCACGCCCACATTGGCCGCGTGCATAGCGTTAACTTCGGCACCCGGATCAAACGGCTCGACCTGCACCCGAATCGCCATGGTCAGCCTCCGGTCACGGGCGGAAAAAACGCCACTTCGTCGCCATCAACCAGCGGCTCGTCCAGCGAGCACAGTTCTTCGTTGCGGGCGCACATCAAGCCGGTTTCGTTGAGCACTTCAAAGCCGGGGTCCGCCGCCAATGCCTGGCGCACGGCATCGATCGTGACGAACTCGCCTTCAACTTCCAGCGAGTCCAGGTCCACGGCTTCTCGGTAGCGCGCAAAAAACAGTACGTTGATGCTCATTGTTCATCCGCCTTGAAATGCCCACTCTTGCCGCCGAGTTTCTCCAGCAGCCGAATATGTTCGATGGTCATGCCACGGTCCACGGCCTTGCACATGTCGTAGATCGTCAGGGCCGCCACGCTCGCCGCCGTCAACGCTTCCATCTCGACGCCGGTCTGGCCGCTGAGTTTGCAGCGGGCGACGATGTGCACCGCGTCCAGGCCATCGGCGCTGAGTTCAACCTTGACCCCGGTGAGCATCAACGGGTGGCACAGAGGGATCAGGTCACTGGTTTTTTTTGCGGCCTGGATCCCGGCAATGCGGGCCACGGCAAACACGTCGCCCTTGGGGTGGGCGCCGTCGACAATCATTTTCAGGGTTTCGGGCAACATGCGCACCCGCGCTTCGGCCACGGCTTCACGGAACGTCACGGCTTTTTCAGTGACGTCGACCATATGGGCGCGACCTTGGGAATCGAGATGAGTCAGCACAGGGATACTCCTGATCAGGAGCCCCGATTGTAAACCTGCGGGTCAATTTTGCGCACAGCTGAATTTGTAGGAGCCGGCTTGCCGGCGATGGGGCCCTTGAGGACGCCATCGCCGGCAAGCCGGCTCCTACAGTGGTCAGTGGTTACAGGTGAGATTCGGCGTATTCGGCCAGAATCGAACGAGGGACACCTTGCAAGGCGATGTGCACGCCGTTCGGGAAGTCCTTGAAGCGTTCCGTCAGGTACGTCAGCCCGGAGCTGGTCGCGGACAGGTAAGGGGTGTCGATCTGTGCCAGGTTGCCCAGGCACACCACTTTGGAACCGGCGCCGGCACGGGTGATGATGGTTTTCATCTGGTGCGGCGTGAGGTTCTGGCATTCATCGATCAAAATCAGGCTTTGCTGGAAGCTGCGACCCCGGATGTAGTTGAGGGATTTGAACTGCAACGGCACTTTGCTGAGGATGTAGTCGACGCTGCCATGGGTGTTTTCGTCATCCATGTGCAAGGCTTCGAGGTTGTCGGTAATCGCCCCCAGCCATGGCTCCATTTTTTCCGCTTCGGTGCCGGGCAGGAAACCGATTTCCTGGTCCAGGCCCTGCACACTGCGGGTGGCGATGATGCGGCGATAGCGCTTCGTCACCATGGTCTGTTCGATGGCGGCCGCCAGGGCGAGGATGGTTTTCCCCGAGCCTGCCGCACCGGTCAGGTTGACCAGGTGGATGTCCGGATCAAGCAAGGCGTACAGCGCCAGGCTCTGGTAGATATCACGCGGTTTCAGGCCCCAGGCTTCCTGGTGCAACAGGGGCTCCTGATGCAGGTCGAGGATCAGCAGCTTGTCGACCTGGATCTCTTTGATCCAGCCCACAAAACCCTGTTCGTCGATGATGAACTCGTTGATGTGCACGGCCGGCAGGTTGTCGATCAGCTGTACCTGGTGCCAGGTGCGGCCATGGTCCTGACGGGTTTCGACCTTGCTGACGCGATCCCAGAACGAGCCGGTCATGGTGTGATAACCACGAGACAGCATCGATACGTCGTCAACCAGCTGGTCAGTACTGTAGTCCTCGGCAGCGATCCCACACGCTCGTGCCTTCAGGCGCATATTGATGTCTTTGGTCACCAGCACCAGGCGCAGGTCCTTGTCACGTGCGTGCAGGTCGATCAATTGGTTGATGATTTTGTTGTCGTTCAGATTCTCCGGCAGCAGGCTGTTGGGCTCGCTGCGCTTGCTCATCAGAATCGACAGCAAGCCCTTGGGCCCGCTTTTGCCACGCTGGATCGGTACGCCCACCTCGACGTCATCGGGGGAGGCTTCGCCGAGGGTCTTGTCGATCAGGCGGATGGCCTGGCGGCATTCGGCGGCAACGCTGTGGTGCCCGCTTTTGAGTTTGTCGAGCTCCTCAAGCACGATCATCGGGATGGCGACGTGGTGTTCTTCAAAGTTAAGCAGTGCGTTTGGATCGTGAATCAGTACGTTGGTATCAAGCACATAAAGGATTGGCTGGTCGGAAGAAGGGTTACGTCCATGATCATCCATACTCGGTCACCTTTGTGGGAGCCAGTCGACGCAATACCGCGACAGTGCTGCGCCTCGATTCGACCGTCGAACGCACTTGAGGGGCGTCAAGTGCGGTGCACACAAGAGGTGTCTTGGAAGACGCCACCTGTGTTGCAGGTTTCGGCTGTCTGTCTTCGTAATACCGCAAAACACATGACAGGAAAAAGCACTTTGACGCTTTTTTGAAGTTTATTTTTCAGGATGACGAATAGCACTAGGCGAGCCGGCATTGCACCGTTAAAGTCGGAAGTCCGCCTGTATCGAAATATCTCCCAAATCCCCCCCGAAAAAACCTCAGCCCCAACAGGGCCGGGCTCTTCGTGCTTTTCAGCGAAACGCTTCCCGGCAATCCTGCCAGCCGAGTCCACTTTCTGCCGTGGCGTGCAAAAGCCAGGGCAATGCGATGCGCGCCTTGTCCTGGGTGTCGTGGAACACGATCACCCCGCGCCGCCACAGCAGCATCAGCGTCAGCACGCGGTTGGCTGACTCATCGGCCTTGAGCTTGCCGGCTTCGTCTTCTGAATCGATGTCCCACAGCGCCACCTGCAGCCCCTGGGACTGGAAGAAACCCTGGCTGTCGGAGCGTCGCTGGCCGTAGGGCGGACGGAACAGCGGCACGTAGTTTTCCGGCATCAGGCTCTGGGCCAGGGAGGCGCTGCGGGTGATGGAGGACTGCCAGTCGACCCAGTGGCTATGGGAACGGTACTGCCAGCCCTGGATGCCGACGCACTGGCCCTGGTACAGCGCCTGCACGTCGGTGGCCGAGCTTTTTTCAACTCGGGTTTGCAGACTGTTGCCGAGCACGAAGAAGAGGCCGTGCATTTTCTGTTTGCGCAGGTAGTCGGCCAGCCAGTCGGTGTTGCCGCTGACGGGGGAAGGGCCACTGTCGAAGGTCAGCAGGAACATCCGGTCGTTGAGTTCGTCGCCGTTGCGTTCGTGATCGCCGAAGCGCGCGATTTCACTGCTGATCTGCGGGAACAGGGCGGCCTTGCGTAACTGTTCATCCAGGTAGCGCTCGTGGAATACGCGGCTGGGGCCGGCCCAGCCTATATAGAAGGAGCTGTCGCTGACCTGGAACTTGGCGGCTTGTTCGCGCAGGTCGTCCATGTTTTCCACCAGGTAGCAGAAGGAGGCGTCCTGTTCGCAGCTTTGTTGGGCGAAGGTGTAGTTTTCCAACAGCCGTTGCCACAGTTGGCGGCGCAGGTCGTCGATGGACGCCTGGTTGATGATCTTCAGGCCCAGGCGCTGTTTCAGGGCGGGCTCGTCGAGGGCTTCGCTGGCCAGCAGGGTGTGGGCGAACATCAGGATTTCGGCGCGGGAGGCGACATCGAACAGGGCCGGGCTGCTGAGGCGTTCGGGCCAGGTGCCGCGGTCCAGGGTCGCGACATCCACGGGGGCGGCTTGGGCGCCCAGGCAGATGAGCCAGGCTGACAGTAAAAGCGCAATTCGCACGAAGGGTCTCCCTTTCCAGAGTCGTCGGGCACTATAGCCGATCGTGTGGGGGGGCTATTGGGTTGGTGTGTAGATCCGTTATTTGGGTGATGGCTGATATGGGTTCCGCTCTTACAGCGGGTCACTTTTGAAAGGAGCCCAAAAGTAACCAAAAGGCTCTTGCCCCACCACTCGGCACCTCGCTCAGGCTCGGTGTGCCCTCTCTCCGGTACTACTCCGCGGGCCGCCGCGACGGGGCGTCCCTGCCCCGTCGCGGCTAAACCGGCGTCCTGCCGGTTTACCCGCTCCGTACTACCTGCGTTCGGCCAGCGTGGTTTAACGGGGCGCCTAAGATCAAGATCAAAAGCAGATCAACAGCACAGCGGCCTACAGGCCGGCTTGAGTGGTGTGAAGCAAAGGCAAAAGCAAAATCAAAATCTAAAGCGGGCACGGTCCCCCTGTAGGAGCTGGCTTGCCGGCGATGGTCGTTAACGATGACGTGGGCATCCTGATTCAACGCGGCGTTCTCAGGTTTTTCGCCGGCAAGCCGGCTCCTACAGAAAAGCGGCTCTGCTTTGGCTTTTGATCTGGCTTCTACCACTCAAGCCGGCCTGTAGGCCGCTGTGCTTTTGCTTTTGATCTTGATCTGGCTCTGACTGCCCCAATAAGCCCGAGGCCGAACGCAGGTGGTGCGGAGCGGGTAAACCGGCAGGACGCCGGTTTAGCCGCGCTGGGCCAAGGATGGCCCATCGCGGCGGCCCGCGGAGCATCGCCGGAGTGAGGGAACACCGAGCCTAGGCGAGGTGCCGACAGGCGGGGCAGAGCCCTTTGGTTACTTTGGGGCTTTTTGTACGGACCGGACACATGGTTGACGGGTGTGCGGGGACATGGTGGACACTTTTCGGCGAGCTAACTTCGCCGGAAAACCATCATGCCCTGGAATACGAGAGACGCCATGAGCCTGAAAAAAGAGTTCGTTGCCTTTGCCCGGCAGCCCGGCAGCAATAAACGAGAAC